>CAZRLK010000067.1:0-24954 GCA_964600555.1 uncultured Bradymonadales bacterium
TATTGTTCAAGAGAACCTTTGCCGCTAAAAAGGCCTTCGCCTTGATCTCATCGTAGACGTACTCCCCCTGATACATCTCCATAATCACCGAATCCTGCATCCATGTCGGCGGCGGCGCCCCCCAGATTTTGACGTCGTAGTCGGCGAGCTGGCGGAAAAACGCCTGCCGGTAGGCGTACAGATTGCCGGCCGTCGTCACCTCGCAGCCATATTTGCGGCCGCCCGCGGCCGTGATCTCTTCGTCGCCCAGCGAGTGTTTCTCCGGATAGAAACACTGCGGCAGGTAGTGGACCGGCGCCCCGATCTTCCCGTCGAGATACTCGATGACGTACGGATCCTTGAAGAACATCGCATCATAGTCCGCCCCCAGAAACATCGCATTCCCATAGTTGGACATGCTGTCGGGAAACCAGAGAACGATCCGGCTGTCGACATGTTCGCGGATCGCATCGACCTCCTCGGGACTCAAAAAATCGTGGCAACTGACGACCAGATCGGGCGAAGTCTCCCGGAGTTTCTCGATCAGATTCCAATTGCGCCACCGGCGGACGATCGACAGCTTGCCACTGAGATCGTGCAACAGACGCTTGACCTGGATCCACCGCTTCCAGAGGTTACCGGCCTTCGGAGCATAGTCCACCCCCGGCTGGTGCGGAATGACATTGTGGCCCATCGCCTTGAAGTTCTGGGCGATGTGCTGGGCCATCATCTCGGTCTTGAACTTCCCAATTACCACTACGTCCATAATTTCAATCCTTTACTACTTCGACATCCGATTCGGACTGCGCATTCGGTCGGATCAACACGTAGGCGAGACCCATGCTCGTCGCGTAAGCAAGCAGGGAGGCAACGGCCGCCCCCTCGATGCCCCAGACGGGAAGTAGAACGACCAGCGCCACGCCCGTAATCACCAGTCCCGCCAACTCGCAGTAGAACGGAATCTCGGGTTTACCCTGGCCCCGAGCCCCATTGAAGAGGATCTGTTTCAATCCCCAGATACCCCCGGCCACACACAGGATCATCGCCGACCAGACGGAGGCCTGATAGTCGGTTCCGAACATCAGGGGCACGGCCACGGGCATCAACACCGCCGCCGCCAATGCGGCGAGGCCCAGTACCGGCAGCGCAGCCCGGAAACTCTCGCCGATCATCGCGTCAGTATCCTCCTCGTCGCCGGCCCGGGAGACATCCGAGATCAGAATCTTTTTGAAGCCGGCACTCAGGGGCGTCAAGATCTTGGTCGTGCTGACGGCGACGCGATAAAGCCCGAGCGCCTCCGGCGCCAACCAGGCCGACATAAGGGCCTGATCGAGTCGCTTGTTTCCCTTCTGGGTGAGACTCGCCAGAAAGTTTTTCAGTCCGTAACCGAGCAGTCCACGTATGAGATCCAGATCGAACCTCACACCGTCGATCTCGCGGGCAACGGCATAGCTACCTACCAACACCCCCAGCCCCTCGGAGGCGAGGTATCCCCAGACGACTGTCTTGACCGAGACGATTTCAAAGCCCCAGAGAAGGAGAATGGCAAAGGCATACAGGACTCTTCGGCCTACGCGCACGACGTTCCAGATGCGGAACTCGCCGATGCCGTGCAGAACCCGGAGGTTGTACGAATAGATCCGCGCAAAAGGCACCCAGACGAACATCAGGCGAGTGACCGCGATGGTCGAGTCCGAGTACTCCGACAGGATCCAGGGGATGGTCACCCAGCCGGCCGCCGCGACGACGAGGCCCTGCAACAGAGCCAATCCCAAAAGGCCGCCGACAAGCTCGCCGAGCCTCTCTTCGCTCTTCCCCGCGTAATATATGACGCCGTGCCCGGTACCCAGGGAGGCGAACGAGGCGAACAGGTTCGGCCAGAGCAACACGGCTGTCAGCGCCCCCTTGCCGGCCGGCATCAGTAAGCGGGCGGTCAGGATCCCGGTGACGATCCCGGAGACGACCAAGACCCCTTCGGCGCCGGAAGTATAGATGACGTCCCGCCACCGGTCCCATTGTTGTCTAACCCATGTTTTTAGTCGTTCGACACGGGACAACGATACTTCCTGCTCATCGGGTTCGATGCGCCGATCGACAATGAGGTCTCAGGCGAACCGCCGGGAGACCTCCTGGCGAATCCAGCGGCCAACGTCGCCGCCATCCGGGAGTTCGTGCATCAACAAATGGCTGCCGCCCGGGTATCGCTGCCGCCACATGTAGTCGAGGGCGGGGCGCAAGAGTCGAAACGGCGCCGTGTAGGCTTCGGCCAGCGTCTTCGTGGCCGCGTCGATTTCGTGCATCCGCTCGTAGCCGAGTTCATCGATCCGATCGGCGAGGAGCGCCTCGACCCACTTCGAGCCGGCCTTGCGCTCGCTCGAGGACTGCGGCTCGATCGCCTCCCAGCCCTTGTAATCGCGCCAGCCGAGCCGACGGCGCAACTCGGGATCACCCTCTCGGAGTAGATCCCGGGTAAAATCGAGTTCGAGGAACTCACACAACTTCCGGAGGGTCGATTCCGGCTCCTCGACCAGCGACTCGTAGCGGAGCTCGTACAACCTCGTCGGGTCGATTTTGGCCTTTTCCTGCTCGTAGATCGTCCAGTACTGGCGCACCATCTCGGCACAAACCAGTGGGTCGTCGCTGGCGTGCTCGAAACTCTCACGGGACGACGAGGTGACGACGTCTCTCGGGTCGCGGTAGATACAGACGATCTGCGAGTCGGGATACGTCTGCTCGATGGACCGAAGCTCGGCGATGTTGCGGGGCGTCTTGTCGCCCCAGCGCCGAAAGTTCGGCTTCACCCGCCGAGCCAACACCTTCATGAAGGCATCCAGAAGCGGCCCCCAGGCGTTACCTCGCACCTCCTCTCGAGTCTCGACGACGAGTTCGTCATGATCGAAATCGACAGCAGTGTGGTTCTCGATCCAGTTTCGTTTGCCGACCATGAACTGGTCGACCAGCGCCTCGACCGGCTCCTCGCCCGAAGTCGTGCGACGCTCCCAAGAGCGCCGCAGGGAATAAAAGGTGTGATTTTCCAAGAATACGACCAGTTCCGGATGTTTGTTGAGGATACAACCGAGAAGCGTGTTGCCGCTTCGTGGACATCCCACCACAAAGATCGGACCGGATTGACGCTCGGAACTCATGGAATCCTTTGGCCCCGTCGGATAATTCGATGACGAAAAGGCTCAGATATGAAGCGCCCGAAACCTTACGCGCCAAATCGTTGAAGTATCACTCATCCTTCGACGGCTCCCGCCACAGCTTCGACGTATCCGTCGACGGTCGCCTCCAACCCCCAGTCGTCGATCAGTTCGCCCGCGGCATCTCCCACTTCCCGGCGCAAATCTTCGTCGACGGCCAATTCCCGGAGGATGTCGGCGAGGCGGTCGCCGTCGCCGGGTTCGTAGACGAAACCGGTCTTCCGGCCGTCAATCAAGTCGTAGCTCGCGCCGGCCCCCCAGGTCGAAACCACGGGTACTGCAGCGGTCATCACCTCGTTGATCACCAGACCCCAGGCGTCATTCTCGGTGGGCAACACGAACATGTCCGCGACGCTGTACCACCTGGGGAGCTCGGACTGGTTGACGAATCCGGGAAACAACACCTCCGGAATGTCTCGCTCGGCGACGTACTGCTGCATACTCCGGCGTTCAGACCCGTCGCCGGCCATCACCAACTGGGCCTCGACACCGCGGCGCCGGATGCGTTCGTAGGCCCGGACCAGGTCCATCCCTCGTTTTGCGGGCGTCATCTTCGAGGCAAACAGAATCACCGGGCGGTCCGGATCGAGACCGTGGTCTCGTCGGAACTCGGTGGCCTCGTCTGCATCTAGCTGGCGCGAGCGAAAATATTCGTTGTCGACGCTGAACGGGGCGACATAAATGTCCTCCTCCGCGACGCCCATTGCGCGATAGTATTCGGCATTTTTCGTGCCAACCGCGAGAAACCCGTCGAATAACGCGTACAGAGTACCGAGGGCCGGCCTCCTAAGCACTCGCTTGAGGTGGTTGCTCGCTGTCCCGAGGTGGGCGTCGCAGCGCATCAACAGAGCCGTCTCGTTCACGAGACACGCGGCCACGGCGAGCAGGTAAGTCGCGAAGTTGTGGCCGTGGACGAGCAGGGCATCCAGGTCGCGTTCTCGGATTTCGCGGACGATGCCGGGGTTGACCAAACTCCAGAAATCCCACGCCTCCTCGCGCGCCTCGGCCAGATTGTCGAGAAACCGATAGTCGTAGCCCTCGAGCAACGGACGATCCCATTCGATCTCGACGCCCCCGAATCCCTCGTCGGCGTACGACTCGACCCCCTTGCGGCTGCAAAAAAAGACCGTCAGATCGAGGGCGGGATGGTCGGCGAGTCGGCGATACAGCGGCGCAAAATACTGGATCGGATGCGAATTGAGGATGCCCAGACTGTACGACGTCACAGTGCGCGCCCGACTCGGATGGGATACAAAGTCGTCGGGTCACTCTATACAGCAGCCCCGGGGTGAAGCCAACACCTTCCACCGGGAACAGGGATAGTCATCGATCGGAGCTATCCGGGGCGGCGCAGTCCTCCGCAATGGCCTCCAGGCGTCGATCCTGGTCGTCGTCGACCGTCGCTTTCGTTCGCCACTCGTCGGCCTTTTCGTTGAGTCGCGTACACTGGCCGGTCCGGGCGTAAAACCGTGCGGCACGGGTGTACTGGCCTCTCGTTCGGGCGAGTCGCAGGTAGCCGTACTCCGCCGACTCGAGGTCGCCGTTGCGTTCGTCGAGCCATGCGCGCCCCTGCCAGCAGCGGTGGCGTTTCCAACGCGTCTCCGGCTGCCGGCAGTGGGTTTCGAGGACGAGTCGCGTCGCCTCGCCCCACCGGTCAGAGGCGGAGGCCGGCTCGTTCGGCGCGAGAGCGATGAGCATCAGGCCGACGCGCTCCGAGCCCCCTCGCTCGTCGTCCAGCACGCGCTGGAGCACGACCCGGCGTGCGCCGTCTTTGTCGCCGCCGGCCCGGAGGGCGCGAGCGAGTAGTAGATGTCCCCGACGTCCATCGGCGCCGGCCTCGTCGAGATCGCGATCCAGGAGCTGGCGCGCCCACATCTCGGCCAGGAGCGGCTGTTCGAGTTCCAGCGCCGAGTCGACGACCAGGCGATAGGCGGCAAACGAGTCGGGCCGTTCGCCAGTCAGCGCGACGGCCAGGTCGAGCCCGCGCCCCTCGCCGCCCTGCCGGCGCATCTCGTCGACCGCCAGCTCCCGGATGCGCAAGGGGGCATCGGCGAGGGCCCGGGCGACCGGTTCGGGTTCGCGGAGGGAGGGCACGAGGAATCCGCGCACCCAGCTTTTCAGTTGCGGACCGGGGAGCGCGTAGCGGCCGGGCTCGAAGACGCGGGCGAACCACTCGACCGCCTCGTCGGTTCGGTCGACCCTGGCCAGAAACGCCGCACGGCGCAGGGCCATTCGGGCGTGGGGCTCGAGCTGGTAGGCGAGCTCCATCGCGGCGGCCGCCTCGTCGATGCGTCCCGCCTCCCGAAACGCATCGGCCACGCGAACGCTCAGCTCGGCATCCGCCGGCCGCCGTTGCATCGGCTGCTCGACCGACTGGCCGAGATCGGCCGCCGGCCCCGCGAAGTGGACGACTGTAAGGAAACCAGCGGCAACGGCAGTCGCCCCCCACACTGCCATTTCGAAGTGACGCGACACTTCCACCACCCCTCGTCGATACCAGGGGCGCTCTCTCGGCTGCCGCATTCCTCCGCGACCTGCGAGCCAGTCGATCACGAAGACTGCCGGCACGGCCGTCCCAAGCGCAAGCCACGGAAAGTGCATCAGACTGTTGACGGCGAAAAAGGTCGCGATCCCAAAACCGACGACGTACCGGAAGCGGGTGCTACTTCGGACGTCACGCCCCAAAAACCCCAGATACGACGCGATCAGCACGCCGCCGACGAGGCCGACCGGGAGGCCGAACTGAAACAACCATTCGAGCGGCTCGACCTCGATCGTCGGGATCGAGGCCGGATTCACGACGCTCCAGTCGATGTACATCGGCACCACGTCCCCCGTCGCGCCCGCCCCGATGCCGGCCACCGGGAAGTCACCGACGAGATCAAAGCCGGCACGGACCAGCTCGAGGCGCGTGCGCCCCTTGTCGGCGAGCCACGTACCAAAGGAAGTGTCGGCGAGCGAGGCCTGTACCGACGTCGGTCCCCAGGCCCAGAAGGCCGCCACCAGCGCCGGCAACACCACCACCGCCACAGCGACGCCCAGGAGGATCCGTCGAATTGACGTGTCGCTGTCGAGCCGCCATCTGGTCCGGAAACTGCGAACCGCGCCCGAACTTACGATCCCGGTCGCAAGCAGAAAGCCGAAAGTCGCCCCGACACTCCGCTGCTCGAACATCGCCATCGCCGCCGCCGCGCCGACCAACGCGCCGGCGAAAGTCTCGACTCGCTTGTCTGGAAAGCTTCGCAACGCGAGAGCAAATGCCGCGAGGGCCGCGAGTCCGAAAAAGACAGCCCCATGATTCGGGCTGACGAAGGTCGACAGCGGCTCGATGGAGGCTTCGGGCTCGTAGACGAACAAAATCTGCCCGCTGTCGGCGAGGGTCTGCACGAGGCCGGCGAGGAAGACGACGCCTCCGACGGCCGTCGCGACCCACAGGGTGCGACGCCACTCGCGATCGCGCGCCCGGCGATGGGCAGCGACCACAGCGAGCATGCCGAGCGCGAGCCATCTGAGCCCGCGGTCGGCCGTCTCGCCGACGGCCATCGACATTGGGCGCCACCAGCTCTCGAGGCTCGCATCCGGGGTGAGCACACCGGCGGTCGCCTCGAAAACCCGTGCGGACTCGGGAGAGACGAAGTGATGGAAAAATAGAGGAACGGGGACGATCTGGAGAAGACAAACCGCTCCAAAGAGCCAGAATGCCAGCGACGGAACGGTTACCTCGAGGCGGGTCCGTTTTCGTCCCCGGCGATCCCAGATCATCAGACCCCAGAACGCCCAGACGAGGCCCGCGAATACCACGACGATCGAGGTGTGAACCCCCCCGACTGCCAACGCCGGGAGCGCCAGCAGCACGAAATAGAAGATGTCTTCTCCGAATTTCACAGAAGGCGGGAGAGTCAAAAACAGGGAGTGGACCTCGACCGCAACTCTAGCATTTCGCCATCATTTCTGATAGGCCATGCGATGATCCACCATCGTGTCTTCGTCGCCTGCTTCTCGCTCGCGACAGACGCATGGTAGTTCGTATCGGTCACTTCTGTGCTGTGAGTCCACGGAGATGACGAGCTACGACGAACTCGATGAAGTCAAGGAGGGGCGTCCGCCGTCGGAGAACTCGGAATCGGTCGGCGACGTACTCCACCACTACTGGCGATTGCTGCGCCAGTACTACTGGGTGCTCGGTCTCGCTACGATGATCTGTATCGGGGCGGCGTATGCGTGGAGCCAGCAGCAGACCGAGATGTACACCGCTTCGAGCGAGATCATCTTCCACAAAAAGCAGGGCTCGGTGATGGGCCGGGGGATGGAGCAGGTCGAGATGATGGACCCGGGCGGCCGATGGGAATTCGAGCAGTTCTGGAACACCCAAAAACAGGTCTTCACCTCTCGCTGGTTCGCCGAACGCGTCGTCAAACGCATCGGGCTACTGGAACATCCCGACTTCGTGCCGACCGAAGACAAGAAGGGAAACGAGCTGAGCCGCGAGCAACGCCTCGACAAGGCGATCGACAGGGTGCTCGGATCGATGGCGGTCGATCTGCACCGCGAAAGTCGTGTCGGAATCGTATCGGTCAAGCTTCCGAATCCGGAACTCACAGCGGAGATCGCCAACGCCACGGCGGAAGCATACGTCGAGTACACGAAGGAGTTTCAGTCCGGCGGGCTTAAAGAGATCACGAACTGGTTCGACTCGTACGTGGAGGGCAAAAAGACGGAGCTCGAGGAGGCTCAGTCGGAGCTTCAGAAATTCAAACGCAAGAACAACATCCTGTCGCTATCGTACGAGGACCGCCGCAACCTGACGGCTTCGAACATCGAGACGGTCAACAGTGAATTGATGAACGTCGAAACGAAACTCTCCTCCGAACGCACCTTGCTCGAACAGATCAAAGAGCTCCAACAGGCCGGTCGTCTCGGCGCCGTCGGACGCCTCGCCGAAAGCGAGTCGTTGAGCGAGGCCCTCCGGCGCCAAAACGAACTCGAAGAGGATCTCGCCGATCTCAAGACCCGCTACAAGGAGAAACATCCCGAAGTTCAGGCGCTCACGAGCAAACTGGAAACGGTCAACGAGAACGTCGAACAGGAGGTCGAGCAGATCCGCGAGAGCGTCGAGAATCGCGTCGACATGCTCGAACAGCAAAAGCGCGAATTCCAGACGCGACTCGACAACCTCAAAAGCGAAGTCTTCGACCTGAACGAACTCGGCGTCGATTTCAATCAACTGCAAAACCGCAAAGAAAACCTCGAGGAGTTGTACAACACCGTCTTGAAGCGCTCCTCGGAGTTGAACATGAGTTCGATGTATCAACCCCAGGACATCCAGGTCCTGGAGCATGCTTCGGTCCCGAAGTCTCCGGTCGAGCCGAACGTGCCGATGAACCTGGCGCTCGGCGCCCTGCTCGGCATGATCTTCGGAGCGATGGGGATCTTCGTCGCCGACGCGATGGATACGACGGTCAAACGCAAAGAGGACATCACCCAGCACACCAACAAGCCGATCCTGGCGATGTTGCCGAAAATGGACCAGGGCCTGCTGGGCAACATCCTCCAGTCGCCAGGGGAATCGAGTGCGGACACGATCACGCACACGGCGCCGAAAAGCTCGTTCGCCGAAGGCATCAAGACGTTGCGGACGAATCTCACCTTCATGGCCCCCGACGAACCCCCGGAGCTGATCCTGGTGACGAGTCCCGGCCCGAAACAGGGCAAGACGCTGACGACGGTCAACACCGGCATCGCAATGGCGCAGTCCGAACAGGAGACGCTGATCATCGATACCGACATCCGCCGGCCTCGGGTGCACAAGACGTTCGGACTCGACAACACGTTCGGGCTCACGTCCTTCATCAAAAACGACCACGACTTCGATGCCGTGGTACGCGAGACGCTCGTCGACAATCTCTCCGTCGTTCTGTCGGGCCAAATCCCACCGAACCCCTCCGAGCTCCTGCACTCGGATCGATTCGACGAGTTCGTCGAGACGGCCCGTGAACGCTACGATCGCGTGTTGTTCGACTCGCCTCCCCTGGCAGCCGTCTCGGACGCGCTCATTTTGAGTCACTCGGTCGACGGCGTCTTACTGATGGTTCAGTTCGGCAAGACGCGTCGAGAGGCCCTGACTCGCTCGCTCGAACAGTTGCGCGAGATCGGAGCGCCGCTTCTGGGTTGTATTCTCAACGAAGTCCCCTCGTCCGGAAGCTACGGCTACGAGTACTATCGATACTCGTATTACGGTTCGGACGAGGACGAGCAGACGGGAGACGTCTCGAAACTCGCCAGCTAACGGATGTCGAAGTGGCCGGATGATTCATGAATGACAAGCCTGGGCATCTCCTCGAGAAATTTCACGACAAGTCCGCCACGACCGCTTTCATCGGGCAGGGCTACGTCGGGCTTCCCCTCGCACTCGAGTTCGCCGAAGCGGGTTTTCAGACGCTGGGAATCGACGTCTCCGAGGAGCACGTCCGGAACCTGGAGGAGGGGCGCAGCAACATCGTCGACGTCGACGACGAGCGCCTGAAGATGGCTCTCGAGTCGGGGCGTTACCGGCCGACGACCGACTACGCCGAAGCTGCGAATGCGGAGGCGGTCTTCGTCTGCGTTCCGACGCCGCTGAACAAGACCGGGGAACCGGATCTCAGTTTCATTCGCTCGGCCGCCGAGACGCTGCGTCCCCACCTGGATGGTCCGACGCTGGTCGTCCTGGAATCGACGACCTACCCGGGAACGACCGAGGAAGTCCTCGTGCCGCTCCTGGCCGATGAGGAAGACGAGCCCGGCGAGGAGCTGTTCATCGCGTTCAGCCCGGAGCGGGTCGACCCGGCGAACGAAACCTACGGAATCAAAAACACCCCGAAGATCGTCGGCGGAGTGGACGAAACGTCCGGTCACCTCGCTGAAGTTCTGTACGACCAGGTCATCGAGGAGATTCACCCGGTCGACCGCTCGCGCGAAGCCGAGATGGTGAAGCTGCTCGAGAACACGTTCCGCGCGGTGAACATCGCGCTGGTCAACGAGATGGCGATCATGTGCGACCGGATGGAGATCGACATCTGGGAGGTGATCGACGCGGCGGCGACGAAGCCGTTCGGCTTCATGCCGTTTTATCCGGGGCCGGGGATCGGCGGGCACTGCATTCCGCTCGACCCGTCGTTTTTGAGCTGGAAGGCCAAGGACCACGGGTTTCGCAACCAGTTCATCGAGCTGGCGACCGACCTCAACAGCGACATGCCGGGGTTCGTCGTCCAGCGCGTGACCCGTTTGTTGAACGAAGTACAAAAGCCGATCAACGGGTCGAACATCCTGATGGTCGGGATGGCCTACAAGCCGAACGTCAACGACCTGCGCCAGTCGCCGGCGATCGACATCTGGGAGCAGCTCGACGAGCGCGGCGCCGACCTGACGTACCACGACCCGTACGTCCCCTCGATCCCACGGCTCGACGATGCAGAATCCGTGCCGCTCGAGGCCGAGTTGTTGGAGGAGCAGGACCTCGTGATCATCACGACCGACCACGACGACATCGACTTCGATGCGCTGGCGGAGGAGGCCGAGCTGGTCTTCGACACGCGAGACTCGATGGAGGGGGGGTTCGGGAACGTCACACGGCTCTAGACGCCGGGAAATTTAGCCGCAGAGGCGCAGAGACGCAGAGGAAAACAGCGTAATCAATTTTGGTTCGGGTGTTGGTGGATCGCCGCGACTCGCCACTCCGATCACTTGGTTCCAGACCGTTGCATTCCGCAGCCGACGGAGCCGCCGGGGCATCGTAAAGTAGTCGGACGATCTCTATCCGGCCGGGGAGCAATACCCGAAACCCAACCGGTTGTTTTTCCTCTGCGCCTCTGCGCCTCCGCGGCCAAAACCTACGCCTTTCCCGGCACGCCCCGCCCTCGGTACTCGAAGCCGGCCTCTCGCCATTTCTCGGCGTCGAGGACGTTGCAGAAATCGTAGATGGTGTGGCCGCGCATGAGGTCGAGGAGGCCGGCGGGGTCGAGGTATTTGAATTCGTCGTGGGCGGCGGCGACGACCAGAGCGTCGGCGTCGCGGACGGTGGCCTCGAGTCCCTCGAGTTCGCGGTCGAAATTCGAGGCGTGGGGGTCGTAGACGCTCGAGTCGAGGCCCCGTTCGTCGAGGTGAGCGAGTAGCTCGCGGGCGGGGGTCTCGCGGGTGTCGTCGACGTTGCCCTTGTAGGTGACGCCGAAGACGGCGACTTTGCGGCCGTCGGGGGCATCGGCGCCGTCGAGGCTCTCGGTCACCTGCGCGCCGAGGTGTTCGGGGACGTTTTCGTTGAGCAGGCGGGCCTGGCGGATGAGGCGGGCGCGCTCGGGGGCGGATTCGACGACGAACCAGGGGTCGATCGGCAGGCAGTGGCCGCCGACGCCGGGGCCAGGGCGGTGCAGGTCGACGCGCGGGTGGTAGTTGGCGAGTTTGACGACGTCGGTGACGTCGACGCCGAGGTGGTTGCAGATGTCGGCGAGTTCGTTGGCGAGCGCGATATTGACGTCGCGGTAGGTGTTTTCCATCAGCTTCACGAGCTCGGCGGTCGTGGCATCCGTCAGGTGGATGTCACCGTCGATGAGCCCGCGGTAAAAGTCGGCGGCGCGGCGGGCGCCGGCATCCGTCACGCCGCCGATCGTACGGTCGTTCTGGGTCAGCTCGCGGATGATGTCGCCGGGGAGCACGCGCTCGGGGCAGTGGGCGACGTAGACGTCGTCGCCGGGCGTATAGCCGGCCTCGCGCAGCGGCGCGGCGACGCAGTTTTCGGTGGTCTCGGGCGGGCTGGTCGATTCCAGGATGACGAGGTTGCCCTCCTCGAGGGCCGGGATCATCGACTCGACGGCGGATTCGACGTGCGAGAGGTCGCTGACGCGGCCCGGTCCGTCGTCGGAGCGTTCGGAGGGGGTCGGGACGGCGATGATGAACGTCTCGGCGGCGGCGGGTTCGGTGGCGGCCTCGAGCTGGCCGGACTGGACGGCGGCGTTGACCATCGTCCGGAGGCCGGGCTCGTCGATGTGGACCTGGCCCTCGTTGACGGTGCGGACGACGGTGGGATCGATGTCGACGCCGAGGACGGAGAGGCCCTGCGTGGCGAAGAGAGACGCGGTGGGGAGGCCGATGTAGCCAAGGCCTATTACGCAGACGTCGTGGGGTTGGTCCGTCATTTGGTAGTGCTCCAGACGGGGGTGGTGGAAAAACTGCTATTTTTGCCGCAGAGGCGCGGAGGCGCGGAGGAGGTAAAAAACTGCGTTGGTTAGGGTTTTCGCGGGTCGCCGGGGCGACGAGCTGTCGTTCAGTCGTACGTATCATGCCAGATCGGCGGGAGCGCCTATTGCAAAGTGCAACGGTGTAGCTTTGGAGTATCGGCGCTCGCGACAGCCGGGATACAGGCGAGCCGCGAAACCAAAAGTTTAGAAACGCTGTTTTTCCTCTGCGCCTCCGCGCCTCTGCGGCCAATACAAGTTACTCTAGTTCCTCGAGTTGACGACTCTCGTGACACCCTCTTTCAGGGTCTCGCGGCCGAAGTTGAGTAGCAGACCGACATCGTTTCGGGTGGCGGTCAGGTACGAGATCACCTGGGCTTTGTGGGCCGGTACGGTGGAATCGACGGCCTTCAATTCCACAACCAGGTCGTCATAGCACAAAAAATCCGCCGTGCCGCGGCCAACCTCACGATCTTTGTAGATGACTGAGAAGTCAAACTGCCGCTCGTAGGGGATGTCGCGGATGCCCAGCTCGATGGCGAAGGATTGTTCGTAGACTTGTTCGAGATAACCGGGGCCGAGCGTTCGGTGGACTTCCATGGCGGCGCCGATGATCTTCTCGGTTCGTTGGTTGAGAGCGTCAGAGATCTCGTGCATCGGGAGAGAGGGGATCGAGAGGGTACGGCGTGGTTGTTGGCCGCAGAGGCGCAGAGACGCAGAGAAAAACACCTTTATGGGTTCTGCGCGCTGCCGATACGGCGGGGATCGTACGAACGTCCGTGTGAAACGAATCCGGCGGTCGCGCCCACTGCTTTATCGCGTCGTCTAGCTTCAGAGTATCGGATCCCACGACACGCAGCGCAAGGCGGACCGCGAAAACCAAACGTTTTTCCTCTGCGCCTTTGCGCCTCTGCGGCCAAGCCCAACGCTCTTTTCAGGACTCTCGTCGACTCAGGACCTCGACGATCCTCTCGGCGGCCTTCCCGTCTCCAAAGGGGTTGCTCGCCTGCGCCATCTCTTCGTATGCTTCTCGATTTTCTAGAAGCTCGCGGGCACTCTCGTAGATCTTGTCCGCATCGGCCCCGACGAGCTCCGCGACTCCCGCATCGATGGCCTCCGGTCTCTCGGTGGTGTCGCGCATCACGAGGACGGGTTTGCCGAGGCTCGGGGCTTCTTCCTGGATGCCGCCGGAGTCGGTGAGCACGAGGGTGGCGTGGTCCATCAGGTAGACGAACGGGGCGTAGTCGAGGGGAGGGATCAGGTCGACGTTGTCGATGTCGTCGAGGGCGTCGTGGACGGGATCGTGGACGTTGGGGTTGAGGTGCACGGGGTAGACGAATCGGCCGTCGGGGTGGTGGTCGGCGAGTCGCCGGATGCCGTCGATGATCTCTTCGAAGCCGGCGCCCTGGTTTTCGCGGCGGTGAGCGGTGATCAAGACGAGCGGTTCGTCGAGGTTGGTGGCGTCGGGGGCGCGGTGAGCGAGGAACTCGAGGAGGCGATCGGGGGGCGGAGTGGAGGCGGTGTTCTGAGAGAGGAACGCCTGCAGATCGTCGGCGGGGATGTCGCGGACGCGGTCGCGGACCCACAGAAGGGCGTCGATGACGGTGTTGCCGGTGACGTGGATGGCGGCCTCGTCGACCCGTTCGTCGAGGAGGTTCCCGCGCGCGCTATCGGTCGGGGGAAAGTGAACGTCAGCGAGGTCGCCGGTCATCTTGCGGTTCAGCTCCTCGGGCCAGGGGTCGTAGCGGTCGCCGGTGCGGAGTCCGGCCTCGACGTGGCCGACCGGGATCTGCTCGTAGAAGCTGGCGAGGGCGGTGGCGAAGGTGGTGGTGGTATCGCCCTGGACGAGCGTGAGATCGGGGTCGACGTCCGGGAGGACCTCGCCGGTGGCCTCGAGGATGCGGGCGGTCAGCTCGCCGAGGGTCTGGTCGTGGGTCATCAGGTCGAGATCGAGGTCGGGGGTGATCTCGAACAGCTCCAGCACCTGGTCGAGCATTTCGCGGTGCTGGGCGGTGACACAGACGGTCTGGCGGAGATCGGGGTGGGCGTCGAGTGCGCGGACGACGGGGGCCATTTTGATGCACTCGGGGCGGGTGCCGAAGACGGTGAGGACGTGAGGCGGGGCATTCAAGAGAAACCTCTCCCTCGCGAGATGAGCGAGCGAAGCTGGGCGGAAGCGTGGGGAAAGTGGGGGACGTTTGCAAGGGGAGGGGTGGAGGGAAAAGGGCTATTTTGCCGCAGAGGCGCAGAGTCGCAGAGGAAAAAACTGCGGGGTTCAATTTGGTCTGCGAGGGGTGTCACGTGGTCATGTGATTGACGATGAAGTTCGAGGGCGGTATCCAAGGAGACGTCAACGAGTAGGCGAATCAGTAGCAAGTCGTTGTGTGGGATGTGGAGTGATGTCGACTGAGGCTGGCATAGCGGGATTGTTGTTTATTGCCAGTTGGCTGTTGACGACCTTCGTGACGCCGTACGTCGCCGACCTCGGGAAGAGGCTGGAGGTGCTCGACGAGCCGGGGGAGCGGAAGGTGCACGAGAGGCCGGTGCCGAGGACCGGTGGGGTGGCGATCTACGTGGTGATCGCGGTGCTGGTGGTGGCGGGGATCGTGCTGGTGCCGAGGTTGCAGAAGTCGTTTCTGGGGCAGCCGTTTTTCTACGGGTCGCTGGCGGGTGGGGCGACGCTGACCTTTCTGGTGGGGATGTGGGACGACATCCGGGGGGCGGGGATCTGGAGTCGGCTCGGGCTCGAGGCGCTGGCGGCGGGGATCGTGGTGTTCGGGGGCGGGGTGTTGATCGACAAACTGACGGTGCCGTTCGTCGGGAGCGTGGGGCTCGGCGAGTGGGCGATTCCGCTGACATTTCTGTGGATCGTGGGGGTGACGAACGCGCTGAACATCATCGACGGGCTCGACGGGCTGGCCGGGGGCATCGCGTTCATCGCCTGTTTCGGGGTGTTCGCGGTGGCGTTGCTGAACAGTGACGTGATGGCGATGGCGGCGATGGCGCTTCTGGCGGGGGCGTGCCTGGGGTTTTTGCGCTACAACAGCCATCCGGCGCGGATCTTTCTGGGGGACTCGGGGGCGCTGCTGCTGGGGTTTTTGCTGGCGTGCGTCTCGGTCGAGACGTCGCTGAAGCGATCGACGGGGCTGGCGCTGATCATTCCGATGCAGCTACTGGCGGTGCCTCTGCTGGATACGCTGTATTCGATGTTCCGGCGGCTGCTCGACGAGATCCTGCACGGCGACGACTTTTCGATCCGGTCGGTGCGGTCGATGTTCCGGTCGGACAGCAAGCACATCCACCACATGTTGCTGAGGGTGGGGTTCTCGCACCCGACGGCGGTGTGGGTGCTGTACGCGCTGAGCACGGTGATCGCGATATTCGGGATGCTGTCGGCGTTGACGCTGAACGACCGGATCTCGCTGATCTTTTTGTTGCTCGGGGCGGCGGGGTTTCTGGTGGTGCGGCATTTCGGGGCGTCGCTGCCGTTCATCCGGCGTTGGAAGCGGGTGACGGGCAAGCACGAGCCGGTGATGGCGGACGGGGGAGAGGAGACGGGGAGTGACGAGCGGGACAGTTCGCAGCACCGTCCGGTGGAGCCGGCCGAGTAAAAAACTGCGGGGGCGAACCGCAGCGCTGCTTCGCAGCACAAGGGCGCAGAGAAGCGCAGAGGAAAAACTGCGTGGGAGGGAAAAAACTGCGTGGGGAACAGCGGCCGGGTAGCTGAGGGTCAAACGGTGGGCAGTTTGCTATTACTCATGCATGAGTATACTCATACGTGAGTGTGATATTTTGGTATTCCTCTCATGCATGAGCACAAAGATCGCCCATGGAACTCGTGGACCGGGAAAGAGAGTGCGAGGAGCTCCGGGAGCTGGCGGGGAGGCCGGGGGCTGATCTGGCGATTTTGTACGGTCGACGCCGGATCGGGAAGACGTATCTGTTGCAGCAGGTGTGGGGGGAGATGGAGACGTTTTACTACCTGGCGAGCGATACGACCGCCGAGTTCAATCGCCGGCAGTTCGTCGAGGAGATGGCCGAGCATCTGGAGGGCGAGCGCGGTCTCCCGGGAGGGAGTCTCGAGCCCGAAGATCTCGGGACCTGGCGGGCGGTGTTTCGGGAGCTGTTTCGGTCGAGGGGGGAGGAGCCGTTCGTGGTGGTACTCGACGAGTTTCAGTATCTACTCGGGGGCGCGGACGAGATTCGATCGCAGCTTGTGGCGGTGTGGGATCGTCTGGAGGTGGAGGGGCCGCTTCTGGTCGTCTTGTGCGGCTCGGCGGTTCGGACGATGCGGGAACTGGACGACGCTCAGGCCCCGCTGTACGGACGGGTCGAGTGGAAACATCAGCTCGAAGCATTCGACTACCGGGATGCCGCCGAGATGGTGCCGTTCGACACGCCGCGGCAGTTGGCGCGGACCTACGGGGTGCTCGGCGGCACGCCGGACTATCTGGCGAGTCTCGAGGCCGGGGAGACGTTTCGGGAGAACATCGCGCGGATCGCACTGTCGCCGCGGGGTCACGTCCGTCACGTTGTCGAATCGGTGATCGAACAGGAGCGGGGCCTGAGAAACATCTCGCAGTACCGGTCGATTTTGACGGCGATCGCCCGGGGGCGGACCGAACTCTCCGAGATCGCGGACGTCACCGGGATGGCGGCCGGGACGCCCCTGCGACGCAAAATCGAGAAGTTGCAACAACTCGAGTTTGTCGAGGGACGAAAAAACTTCGAGGCCGCCCGAAACGCCCCTTATCGATATCGGCTGTCGGACCCGGCTTTGATGTTTCACTACTCGGTCGTCGATCAGCTTCGCAACGAACTCGAGACGACCGATCCCCTCGAGATCTGGGACGAGCTGGTGGTGCCGCGGCTTCGGACCCACATGGGACTGGTCTTCGAGATGATCGTCGAACAGGCCTATCTGCGCCTCCGCCGGGAGCGCGATCTTCCGACGGTCTCGGAGTGGAGCTACTGGCAGGGTCTCGACCGCAACAAACGCAGCATCGAAATGGACATCGTGAGTCGGCTGTCGGACAAGACGATGCTGACGGGCTCGGTCAAGTGGAATCGATCGCCGGTCGGAACAGAGGTGTACATGGATCACGTGCGGGACTTGCAGCGGCTGGCCGATTCCGGCCACGGGTGGGCGCACGAGGCGCTGGAGGGATCAGCCAGGATGTTGTTTGCGGCGGCCGGTGGGTTCGAGCCGGGCTTCGAGGAAGTGGCAAGGGAGGCAGAACAGGAGGTGGTGCAGTGGACGTTGGAAAATATGTACGGCAGCGGTTGAGCGGCTGGGCAGCTGAGCAGCTGAACATAAAACGACGGGAAAGCAGCGGCTGGGCAGTGGAGCAACGGCAAAAACTGCGGGAAAAACAGCGGCGGAGCGGGCGAGCGTTGGGCAACTGCGGAAAAACGGCAGGATGGACAGCTTGAACCAACGCTACGTGTAGGGAGCGCTATCAAGGGTAAACCGGAGTTTTCCCGATTTCGCCATTTTCTCGAACGAGAAAACCGGGTTTTTTACGAAAATCGTCTTGCCTGCAATGCGAGTTCGACCCACATCTCGGCATCCGCCCGTCATCGTAGTCGCGAAGCATTCGCTGAGCGGCGGGGTGGGCGGGCGTCGAGATGGGAATCAGTCGGCCAGGTCGAACAGGTCATCCAGTGAGATCAGGTGGAGGCGATCGGTGTCGGTGGCGAGCTCGGTGAAGGCATCGGTGAAGCCGGCGGCGGAGAAGTAGAGGTGGCCGGCGGAGGCGGCGGGGTCGGTGGCGTCGCGTGCCCAGCCGCGGCCGGAGCGGCCGAGGTCCTCGAGGTCGCGCTGTAAGTCACGGTGGAGACGCGGACCGACGGGGCTGGAGGACCACTTGATTTCACCGGTCAACAACCGGCCGTCGTCGAGTTCAGCGACGATGTCGATTTCGATCGGGCGGCGGTTACGGTCACGGCCCTCCCAACGGGTCCAGCGGGTAGGAAATCCGAGATCGAGGTGCGGGTGGATGCGTTCGAAGGCCTCGGCACATATGTCCTCGAATGATTTGCCGACGTAGGTATTGAGATCGGGTTCCACGCTCGAGCACCACACTTCTTTCGGGTCGATCCGCTCGAGTCGACTGACGTTGGGTTGGACGAAGCGGTACCAGAATCGCACGGCATGGTCAGCGATCAGGTGGCGGCGCGGAGAGGTCTTGCCGGCGTCGAAGTTCGCTTCCTTGCGGACCAGCTCGAGGTCTTCGAGCACGTCGAGGACTCGGCGGGCGGCGTGGGGGCGATCGCCGAGGCCAGCGGCCTGTCGGATCTCGTTGATCTCGGTATTGCCCTGAGCGACGGCACGGAGAACGGCGCGATACTCCGCCGGTTTGCGAATGCCGTGCTCTTGTTCGAGAAGGTGCGCCAACTGCAGGTGGACTTCGCCGCGGGGAGACAACATCCGCCGGGCGACGTTTCGGTCGAGTTGCTCCGAGCTGTCGATCATTGCCAGATAACTCGGGAGGCCACCGAAAATGGCGTAGGTGACCACGGAGGTCCGGGGGTCGTAGTTCGGCACCATTTGCGCGGCATCGAAGTAATCGAAAGGCAGAAGTCGGGCAGCCCAGTTGAGCCTCCCGTACAAGGGAGCATCCCCGCGGCCGAGATCCTTCATCGTCCCGACCTCCGAGCCACACAAAAGAAGCGTCAGGTCGGCTCCCTCGAGCTCGCGATCCCAGATGGCAGCGAGCTGAGAGGGAACATCGCGTTCGGTGCCGGTCAGATACTGGAACTCGTCGAGGACGACCACCAACTCCTCCTGGCGGGCCAGGTCGGCAAACAGCCGGAAGACGAGACGCCAGTTTGGATAATCGTCGACCCGGATTCGACGATCCGTCCACCGATCCAGCTCTTCGAGGAGATCGCGTCGGTTGAGCGCGGGCGTCGTATCGGTGGCGAGGAAGTAGAAAAAGCGGCGATTCTCCCAGGCGTGATCGAGCAAGAAAGTCTTTCCGACGCGACGCCGACCGTACAGCAAACCCAGGGTAGGCTCGTCGCGATCGGCGAGGTCGCGAAGTTGATCGAGTTCTCGCTGGCGGTCGATGAACATGATCTCACCAAGCTAAATGCCGAGAAACTTTAGTGTTACGACACTATAGTATCGTAACACAAAAGTGGTTGGTGGCAATAAGTAGACGTACTGCGGAGCGAAGTACTGCGCTCAACCCCGGCCTCCGCTTCGCTCCGACCGGGGCTACGAAACGAGGCGACCCGAGTCGCCTTATCGTTCCGGTGTTTCGGGGGGCGGATGACTTTTCGGACGTCATCTATATATGGTAGGTTCTTCAGTGGGTTAGAGTGTTTTCTGGCCCTCGAAGTTGTGCGGAGCGTCCCATGTGTTGGGAGGTTCCGGCGGGTTTGTCGATCCCGGGAAAGTCGGGAGCGAGCGCCCGGTTGTACGCCGTACGATCCGGCCGGGGCCCCGTGAGATCCCGATCAGCGATCGGGTGATCGAGGGGGGTCGGTCGGATTTGCAGTATCAGGAGCAGTATTTTGTACAGACGCAGTAGGCCTGTCGGGTCGCTCGTGTGGCGAGCGGCCTTTTCGTGCGTGTTCGCGTGGTTGGTGGTCGTCACATCGGGGTGCGGGGGGGAGGTGAGCAGTGCGACGCGTGTGTCGGGAGCGAGTGGCGGGGCCGACGCCGGGGACGCGTCGGGTCCGGGGGGTGGGGGCTCGGTCGGCGACGGCGGGGAGTCGGGCGGGCGGTCGGACGCCGGGCGGGAGGCCCGGCGCGACGGCGCGGGGAACGAGCGAGCCGACGGCGGCCGCGAGGAGGGGTCGCGGGAGCCGGACGCGTCGGTCGACGACGAGGCGCCGCCGGCGGTGGCGGTGGCCGCGGGGGGAGAGGCGGCGCTCGAGATCGTGGTCTCGCCGGGGGCGTCGGAGGCGGTCCGGGGGCACGCCGAGACGTTGCGCCGGCAGCTCGGGCGGATCACGGGCGGGTCGTTTTCGATCGTCGAGGGAGAGGGCACGCGGGGGATCGCGGTGGGCGTCGCCGGCGACATCTCGGCGCCGGGGGTGCCGGACCTCGCGCCCGAGACGCCGTTCGACCGGGAGGATTACCTGGTGCGGACGCACGAGAACGGCATCTATCTGGTCGGCGCGACGGAGCTGGCGGTCCGCCACGCCGTCTGGGATCTTCTGCGCCGGGCGGGCTACCGGCAGTACTTTCCGGGCGAGACCTGGGAGATCGTCCCCGATCGGCCGGACCTGGAGATCGCGGTCGACGAGGTCGAATCGCCGGCCTTCGTGTGGCGGCGGATCTTCTGGGGCGGCGGGACCTGGGACGCCAACAAAGATCGCCTCGCTGACTGGAAGCGCAAAAACGCGGCCAGAGGGGCGTTCCAGATCAACAACGGGCACGTCTGGAAATCGATCATCCGGGCCAACGAGGAGACCTTCGCGCAGCATCCCGAGTACCGGGGCGAAGACGAAACTGGCGAGCCGACCGACAAGCTGTGTGTGACCCGGCCCGCGGTCCAGCAGATGGCGATCGACTGGGCGATCGCGTGGCTGGAGCGCCGGCCCGAGCAGGACGCGGTGCCGATGGAGCCGAGCGACGGGCTCGGCTGGGAGGGGTGTCCGCAGGACGACGAGCAGTTGGGGACGGCGTCGAACCGGGCGATCTTTCTGGCCAACAAGGTCGCCGAAGGCGTCAACCAGCATTTCGACGAGCCGAAATACGTCGGCATGTACGCCTACAGCGAGCACCAGCGGGCGCCGACGATCGCGATCCACGAGCGGGTGGTCCCGAGCGTGGCGACGGCGTTTCTGGAGCCCGGGGTGACGGCCGACGATCTGTTTCGGGCGTGGAACGACGCCGGGGCGAAGCAGATGGGGATGCGCGGCTACTACAACGTCGTCGGGTGGTCGTACGCTCTGCCGGGGGGCCAGCAGGCCTCGTCGCCGAGCCACGTCGAGGAGTCGCTGCGGGACTCGTGGGCACAGGGGGCGCGGTTTTTCACGATCGAGTCGTCGGACGCCTGGGGCCCGACCGGGCTCGGTCACTGGATGGCGATGCGGCTCGCCTGGGAGATCGACGATCGCCCCGGGGCGTCGCTGCGCGAGAAACTGCGAGACGACTTTTTGACCCGGGCGTTCGGCGAGGCGCGCGAGCCGATGGAGAGGCTGTACGGGCTGCTCGACCGGGAGCACGAGCTGATGATCAGCGACCACCTGGTCGGACGGGTATTTCGGACCCTCGAGCGGGGGCTCGAGCGGGCGGAATCGCCGGAGGTTCGGGCGCGCATCCACGATCTGATCAAGTACGCGCGTTACGTGCACCTGTTTCGCGACTACGAGCACGCCGAGTCCGGGGAGCGGCAGGCGCGGCTGGAGGAACTGTTGCGGTACGCCTACCGCATCCGTGACACGCACATGGTGCACAGCTACGCGCGGTACCGGTACGCGGCGAACCTGCACGAGGAGGCGTCGGTGCCGGCGGGGGCGGGGTTCGACGTGCCGGAGGCGGACAACCCGTGGAAGCGCGACGAGCCGGTCTCGGAGGCCGAGATCCGGGAGTTTCTCGACGCCGGGATCGCCGAGCATCCGCTCCGGGGGTTCGAGCCGCGGGCCTACAGCCGGGATCTGGTCTCGGCCGCGCCGCTCGGGCTGGACGCCACCCGGTGGGCGAGCATCGGGGCGCGCTCCGAGCGTCGCGGGGGGCTGGAGGGGAGAGAGCTGCAACAGGAGGTCGACGAGTTTTACCGGGCGGAGACCGACGGGCGGACGGGGGCGGTGTCGATGTACACGCGAGTGCCGGAGGGGGCCCCGGAGCCGTTCGACCTCGAGGTCTCGGTGAGCGCCGAGAACGTCGACGGGTCGAAGGGGGGGCGGCCGATCCCGGTCGAGTTGTACGCGCTCGACGGCGGGGTCGGCTCGGACTCGGAGCCGGTGGGGACGACGGAGGTGCCGGTCGACCACGAGGTACACCGGACGACGTTCGAGGCGCCGGCGGCGGGGCTGTACCGCCTCGAGATCTCGGCGCGCGGGCGGTTCGTCGACGTGCGGCTGCACGACGAGCAGAGATCGTTGCGCCAGACCTACGAGATGTCGCCGCAGCGGTGGGTGCAGGGGGTCGGGCGATCGTCGTATCTGTTCTACGTACCGGAGGGCGTCGAGACGATCGGGGGATACGCGACGCCGGGAGCGGAGACGGGCGATGCGATCCAGAGACCCGACGGCACGGTCGCCTTCGCGTTCCGGGAGCTCGACAAGCCGGGGTACTTTTCGGTGGAAGTCGGGGAAGGGGAAGACGGGAAGTTGTGGCGGATGGACCGGGTACACGGCCCGGAGCGGTACCTGCTGACGGTGCCGCCGCAGGTGGCGGAGTCGGCGGGGGAGCTCTTGTTGCCGGGGGAGGTAGTGGAGAAGGATCGGTGAGGCGCTCAGCCGCTTAGCTGCCGCTGTTCGAGCCAGGCCTGGAACATGAGGACCGACCAGAGTTCGTGAGCGAGGTCGGCGTCGCGAGCGAGGTGGCGCTGCCAGGCGCGGCGGATGGGGTCGGGAGCGAGGAAGCCCTGGTCGCGGAGTTTGCGTGCGTCGAGGAGTTGTTCGGCCCAGGGGCGGAGGGGGCCGCGGAGCCACTCGCCGACGGGGAAGCCGAAGCCGGTTTTGGGGCGATCGACGAGTTCTTTCGGGACATGGCGGTACAGGACCCGGCGGAGGACCCACTTGCCGGTGCCGTCGCGGATCTTGAGGTCCATCGGCAGTCGCCAGGCGAATTCGACGAGGCGGTGATCGAGCATCGGGACGCGGACCTCGAGGCCGACGGCCATGCTGGCGCGGTCGACCTTGGTCAGAATGTCGTCGGGGAGGTAGCCGACGAGGTCGGCGTACATCATCCGGGAGGCGAAATCGGCGTCGCCGGCGGTCAGGCGCTCGTGGCTCGGGCGGGGGGTGTGCGAGAGGCCGCGCACCAGCGAGCCGGGGTGGTGCCACTGACCGTCGAGTCGGTCGTACATCTCGGCGGCGTCGCGGCTCGGGAGGACGCCGGCGAGTTTGTGGATCTTTTCGCCGGGGCGCCGGAGGCCGGTGCCGCCCGGGACGAGACCGTCGGCGAGGCCGCCGAGGGCGTTCCAGGTGTCCCGGGAGAGGGCGCGTCCGGCGGCGGCGGCCCCGCGGCGCACGGGTGCGGGCATCCAGCGCATCGCCGACCAGACGCGCGGGCCCCACAGGTGGCGGTTGTAGCCGCCGAACAGCTCGTCGCCGCCGTCGCCCGACAGCGCGACGGTGACCTCGCGGCGGGCGAGCCGGGAGACGAGGTGGGTCGGGATCTGGGAGGAGTCGGCGAACGGCTCGTCGTACATCTCGGGCAGCTCGGGGATCACCTCGCGGGCGTCCCCGGGGCTGACGTACAGCTCGGTGTGGTCGGTGCCCAGGTGCTCGGCGACGGCGTCGGCGTCGGAGGCCTCGTCGTAGCCGTCGGCCTCGAAGCCGATCGAGAAGGTCCGGGCGTCGCGCGCGGCGACGGCCTGCATCAGCGAGACGACGGTCGACGAGTCGATCCCGCCCGACAGGAAGGCGCCGAGCGGGACGTCGGAGACCATCCGGGCTTCGACCGACTCGCGGAGTTTGCGCTCGAGGGCATCGACGGCCTCGGCGGGCGTGCCCCGGAACGGCTCGTCGCGGCCCCGGCGGACGGCCCCGCGCGCCGACCAGTAGGTGTGCGCGCGGGCCTCGGCGGTCGGCGCCTCGACGGTGACGATCGTCCCCGGCTCGACCTTGCGGACCCGCTC
This sequence comes from uncultured Bradymonadales bacterium, assembly GCA_964600555.1. Lineage (GTDB taxonomy): Bacteria > Myxococcota_A > Bradymonadia > Bradymonadales > Bradymonadaceae > CAJXPB01. Next base: position 24,154 of record CAZRLK010000067.1, read on the forward strand.
GTAGATGCTGTGCGGCGCCGGGATGCGGTTGTACTTGAGCAGGAGGCCGAGGGCCTCGCGGTCGACCCGGAGATCGAGGCCGGGATGCTCGGCGATCGTGTCGAGCTCGGAGCCGACGTACACGCCATCGGGCGACTGCCCCCAGTACAGCGGCTTGATGCCGATCCGATCGCGGACGAGCGAGAGGCGCTCGTCGGCGCGGTCCCAGGCGGCGAAGGCGAACATGCCGTCGAGCCGCTCGACGGTCGGCCGCAGGCCCCACCGGGCGATCGCCTCGACGAGCACCTCGGTGTCGGAGTCACTCCGGAAGGCGATCCGGCCGGCGTCGGCGAGTTCGGCGCGCAGCTCGCGGTAGTTGTAGATCTCGCCGTTGTAGGAGACGACGTGGCGGCCGTCGGCGGAGACCATCGGCTGGCGACCGGCCTCGGAGAGGTCGAGGATCGAGAGGCGGCGGTGGCCGAGGGCGGGCTCTCGATCGTCGCCGAGCCAGATGCCGGCGTCGTCGGGGCCGCGGTGGGTGAGGCGGTCGGCCATGCGGCGCACGAGGCCTTCGCGGTGGCGGAGGTGATCGGGGTGGGTCGTCCAGAAGCCGGCGATGCCGCACATGGTGGGGCCTTGGGGTTGGTGGTTGGGGATTCGTGGTTCGTGGTCGAACATCGATGAGCCTCGTGTCGGGGCCCAGAGGGCCCGCTCCCCTCGGCTACGTCGGCGAGGCCGCCGACGCTCCCATATATTGGGGGGCCCTACGTCGGCGAGGCCGCCGACGCTCCAAACATTTGGGGGAGCGTGGGCCGCCGACGC
>CAZRLK010000068.1:0-23900 GCA_964600555.1 uncultured Bradymonadales bacterium
GTCGCACGCAACCAGGCAGCGACGGGCACCGCGGTACGGGGTGCAGTGGGCGGCGCCCGGACAGTCGGCGTCGTCGGTACATTCGCGGGTGCAGTAGCCCTCCAGGCAGCTTCCCTCGCCGGCGCACTCGGCGTCGGCCTCGCAGGGAGCTCCGACGACCAGTCCGTTCGGGGCGGAGGCGACGTCGGCATCGGGGGCCGCTTCCGCGTCGGTGTCCGGCGTGCTCTCGGCGTCCGGCGAGCTGCCGTCGACAGGGCCGGGGGCGTCGGAGGTGGTGTCGGCCGGCGAGTCGAGGCCGCCGTCGCGCCGCTCGTCGAACTGCTCGAAATTGAGCGTGCAGCCGGCCGTGGTCGCGAAGATCGCGGCCAGCGCCACGGCGACAGTCTGCCAGGCCGGGGATGCCCCGATGGTCGCCTGGAGGTTGGCGGGGCGGGCGGACCTCGAACCGGTGGACATCATGCGCTTTGCGAGTGGTGCCGAAAAATGGATGAACCGTACAGAGGCAAGCTATCACGGGGTTTCACGGTGTTGCAACGTCGGCGGAGGTCCGACCCGTACGGGGGGGGCCTCGCTGCGGTGCGGTTCGGGGGAGCCGTTCTGCGGCGCGAAACGAATCGCGGGAGCCCGTCGGTAATATACAACGGGGGGCGGCAGTCTGGACGTTCGAACAACGGAGACGGGAGATGGAACGCGAGACGGCGTGGAGCGAGCGGGCTCTCGAGGCGGTCGGATGGATGCGGCGAGTGGTCTTCGGCGAGTCCGAGCGGGCGCGCATCGAGTTCGTCGAGGATCTCGGCGAGGTGGCGACGGGAGAGCGGCCGACGGTCGCCGTGTTGTTCGGGCAGTGGCCGGGTCGGCTGCCGGGAGAGTTGGTGCTGGCGGACCCGGTCGATCTGGGGGGTCTCGAGGAGATCGTGCGGTCGGTGGCCGGACGGGTCGGTCGCGCGCCGAACTGGTGGCTGCACGGGCTCGACTCGCTTCCGGGACGCCTCGGTTCGACGGCACGCCGGATCGTCCGACTTGCGAGGGTCTGCGGCGGGGGGCGAGTGATCGTGGATCTGCGGGGGATGGCCGCACGGGACCGTGCTCGGCTGCGGGCCCAAGTTCGCCGCTGGAAGCGGCTCGGCGGGGGAGCGAGCGCACTCGACGGTTGACAAAGGGAGGCGGGATCGAATTTCAACGAGGGGGTGGGGAGTATCGGGAGCTGGTATCGGCTGGTCACCTGGATGATCATTGGGAGCATCGGCGGCTTTGCCGGCGTCGTGGGCAGGCGACTCGTGCGACGAGCGACCGGTCCCGAGTCCCGCTAGCGGAGGCGCGAATCGCGAATCACGACCTGCGAGCCACGAGGAGTCGAGATGGAGATCGAGATTCTCGAGAGTCGAGTCAGTGACAACTACTTTTATGCGGTCGAAGACGCCGGGCAGGCGGCCCTGATCGATCCGGTCGACGGGTCGACGGCGGTCGAGTGGGTGCGCGAGACCGGCGCCGAATTGCGGTATCTGATCAACACGCACTTTCATCCCGACCACACGGGCGGCAACCCAACGGTCCTGGAGGCGTTTCCCGGAGTCGAGTGGGTCGCGCCGCAGGCGGAGGCCGAGCGAATCGACGGACAGGTCGACGGGGAGGGGCTCGACGGCGGCCTCGCGGCCGGCGACGAACTCGAGGTCGGCAAGAACATCTTCGAGATCCTCGAGACGCCTGGTCACACGCCGGGGCACATCAGCCTGCAGTACGGCGACGACCTGTTCAGCGGCGATACGATCTTCGTCGGGGGCGCGGGCAATTGCAATTTCGGCGGCGACCCGGGCACTCTGTTTCGCACCTTCCGCGACGTCCTCTCGGAATTGAGCGACGACGTGAGGTTTTATCCCGGACACGACTACGCGGTGAGAGACATCGAGTTCAGTCGGTCGATCGAGCCGGACAACGACCGGGCCGACGAGATGCTCGAGCGGGCGAAGGCGAGTCGGGAGGACGGGATCTTTTTGACGACGCTGGGCGAGGAGCGGGCCTACAGCCCGTTTTTCCGCTACGACGACCCGCAATTGCGCCGGCGACTCGCCGACGAATACGGGTCGACCTGGGAGCAGTGCGAGACGGCCTCGAGGTCGGACGAAGAGACGGCGTTTCGGACGGTTCGCGAACTGCGCAACGAGTGGTGAATGTGATGAGACGGCGTAGCTGGAGGCTGGTGGTCCTGGTGGCGGGGGTGGTGGCGGCGGCGACCGTCATGTCGAGCCCCTGGCGGGAGAGTCGCGATCCGGCGGTCGCGGAGGCGGTCGCCGAGCTGGACGGCCAGTGGGTCGGACGCGAGGCCGAATCGTTCGATCTGCCGGATCTGCAGGGCCGTTCGCACAGCCTGAGCGACTATCGCGGCGAGGTCGTCTTTTTGAACTTCTGGGCGAGCTACTGCGAGCCGTGCATCCAGGAGATGCCGAGCATGGAGCGGCTGGCCCGCGAGTACCGCGACCGGGGGATGCACATGCTGGCGGTGAGTCTCGATCCGGAGCGGGCCGACGCCCGGCAGTTTTTGCGGCGGTTTCTGCCCGACCAGCGCTCGGCGATGACCGTCCTGTGGGATCCGGAGAGCGAGGTCAGCGAGCAGTTCGGTACGGAGTTGATCCCGGAGACGTACATCATCGACCGCGACGGCGAGGTCGTCGCCCGGTTCGTCAATGCCTACGACTGGTCGCGTCCGGCGGTCCAGCGACTCGTCGAGGCGCTGCTCGGATGATCCGCGCCTCGAGTCGAGCCGCGGTCGGTCGGCCCCCGGCCCACGGAGCGGCACCGTCCGGGGAGGTGGCGCTCGTTTTTGCAGGCCTGCCGGGCGTGTGCTAACGGCGTGGAACGTCTCGGAGGTGCAATGCGGAAGATCGAGCGGGACGCACATGGTCGCCAGGTCGAAACGTGCAGTCGAGCGGCTGGGGGAGCTCGCGATCGAAAAGATCGAAGAGATCGGGGGCATGGCGTTGATGTTCGTCGAGTCGTTGATCTGGGCGGTGCGGCCGCCGTACCGGATCCGCGTGCTGTTCCAGACGCTCGAGTCGGTCGGGGTCGGAAGTCTTTTCATCGTCCTGCTGACCGGGGTGTTCACCGGACTGGTGATGGCCTACCAGTCGATCTACGCGTTCGGGCTGTTCGGTGCGGAGTCGATGGTCGGCGGGGCGGTCGCCATCTCGCTGGCGCGGGAGCTGGCACCGGTGTTGACGGGACTGATGGTCGCCGGCCGGACCGGCTCGTCGATGACCACCGAGCTGGGGACGATGCGGGTGACCGAACAGATCGACGCGATGGCCGTCATGGCCGTCAATCCGATCCAGTATCTGGTCACGCCGCGCGTGATCGCGACGATCGTGATGATGCCGATCCTGACGATGCTGTTCAATTTTGTCGGGATCACCGCCGCCTACGCCATCTCGGTGTTCGCCATCGACGTCGACCCGGGGATTTTCGTGTTCAAAATCCAGGATTTCGTCGACTCCCGGGATCTGGTCAACTCGGCGATCAAGGGAGCGTGTTTCGGAGTCGTCATCTCGGTGGTCGGCTGCTACAAGGGATTTTACGCCGCCGGCGGGGCGAAGGGAGTCGGCAATGCGACGACCTCATCGGTCGTCACCAGCAGTATCTCGATTTTGTTGTTGGACTACGTGTTGACGGTGTTGATGTGGGGCTGACGGGAATCATTTCATGAAGATCAGCGACCTGTTCACGCCATTCAAGGTGGGTCTGGTGGTGCTCGCCTCGATCCTGGCGACCCTATACATGGTCACGGTGCTGACCCAGGGGGAGGGCGGATGGACGAGCCGGGAGGGCTACACCGTGTATGCGACCTTCGAGGACGTCACCGGCCTGGCGAAAAACTCGCGGGTGATGATGTCGGGCATCTCGATCGGGACGCTCCAGGATTTCAAACTCGAGCGCGGCAACGGGGCGAAGGTGCGGGTGGTGATGCGCATCGACCCGGACGTCAAACTGTACGAAGGGATCGAGACCGACGAGGGGTACTGGCAAAACGGGGCGACGGTCACCAAAACCCAGGCGAGCGTCATCGGGGATTACTATCTGGAGGTGACGCCCGGGACGGCCGGCGACGAGATCGAGGACGGCGGCGAGATCCACAACGTCCCGGAGACGATCGGCCCGTCGCAGTTGTTCTCGCGTTTCGACCGCATCGCCGGAAACCTCGAGGAGATCACCGACTCGCTGTCGGCGGTGTTCGGGGGGCCGGAGGGGCAGCGCTCGATGGAAGAGATGATGCGCAACCTCGAGGAGATGCTGGCGACGATGCGGACGTTCGTCGATGCCAACAGCGACAAGATCGACCGGGTCGTCACCAACGCCGAACAGATCAGCCGCGACGTCCGCGGGCTGACCTCGACGGGGACCGAGTCGCTGCGCAACATCATGGCCGATGCCGAATCGATCGTGCAGGAGGTGAAGTTCATCATCGGCGAATCCTCGACCGACGTGCAGGCGGGGCTGGGGACGCTTCGGGGGACGCTCGGCCGGCTGCAGACCACCCTCGATTCGCTCAACTACAGCCTCCAGAACATCCAGGACATCACCGACAAGGTCAACGAGGGAGAAGGGGCGGTCGGCACCCTGGTCAACGACCCGGCGGTCGTCGACACCAGCCAGCGCATCCTCGAGGACGTCGAGGGGCTGACCGACCGGTTCGACAAGCTCAAGACCTTCGTCAATCTGCGCAGCGAGTACCACGTGCGCCACCAGCAGTTCAAAACCGTCCTCGGGCTGCGCCTGCAGCCGGACCCGAACAAATACTACATGGCCGAGTTCATCGACGATTTCCGGGGGACGACGACGGTCGAACAAAAGGACGTCAACACGACCCGCTCGGACGCCGAGGACGGGCTGTACCGCAAGACGACGGTGACGACGACCGACGAATTCAAGTTCAGCTTCCAGATGGCGCGGAGCCTGCCGGTGACCGACTGGGCGAAGCTGACCGGGCGGTTCGGGCTGATCGAAAGCAGCGGAGGCGTCGGCGGGAACCTCCTGCTCGGCAACGACCAGTCACTCGACATCCAGACCGACATCTACGAATTCGGGCTCAACCGCAATCCGAGACTCCGCTCGATGGCGACCTACGATTTCCTGGAGTTCGCCTACATCGCCGGGGGGGTCGACGACATCCTCAACGGCGACCGCCGCGATTACTTTTTCGGGGCGGGTATCGAGTTCAACGACCGGGACCTCAAGGCGTTGATCACGACGACGGGCGTGCCGAGCCCCTGAACCCGCCGCCCACGGAGCGAAGTGACTCGACGCGACGGGTCGGCGTCTTCGCATCGCGGCGTCTCGGTGCAGGGGCGCACACGGCGTCGGCGCTCGGCGCGACAGCCCCGGATTACGAGCGGGCCCCCTGACGTTGATCGTTGTGGAAGGGACGCCGTAGCCGTATCCTCTGGAAGGCCATGGCACGAAACCTCTCGAACAGGTCGGCGGGGATGGTGATCCTGGCGGTCGTCTGGATGGCGGCGACGACGGCGGGCGCCCAGGAGCGAGAGGCCTCGCGCCAGAGCGGCGTGATCCTGCACGAGTACTTCGAGCCGGGCGAGGTCACCGCCGGCGGCTCCGGGGCGGCGGCCCCGGGGAGCGGCGCGGCGCCGACCAGCCGGGCGTCGGCCGCCGGACAGCCGCCGGGATTGACGCTCGATCCCGGGCCCGGCGATTTGATTCTCGGCCCCGAGGGACCGGTCGACGCCGAGGGCCGGCAGCCGCCGTACGGCCCCCGCTCGCCGCGCTCGGGCGCCTCGACGCTCGACGATCAGACCAGCCGCGTCGACGAGACCGACTACCACTCGGCGTTCGACCCGTCGGTCTTTCCGTACAAACGAAACGTCGTCCAGAACTCCGTCCGCAAGGAGGGCAGCGAGTACGGGATGCGCAACGCCTCCGGGCGGAGGAATCGGGTGCGCGTCGAGCCGGGCGAGGCGTCGGACAGCGAGGATGCCTTCTGGGGGACGTTTCTGGTCGATGCCCGGGCGGGCAAGCTGCATCCGATTCCGAGTGTCGCCCCCGAGCAGCGGATATTGCGCGTCGAGACCGAGCCGGACGGGCAGGTGGCGTTTTTTCGCGACGAGGCCGACAACTACTACGTGCGTCTGCAGCGCGACGGCCTGGTGCGCATCAACGCCAGAGTGGCGGCGCCGCGGTTTTACTTCCGCGGCGAACTCGAGGGCGAGCCGGCCTGGAGTGATTTTGGCGGCGGGGGCCGCGCGCAGGTCGACGAGGAGGTCCACGGCGTGGTGCGCGAGGTGGCCCGGCACATCGGGATCAGCTCGGAGATGTCGCCGGGCGTCCTCCTGGAGCGTCTGATCCGCCACTATCGCGGCTTCGAGACCACGGCCCTGCCCGACGAGTACAAACAGGGGGATCTGTACGCCGCGATCTCGAAAAACCAGATCGGCGTGTGCCGCCACCGCAGCCTCGCGTTCGTGGTCACCGCGCAGGCGTTCGGGATACCGGCCCGCTACGTGACCAACGAGGCGCACGCGTTCGTCGAGGTGTACTGGCCGCCGTCGGGGTGGCGTCGGATCGACCTCGGCGGGGCGGCCCGGGACATCGGCTATCAGGGAGGGCGCGACGATCGACTCCACGACGCTTCCGACGTCGACCCGTTCCCGAAGCCCGAGAGCTACCGCGAGGAGATGCGTCGGATGCGCGGCCGGAACGGGGGCGAGCAGCAGGAGGCGGAGAGCGGCGACGCCGGCCGGGAGGGGGAGAGCCGGGAGGACGAGGCGCAGCCGCCGGAGCGGGCCGCCTCGCCGCAGAGTTCCTCCTCGGAGCAATCCGAGTCCGATCAGTCCGCGCCCGATCAGTCCGCGCCCGACCGGCAAGCGTCGGAGGACGAGAACGCCTCGAACGCTCGGCAGCAGCCGCCGGGTCGGGATGCGGGGGGCGGTGCGAGCCCGGAGAGACCCCCGGAACTGCAGACCGGCGACGAGGGCGACGACGGGGAGACAGATCCGGGCCAGTCGGAGGAGCAGCGCATGCAGATGCGCGATCGAGACGGGGCCGAGCGCGACGGGGAGGACCGCTCGGAGCCGCAGCGGCAGGTGCGCGAGACGCGGCTCTCGTTCCAGAGCGACGCGCGAGAGGTCTTTCGCGGAGAGGACCTGTCGGTGTATGGTCGTCTCTCCACCGTCCAGGGAACCCCCGTGGCCGATCGTAGCGTCGAGATCCGGTTCGGCGGAGTCGGCGCGAGTGCCGAGCAAATGCGCACGATCGGCTCGGTGACGACCGACGCCCGGGGGCAATTCCGGACGACGGTGACGGTCCCGGAGACGACCGGGATCGGGCGCTGGTCGATCGTCGCGGTCTTTCCGGGCGACGAGCAGTTTGGGCGGGCGACGGCGAAGTAATCGGCAGTACCGGACCCCAGCCGGACGACCAGTGGGTGGGTCGTAGGTGACCAGGGTACTGACGAGGGGAATCGCCGGTGAACACGATGCAACTGCAGGGCGCGGTCCTCGCGGATCGATTTCGACTCGAACATCTCATCGGGGAGGGAGGCTACGGGGCGGTCTATCGGGCCGTGCAGCTTTCGGTCGAGCGGCCGTGCGCGGTGAAGGTGCTGGCCCCGGAGCTGTGCGACGACGAGCGGACCGAACAGCGGTTTCGCATCGAGGCGCGGACGACCTCGCGGCTGACGCACCCGAACACCGTGGTCCTGTACGATTTCGGGCGCGACGAGGCGCGCTCGATGCTGTTTCTGGCGATGGAACTTCTGGAGGGGCGGACCGTCGACGAGTATGTCGAGCGCCAGGGGCCGATGGCGGCCTCGCAGGCGGCCCCGGTCGTGCGGCAGGCGGCCGGGAGCCTCCGGGAGGCGCACTGCCAGGGGATGATCCACCGGGACGTCAAACCGCACAATCTGATGCTCGTCGAGCGGGGCGACCGGGCGCATTTCGTCAAGGTGATCGATTTCGGCATCGCGAAGGCGCTGCGGGCCGACGTGACCCTCCAGCAGAGCCTGACGGCGACGGGCATGATGATCGGGTCGCCGGCCTACATGGCGCCCGAGCAGATCCGGGCCGGCGAGATGGACGGGCGCAGCGACCAGTACGCGCTGGCGATGACGACCTACTACATGCTGACCGGGCGGACGCCCTTCGAGGGAGGGACGTCGATGCAGGTCGCCAGCCGGCATCTCACCGAAAAGCCGCCGGCGGCCTCGGCGCTGCGGCCGGGGGTCGAGATCGCCGGGCGCGTCGAGGAGGTGCTGAAAAGAGCGGCCGCGAAGGACAAAGAGGATCGCTTCGAGGACGTCGAGGCGTTTGCGGAGGCGTTCGAGCGGGCGGCAGCCAGCTCGCCGGAGACGTCCCAGGCGGACGAGGAGCCATCCGGAACGATGGCGGTGCCGCAGACGGCGTGGGCGGGGGCGGGAGGGGAGGACGAGGGGGCCGGGCAGCCGCAGACGGCGGAGGTGTCGGAGGCGACCGGGGAGTCGCCGGAGAGCAGCCGGCGGGCGCCGACGTGGCCCGTCGCCGACTCCGAGACGCCGCTGAGGTGGGGGAGGCTCGCTGCGATCGGCCTCTTGGCGTTGGTGCTCGGAGGCGCGGCGGCGTACTGGGCGCTGGCGGAGCGGGCGGGCGGCGGCTCGTCGGACGGCGCGGGTGGCGAGCCTGCGGTGGCGACGGGGGGCGAGCGGACGGATGCGGGCGCGGCGCCGACCGAGAGCGATTCGGATGCCGGCGGGAACCGGGGGGAGGACGGCGGGTCGAGAGCGTCGGGTGATGTCGGGGCTGGAGACGGCGGCCGCGAGGCCGGGCGGTCGGGCGAGCCGGCCGTGGCGGTCGACCAGGCGGAGATCGACGTGCGGCGTGCCGGGGCCTCGAGCGAGGCGACGGAAGAGCCGGCGGAGGAGACGAGCGCGGCACGGCAGCGTGGGGCGGCGGGGGAGGGCGACGACTCGCTGCCGCCCCGAGACCCCGGGGAGACGAGCCCGGCACGGGAGGACGAGGCCGGTCGGGGGGCGCCGGCCTCGGAGGAGCAGGAGCCGTCTCCGAGCGAGCCCGCCGACGGTCGCCTCGAGGTGCGGATGATCCCCTGGGGCACACTCGTCGTCGACGGAGAGGCGGTCGGCAGCGGCACGAGCGTCGAGACGACGGTGCCGGCCGCCCGCCACCGCGTCGAGATGAAACAGGGCGACGAGGTCGTGGCGAGCGAAGAGATTCGGGTCGACGGCGGCGGTTCGGTCTCGCTGGAGATGGTGGCTCAGTGAGGCGGGATGCGAGTGCCTTCGGATCTTCCCCGCCCTGCTGGAATTTCAATGAAACCTGCTGGTCGGGCGTTCAGATTGATTCTGCGAATCACGAGCGTTACCCTCTTCTCATACTGAAACCTGCTATCGACGTGCAGGGGATTGGCCTCGGCGAGTCTACTCGTGAAGGCCACTGGCATTGTTCCGGGAGTTTCGGCCTTTGGGGGAGCGTCCGGGAGAGGAGAGGAGGGAAGATGAAATCGACGAGGATGGGTGGTTGGGCGCTGGCGGTGGTCGTCTCGGTGGCGGGGGTGGCCGCCGGCGGAGCGGGAGCAATGGCGAGTGAGCCGGTGCTCGAGAAGCAGTCGGTCAGGTCGAACCCGGCCGGCCAGAGTACCGGGTTCGGGACCTCGATCGATTCGGCCGGGGACGTCGACGGCGACGGGATCGACGATCTGATCGTCGGAGCACACGGGTACGCCTACCTGTACCGCGGATCCCGGTCGGGCCTCGAGGCGAGTCCCTCCTGGTCGGTCTCGTCGAGCGGGGGGGACAAATCGCAGGATTACTTTGGAACGTCGGTCGCCGGCGTCGGGGATGTCAACGACGACGGATACGACGACGTGCTCGTCGGAGACGTGGGAACGCTGGAAGGGAGGACTTCGAACGGCTGGGTGTATCTCGACGGGGCGGCATACCTGTATCTCGGGTCGTCCTCGGGGCTGTCGTCGACGGCGGACCGCGTGATCGACCCGACGCACTCGCATTTCGGCGGGCGCGTATCCGCGGCGGGGGACGTCGACGGGGACGGGCACGACGATGTCTTGATCGCGGCGGTCAGAAGTGATCGTGTGTTGTATCCGAATTGCGCAGACCCCCGTATTTGGAGCGTCCACCTGTATCGTGGGACGGATGCGGGGCTCGAGGCGACGGAGAGCTGGTCGGCGGAGGCGAGCAAGCAGGGGACGTGTTTTGGTTACGCCATCTCCGAGGCCGGGGATGTCGACGGCGACGGGTTCGACGACGTCGTGATCGGCGCATATTCGTATACGATAAAAAGCACGCCGCGAAAAATGGGGAAGGCGTATGTGTACGGAGGATCGCCCTCGGGGCTGGGCTCATCCCCGATGTGGACGAAAAAACTCCCGCAAATGGACGGAGACGGTTACTTCGCACAGTCCGTCAGCGGCGGAGGGGATGTCGACGGCGACGGCTACGACGACGTGTTGATCTCGGGGCATGGAGACTATCGGGGAGACAGTGGCACAGGAGAGGAGGTGAGCGGCTTCGTCTTCGAGGGATCGGCCTCGGGGCTCTCGCAGACGCCCGATGAAGTCGTCCCCGAGCCGAACTACAATCATCCATTCAAACACTTCGTTTTCGCGGGAGACGTAAATGCAGACGGCTACGACGACGTGGTAGTCGGGACGGGAGTCGGGTCGACCGACTTGCTCGGGATGTACCACGGGTCGAGTTCCGGTCTCGTGACGACGCCGGCCTGGAACGTCGTGGGGGGGGGCAACTTCGGGTCGGTGGTGGACGGGGCGGGAGATGTCGACGGGGACGGTTTTGCGGATATCGCGGCGAAATCGTCGGCGGCCGGCCGGCACAACCAGGTGCATGTGTTTCGAGGAGCGCCGAATCCCCCGCCGACGGCGCGGGAGAGGACCGTCGTCGCCGATCGTGGACATTTTCGCGACGTCGCGCTGGAGGGTGAGGATCTGCACGACGATCCGTTGACGTTTTCGGTCGCCAGTCAGCCCCGACACGGGAGTCTCTCCGGGCTTCAATCGACCGGCCGGTCGACTGCCGAGATCACGTACTCGCCTCCCGGGGGCACGAAGGCGAGCGACAGCTTCGAATTCGAAGTCACGGATCCGTACGGTCACACCGACACCGCCGAGGTGGAGGTGACCGTCGAATCGCCGCCGGAGTTCGTCCCGCCGACGCCGACCGATGCCGTCGACGGGCGAGTCGGTGCGCCGGTCCGGTTTACGGTCGCCGCCGAGGATCCGGACGGCGACTCGGTGAGCTACGGCGTCGAGCCGATGCCGGACGGCGGATCGATCGACGAGACGACCGGTGAGTTCGAGTGGACGCCGGCGGGCGGTCAATCGGGCAATCATACGGTCGACGTGACCGCGAGCGACGGGGTGGCGACCATCCGCCGCCAGGTGGTGATTCGTATCGAGGGCGGGGGGATGGACGCGGGCGGGGGAGGCGACACCGGGCGCGATGCCGGCCGCGGGCGGGACGTGACCTCTTCGGATGCACGCATGGCGAACGACGCGAATATGGACGGGCGTGATACGCGAGACGGCGGTGTCGAAGATGTCGGAGCCGGCGAGCGTGCGGATGTCGACGCGGCGCGTAGTGAGGATGGCACGGAGGGGGGAGACGACGGCGACGCAATTCGGCGCGACGCATCCGCCGCCGATTCCGGTGAGAGCGTCGGTTCCGCAGCAGCGACGCGCACGGAGGGGTGCGGGTGCCTGAGCTCGTCGAGTCTTCCGCCGCCGGCGGGGGCGTGGCTTCTGGTGATCCTGGTGGTGGCGTGCCGGCGGGCGGATGACGAGACCCCGGGGAGATGATACACATTCGGGCGTGTGAAGTGGCCCGAGCGACGGGGTTGGAGGATGAGCGACGAGGAAGCAGTCGAAGCAGTCGAAGCAGACGAGGCGGGCGCCGAACAGAGCGAGCAGGGGGCGGAGGGCCCGTTCGACATCGGGGCGGTCCGCGAGAACGTCGAGAGCTTCGTCGACGACGGGGAGCTCGACCGGGCCCGCGAGATGCTCTGGGAGGTCGCCTCGCGGCCGGACCGCGAGCGCGACCCGGCCGACAACCTGTGGCTGTACCGGCTGCTCGGCACCCTCGCCGAGCAGGCCGGCGAGATGCAGGCGGCGCTCGAGGCGTATCGGCGGGGCTTCGAGGTCGACCCGCGCGACGAGGCGATCCTGGAGGCGATCCACCAGCTTTTGCGCGAACGCGAGGGGGAGCTCGACGTCGAGACCGACTTTGCGATCCGCGTCGTCCAGTCGCGGCTCGTCCACCACCTCTCGGATCTGTCGGAGCGATCGAGGGCGGACCTGTACCGCAGGCTCGGGGCGCTGTACGAAAAGAAGGGCGACTACGAGCGCGCCCGGTCGAATTTCGAGCAGGCGGTCGACTACACGGCCGACGACGAGCGAGCGCTGACCGGCCTGCTGCGGGCGGTCGGGGCGGTCGGCGAGCCGACCGACGTGATCGAGGTGCGCCGGCGGCTGATCGAGTCGATGGACGATCCGGAGGCGCGTTCGATGGCGCTGGTGGCGCTCGGCGACGACTGGCTCGAGCGGTTCAACGACCCGGCCCGGGCGATCGATGCGTACGAAGATGCGCTGATGGAGGACGGGGACAACGAGAGGGCGCACGAGCAGATCGCGCGGGCCGGCCGGCAGGCCGAGGACTGGCCGCGGGTGTATCGGGCGGGGCTCGAGCTGGCCCGGCTGGTCGACGCACCCGAAGACGAGGCGGAGTGGCTGATCGAAGCCAGCGACGTCGCCCGCGACGAGATGTGGGAGCCGGAACGGGCGCTCGCGGGATATCGCCGGGCGATGCAGCTCGACCCGAGCCGCTTCGACGCCTTCAAGGCGATCACGCAGATTTTGCTCGAGGCCCGCGACTGGCCGGCGCTCGAGCGCGCCTACCTGCAGGCGATCGAGGACCACCAGAACCGCGAGGATGCCGAACGGGAGGTGCTGGCGGTCCTGTGGCACAAACTCGGCGACCTGTACGACGTGCACCTCGACGACGTCGACGCGGCGGCGACGGCGTATCACCGCGCCAGCGAGATCGTGCCGAACAACCTGGAGCTGCACGAGAAGGTCGCCGCGATCTGTGAGGAGCGCCCGGAGCAATCGGAGCTGGCGATCGAGCACCTGCGGGCGATGTGGCGGCGCCAGCCTCAGGCCTACCCGATCCTCGACCGGCTGGGGCGGGTGTATCTGCGCCGCGAGGAGGTCGACCCGGCGCTGTGTCACTTCCGGACGATCGAGTATCTCGGCGGCGAGTTGCAGGAGAAACCCCGGGGGTTCGTCGAGCGTTTCCAGTCGACGATGTACAAGACGCCCGAGCGGCCGCTCGACTGGCAGACGATCAAGGAGTACGTCGCCCCGGAGTCGCTCGACGACGACGTCACCGAGATCTTCCGGATCCTGTACCCGGTGCTCGTCGACTGGACGGCCGAGCGACGCTCCGAATACGGCCTCGGCCGCCGCGACCAGGTCGATCTCGAGGAGCCGATCGCGTTCAACAACATCTACCGCGACGTCGGCGCCCGGTTGCAGTACCAGGACCTGCCGAACCTGTGGCGCAAATCCGAGCAGACCGGCCTGATCAAGGCCGCGCTCAAGCCCGAGGCGCTGATCGTCGGCGACGACGTGTATACCAGCGGGCAGGAAAAGCACATGGCGTTCGCGATCGCCAAGAAGTTGCTGCTTTTGTACAAGCCGTTTTACCTGGTCGGGCTGCGGCCGATGAGCGACCTGCAGGCGTTTTTCGTCCTCGCCGTCCAACTGGTCACCCCGGACTTCGACATCGAAAGTGGCTCGGAGATGGAGGCGGCGTACCGGCAGGTCGAAAAGAACATCCAGGGCGGGGAGCGCGAGCGGCTCGCCCGGGCGGTCGATGCCGTGACCGACGGCGGGGAGCGCGAAGTCGTGCTGGGCGAGTGGACCGAGGCGCTCGAGGATACGGTCAACCGGGTCGGGATGTTGTTTGCCGACGACCTGTCGGTCTGCGAGTCGATCTTGCGGCGGGACCCGCAGGATTTCAGCGAGCGGAGTGTTCGCGAGCGGATGCAGAGCCTCGCCGAATACACCGTCAGCGAGCGATACCTGGCGCTCCGGAGCGACCTGCAGTTGGGAGTGGACGTCTGAGGCCGTGAGCCTCGCTGTCGGGGATGGATGACAAAGCCCCTCCTGTGCGTTAGAGACCCTCCGACCCGCCCTCTGGCGGGAATGTCTCACTGTTCCCGGATGTAAGACACATCCAGCCGGTGGACCGCGCGACTCCTCGCGCGAGCACCCTTTCAGTGTTCTGGACGCCCGAGAGAGACGATGCAGAGCAGTATCCGCAACATCGCGATCGTCGCCCACGTCGATCACGGCAAGACGACGCTCATCGACCGCATGCTCGAGCAGGCGGGGACGCTCGAGGCGCACGAGGAGCTATCCGAGCGGGCGATGGACACCCACGACCTCGAGCAGGAGCGCGGGATCACCATCCTCGCCAAATGCACGGCGATCGACTGGGAAGACCATCGCATCAACATCATCGACACGCCGGGCCACGCCGATTTCGGCGGGGAAGTCGAGCGGGTGCTCAAGATGGTCGATTCGATCCTCCTGCTCGTCGACGCCTTCGAGGGGCCGATGCCGCAGACGAAATACGTCCTCGGCAAGGCCCTGGAGCTGGGTCACCGGCCGATCGTCGCGATCAACAAGGTCGACCGCGAGTTCGCCCGCCCCCACGAGGTGCTCGACGAGGTCTTCGATCTGTTCATCGACCTGGGAGCGAGCGACGAGCAACTCGACTTTCCGACCATCTACAGCTCCGGGCTCGAGGGGTTCGCCTCGCACGAGCTCGAGGAGGAATCCTCGGATCTTCGGCCGCTGTTCGAGTCGCTCGTCGAGCACGTGCCGCCCCCGGAGGGCCGCCCCGAGGAGCCGCTGCAGATGCAGGTTGCGACCCTCGACTGGGACGACTACCTCGGTCGCGTGGCGATCGGTCGGATGTTCCGCGGGACGATGCAAAAGGGTGACGACGTCGTCATCTCGCGGCGCGACGGCTCCCGCGACGACCTGCGGGTGCGGAAGCTGTACGGCTTCGAGGGCCTGCAGCGCGTCGAGCGCGACCGGGTCGAGGCCGGCGAGCTTTGCGCGGTCGCCGGGATGGAGGAGATCCTCCCCGGCGAGACGATCTGCGATCCGGGGGAACCGGATCCCCGACCGATGATCGAGATCGACGAACCGACGATCTCGATGGTCTTTATGATCAACGACGGGCCGTTCTCGGGGCGGGAGGGCGAGTTTTTGACGAGCCGCCAGATCGGAGAACGCCTGGAGCAGGAGCTCGAGCACAACGTCGCCCTCGAGGTCGAGGAGGCGGACCGCCCGGAGGCGTTCGAGGTCTCCGGCCGCGGCGAGCTGCACCTGGCGGTGCTCCTCGAGGAGATGCGTCGGGAGGGCTACGAGCTGCAGGTGACCCGCCCCGAGATCATCGTCCGCGAGGACGACGAGGGCAACAAACTCGAGCCGTTCGAGGAGGTCGTCATCGAGTGCGACCCCGATTACTCGGGCGACGTCATCGAGAGCCTCAACGATCGGTACGGTGAGATGCGCCATCTCACCAGTAATGCCGACGGCTCGCAGCACCTGGAGTTTCTGGTGCCGACGCGCGGGCTGATCGGCTACCGGTCGGACTTTCTGACCCAGACGCGGGGCACCGGGGTGATGTACAAAAACTTCCACAGCTACCGGCCCTACCAGGGCGAGCTGGAGCATCGGCGCAACGGGGCCATCATTGCGATGGAGGAGTGCACGACGATGCGCTACGCGCTGCACAACCTCCAGGAGCGGGGGACGCTTTTCGTCGGCCCCGGCGAGGAGGTGTACGGCGGCCAGCTCATCGGGTTTACGAACAAGGAACAGCCGCTGGTCGTCAATCCGTCGAAAAACAAGAAGTTGTCGAACGTCCGCTCTTCGGGCTCGGACGAGGCGCTCGATCTGGAGCCGCCGATGGAGATGACCCTCGAGAAGGCGATCGAGTTCATCAACCCCGACGAGCGGGTCGAAGTCACCCCCGAGTCGATCCGGATCCGCAAGGCCGATCTCGACCAGGACATCTGACCGCGCGACTCGCCCCCGGCGACCCCCTCCCGATCATCGATGCCCGACTTTCTGACCTATCCGTTGGTCTTCGTGGCGGCGATGGTCGCCGGCGTGATGAACGTGCTGGCGGGGAGCGGGTCGCTTCTGACTCTCCCGGCGCTGGTCTTTCTCGGACTGCCCTCGCCGGTGGCCAACGGGACCAACCGCGTCGGCAATCTGGTGCAGTGTGTGGTGGGCGTCGAGATCTTCCGGCGCGAGGGCCGGCTCGCGATCGCCGAGAGCGGCTGGTATCTCGGCCCGGCGGTCCTGGGCGCGGGCGTCGGGGCGTGGGTGGCGACGCTGTTGAACGCCGAGCAGATGGACCTGGCGATCGGGGTAGTGATGGTCGCGATGCTCGGGGTCCTGCTGGTCGATCCGAAACGCTGGCTTCGCCCCGAATCCGACCTCGTCGACGGGCGTCCGCCGTGGTGGATCCTGGTCGTCTTTTTCGTCGTGGGAGCGTACGGCGGATTCATCCAGGCGGGCGTCGGCGTGATGCTGCTGGCGGCGCTGGTTCTCGGGGCGGGCTACGAGATCGTCGAGGCGAACGGCGTCAAGATGTTCATCGCGCTGGTCTTCACCGCCGGGGCGCTGTTGATCTTCGTGTTCGACGACAAGGTCGACTGGGTGTACGGCGGATTCATGGCCGTCGGCCAGGCCCTCGGCGCCTGGATCGGCGCGCGTTTCGCCGTCGACAGCGAACGGGCGGGCGTCTGGATCCGGCGGCTGCTGATCGTGGTCGTGATCGTCTCGGCCGTGAAGTTTCTCGGCCCCCTGTGATCGGCGTCCGCCGACCGGCACCGGCTGCAGACTGCGGCGAGGCGTGCTACGGTGCGCGCGGCCTGCAAATCGCTGCCCCAGGGTGTGTGCCGAAGTGAGCCTCGCTTGGCAGACAATTCGCCGCGAGCTGTGGCGGGTGCTCAACGACCCCGACGACCCGCGCTACCACTGGTTTCTCTGGACGATCAACTCGCTGATTCTGGCGAGCTTCGGGATGCTCGTCTACGAGGTGCTCGGCGAGCCCGGCTCGACGACGCTCCGCTGGCTGCACCTCCTCGATCGGACCATCCTGGGGATCTTTTTCGTCGAGTACATCGCCCGCCTGGCCGTCATCCGGCGGTGGCGGCCGAAATCCGTCGAGCTGACCTCCTGGCAGACGGCGAAGTACTTCGTCGCCAGCCGGCTGCGGTTCGTCTTCAGCCCCTGGGGCTTGATCGATCTGATCGCCCTGATGCCGATCTTTCCGTTTTTGCGGTCGCTGCGGATCCTCCGGCTGCTGCGGCTGTTTCGCTCGACCCAGGTGATGCGCCCGGTCCAGGGCGTGTTCGACGCCCTGCGCAACAACTCGCTGTTGTTCTCGGTCGCCTTCGGGTTCGTCGCCGCCAGCATCGTCCTGAGCGCGACGATGCTGTTTTTCGCGGAATTCGGGGTCAATCCGAAAATCGACTCGATGACCGACACGCTGTGGTGGGCGATCGTGACGATCTCGACGGTCGGCTTCGGCGACATCACCCCCCAGACGGCCGGGGGACGCGTCATCGGAGCCGCCCTGATGATCTCGGGAATGGTCTTCATCGCCATGCTCGCCGGTGTCATCAGTTCGACGCTCGTCGGCCATCTTCTTCCACTCCGCAACGAGCAGGTGCGCATGTCTTCGACCAGCGACCACATCGTCATTCTCGGCTGGAACGACAACGTCCCGATGCTGCTCGACCAGCTCGACCTCGAGACCGATGTCGAGTCGGCGCCGGTGCTGGTGCTGGCCCCCCGTCCGCGGCCCGATTCGCTCGATTCGTCGGTGCAGTATGTCGAGGGGGATTTCACCAAGGAGGCCGAGCTGGACAAGGTGCGCCTGGAGTATGCCCGGACGGTCATCGCGGTGGCCGACTCGTCGGGAGAGGCGGCCCGATCGCAGGGGCGGGATGCGACGACGGTGCTGGCGGTCTTCACGGTGCGCCGCCGCGAGCAGACCTTCGAGGTCGACCGGACCCGCTCGCTGCACATCTGCGCCGAGATCCTCGATCCGGAAAACGTCGAGCACGCCCTGACCGCCGGCGCCGACGAGGTCATCCCCAGCTCGCTTCTCGGCTACGGCGTCGTCGCCCACACCGCCGGCAACCCCGGCATCGGGGACGTCGTCACCAACCTGGTCTTGTCGACGCGCGACAACCTGTACACCTCCGAGATTCCGATGCGCTACATCCAGGGCGAGACGCTGCCGTTTCACGATCTGCAGCAAACGCTGCAGGCCGACTACGACATCATGTTGCTCGGGTACATGCGCAACGGTGATTTTCGGATCAATCCGCCGAAGGGGACGGAGCTGCGGATCGGCGACGACCTCATCTACATCGGCGACGAGCGCATCAAAAACGGCGATCCGGAGGCTTGACCGTCAGGTCGGCGGGTCGATCTCGGCGGCGATCTCTTTGAGGATCATCGACGCCTCCTCGTGATTCGTCCCCGCGGAGCTGTCCGAGAGGCTCAACCGGTGGGCGAAGCAGGGGACGAGCAGATCGTAGACGTCGTCGGGGATGACGAACTGGCGGGCGTCGACGGCGGCCAGCGCCCGGGCGGCGCGGTTGATCGCCAGGGCGCCCCGGGTGCTGACACCGATGCGGATGCGGTCGTCGCGGCGGGTCGCCTCGACCAGATCGAGGATGTACTCGACGATCGAGGCGTCGACCTCGATGCCGGCGGTCTTTTGCTGCAGCCGTCGGAATGTCTCGACCTCCAGCACCGGTTCCAGATCGCGGACCGGTTCGGTCAGCCCCCGCTCGGTCAGGATGTCGCGCTCGATCTCGCGGGTCGGATACCCGATCGACAGCCGCATCAGGAAGCGATCGAGTTGACTCTCCGGCAGCGGGTAGGTTCCGTGGTGTTCGAGCGGATTCTGGGTGGCGATGACGTGGAACGGCGCCGGCAGCTGCCGGGTGACGTTGTCGACGCTGACACTCCCCTCGCTCATCGCCTCCAGCAGAGCCGACTGGGTGCGCGGGGTCGTCCGGTTGATTTCGTCGGCCAGGACGATGTTGGCGAACAGAGGCCCGGAGCGAAACTCGAATTCGTCGGTTTTCGGCGAGTAGACCGACACGCCGATGATATCGCTCGGTAGCAGGTCGCTGGTGAACTGGACGCGCTTGAACGAGACGCCCATGCTGCGGGCGAAGGCCAGGGCGAGGGTCGTCTTGCCGACCCCCGGCACGTCCTCCAACAACAGATGCCCCCGGGCGAGCAGACAGGCGACCGTCAGGCGGACCGTCTCGGGCTTGCCCCGGAAGACCGACTCGACGTTGTCGCGCAGATCGTCGAGTCTGTCGAAACTGACCTCGGAGGCGTCGAGCGCTTGGTTCGCGTCGGTCGAGGTCTCGACAGTCATAAAGCTCCAGGCAGTGGGGAAATAGACATCGAGCCGGGAGTATAGCGGGCGGGCCGCCAGGCGGTAAAGACGTTTGCAATTGCTCCGAATCATGTTCCAATACGACCCGTGACAGACGACGAGGTCGGAGCGACGAGAAGGACCGATGGCAGCGCGAGGCAGTGATTCGACAGCGAAGGCCGGGCCGGGCGCCTGGGTGAAGACGATCCTCAAATGGGGCGTGATGGTGGGCGTCACCGCCGGCATTCTCGGCGGGGCAGGAGTCGCCGGCATCTTTTATTATTACGGCCACGATCTGCCCGAGATCATGACCCGGAGCGACTACGACCCCAAGGAGGTCAGCCGCGTGTACGCCGACGGCGGGGAGTTGATCGCGGAGTTTTCCGCCTCGGGCGGCCGCCGGACGGTCGTCCCCCTGGAGTCGATCCCGGAGGAGGTCCAGTTCGCCTTCATGGCCGCCGAAGATGCCCAGTTCATGGAGCACGAGGGGATCGACTATCTCGGGATGCTCCGGGCCTTTTACTACGCGATCGTGCACGGCGATCGCATCAAGGGGACCTCGACGATCACCCAGCAGGTCGTCAAAAACCTGATTTTGGTCCCGGAGCGGACCGTCGAGCGGAAGGTCAAAGAGATCATCCTGGCGCGCGAGCTGGAGAAAAATCTCACCAAACGCGACATCCTGTTTTTGTACCTGAACACGATCTATCTCGGCCACGGCAACAACGGGGTCGAGGAGGCGAGCCGGTTTTATTTCGGCAAGTCCGCCAAGGATCTGAATCTCAACGAGGCGGCGGTGCTGGCGGGGCTTCCGCCGGCGCCAGCGGACCTGAGTCCCAAACGCGACCGGGAGGCGGCGAAGTCCCGGCGCGACTACGTCCTCGAGCAGCTCTGGGAGAAGGGCTTTGTCGAGGAGTCGCGCTACCGCGAGGTCAAAGACAAATCGATCGAGACGAAGCCCGTCGACGAATCGTACCCGCATCTCGGGACCGGCAAGTACTTCGTCGAACGGGTCCGCAAAAAGCTCGTCGACCGCTACGGCGAACAAAAGGTGATGACCGGCGGGCTGCGCATCCACACGACGCTCGAGGTCGACAAACAACGCGAGTCGCGGAGGTCGACGCGAAGCGGGCTGCACATCTACGACGAGCGGCGCGATTACTACGATCCGATCCGCTCGATCGGGGAGGATGCCATCGAGGAATTCGTCGACCAGCAGGCCGAGCGGCTCGGCGAGTCGGGTCTGGAGGCCGGCGAGGTCTACGAGGCGGTCGTCACGAAGGTCGACGACGAAAACGACGACGTGCGGCTGAAGCTCGGGCGCATCGAGGGGGACCTGCAGCTCGAGCCGAGAGAGCGCATCATGCGCGGGGCCGACAAGCTCGCCGAGCGCTTCTCGCGCGGGGACATCCTGGAGGTCGTGCCCCGGAAGGTCGAACCGGAGGCCGACGGGACGATTCCGGTGCGATTTCAGGCCGGCCCCCAGGGAGCGCTCGTCTCGATCGACCCCGAGACGCGCGATGTCGTCGCGCTGATGGGTGGCTACAGTTTCGGGCACCACGAATACAACCACGCCACCCAGGCGACGCGCCAGACCGGCTCGACGTTCAAACCGTTCGTCTACGGCGCGGGCCTCGAGCAAAAGACGATCACGCCCTCGACGATCTATCTCGACAGTCCCGCCGTCTTCCAGATGCCCGGCGGCAAAAAATGGTCGCCCAAAAACTCCGACGAAAGCTGGCGAGGCCCGGTCCGGGTGCGCGAGGGGCTCGGAGCCAGCCGCAACGTCGTCGCCGTGCGCGTGCTCAAGGACGTCGGCATCGAGACCGCCCAGAGCTTCGCGCGGCGGCTCGGCATCCGAAGCGAGATGATCGACAACTACACGCTGGTGATGGGCAGCAGCGAGCTGACGCCCCTGGAGCTGGTCAACGCCTACGCGACGATCGCCAGCGGCGGCATCTACGCCGAGCCGAGGTTCATCAAACGCGTCGAATCGACGCGCGGCGAGACCGAGACCTTCGAGGTCGAAAAAAAGCGGGTCCTGGCGCGGGACGTCGCCTATCTATTGACCGACCTGATGTCCTCGGTCGTCGAGGGATACGTCGACAGCTCCGGCGAGCAGCGCGGCGGGACCGCCCACAGCCTCAGCGAGCTGACCCAGACCGTCGCCGGCAAGACCGGGACGACCAACGATACCCGCGATGCGTGGTTCGTCGGCTTCACCCCCCAGTTGGCCACCGGCGTCTGGGTCGGTTTCGACGACAACCGCTCGCTCGGCCCCAAAGAGTTCGGCGGGCGGGTCGCCGGACCGATCTGGCTGCAGTACATGAAAGAGACCCTCGGCGATCAGAAGCCCCACGAGTTCGAACCGCCGAAATCGGGCATCTCGGAGGCGCGCATCGATCCGGAGACCGGCAAACTGGCACGTGAAGACCAGGGGTTCGTCGAGGAGTTTCTGGTCGGGACCGCCCCCACCGAATACGCGCCGAGCGACGAGGAGGATTCCGAGGAGAATTTCCTGATGAATCAGTTCCGCTCCTCGGAAGAGGAGGCGGGGGAGGAGCCACAAGAAGAGGCCACCCGCAGGAACTGACGGCGGGCGGCCTCCGGTCGGCGTCGCCAGCGAGGCTTCACACCTCGGTGATGATCTCGGAGGAGGGCTCGCCGAGCAGCTCGAGCATCTTTTCGTTCATCCGACGCACGAAGCCCGCCGGATCCTCCAGGCGGCCTCCCTCGCTCAGCCACGCCTGGTCGAACAGGATGTCGGCCCACTCGTCGATTCCCTCTTCGCCGACCTTTTCGCCGAGTCGCTCGACGATCGGATGGTCGGGATTGAGCTCCAGGATCGGCTTGCGGTTCGGAACCCGCTGGCCGGCCTGCTGGAGGATCCGCTCGAAGTTCTTGCTGACGCCGCCCTCCTGGGCGACCAGGCACGCCGGCGAGGAGCGCAGCCGGTTGGTCAGCCGGACGTCCTCGACGCGCTCGCCGAGCACCTCGCGCATCGCGCCGATCAGATCGCCCAGCTCGCGCTCCCTGTCGTCCAGCGACTCGTCGTCGGCGGCGGCCGCCTCGTCGCCTTCCTCCAGGTCGAGATCGCCGATCGCGACCGACTGCAATTCGTGGCCGTCGTATTCTTCGAGGTTGTTGACGACCCACTCGTCGATGCGCTCGTGCAACAGGAGCACCTCGACGCCCCGGTCGCGGAAGACCTCCAGGTGCGGACTGTTTTTCGCCCCCTCGAAGGTCTCGGCGGTGACGTAGTAGATCTCTTCCTGATCGTCGTCCATCCGCTCGACGTACTCGTCGAGCGAGACGGTCTGCTGGCGCCGGTCGTGGTGGGTCGAGGCGAACCGCAAAAGCCCGGCGACCGTCTCCCGGTTGCCCCGATCCTCGACGATCCCCTCTTTGAAGATGCCGCCGAATTCGTCCCAGAACGTCTGGTAGTCGTCGGGCCGCTCGTCGGCCATCTCCTCGAGCATCTCCAGGACCTTGCGGGTGGCCGTGTTTTTCATCGCCGAGACCAGGCGGTTGTTCTGCAGGGTCTCGCGCGAGACGTTCAAATCGAGGTCGTCCGAGTCGAGCACCCCGCGCACGAACCGCAGGTAGGTCGGCAGGAACATCTCGGCGTCGTCCATGATGAACACCCGCCGGATGTACAGCTTCACTCCCTGGTGGTCCCCCTCGACGCCGGGCTTCATGTCCATCGGCTTCTGGGAGGGGAGATAAAACAGCATCGTGAACTTCAATCGCCCCTCGACCTGGCTGTGCATCCAGTCGAGCGGCTCGTTGAAGTCCCGGGCGACGTGTTTGTAAAACTCCTCGTACTCCTCGTCGCTGATCTCGGAGGCCCGGCGCGTCCACAGCGCCGAGGCCCGGTTGACCGTCTCCCAGGCCTTTTCGGGGCTGTCCTGCTCGTCCTCCTCCTCGCCGGTCTCGATCGGGTGCATCTTGATCGGGAAGGAGACGTGATCGGAGTATTTCCCGATGATCTCTCGGAGCCGGTGGGCGCTCAAAAGATCCTCTTCGCCCTCGCGCAGATGTAGCGTGATGGCGGTGCCGCGCTGCTCGCGCTCGATCCCCTCGATCGTGTACTCGCCGTCGCCCGAGGAGCGCCAGCGCACCGCCTCGTCGGCGTCGAGCCCCGCCTTGCGGGTCTCCAGATCGATCCGGTCGGCGACGATGAACGCCGAGTAAAACCCGACGCCGAACTGCCCGATCAGCGTGTCGTCCGGGTCCTCCTGCTGCTGGAGCGCCTCCATGAACTCACGGGTGCCGCTGCGGGCGATCGTGCCGATGTCCTCCTCGACCTCCTCGCGGGACATCCCGATGCCGTTGTCCCAGACGGTGATCGTGTGGTCGTCCTCGTCGAAGTCGACGCGGA
>CAZRLK010000069.1:0-23799 GCA_964600555.1 uncultured Bradymonadales bacterium
AAGAAATGCTCGGTTCGAACGAGACCAGGTAGGGAGCTTCGCGCCCGGTTGCACTCTCGTCTTCGGCGGTCCGAGGTTTTTGTGCGAGCCGTTCGTGCGTTTTTCCCGAGCCGAGCCCGAGCGTACCATTGCGAGCCACCGTCGGTAAAAATGGTGTTTGGAGTTGCGTGCGGTTTGTGGGAGTGCGCAAAATGCGGTCGGCGACGCGCCCCAAAGGGGCGCCGGCCGATGCCGACGATCTTCCAACCCCATCCAGGTGTCCGATATGAGCTCCGTCCCGCTCTCGATTCTCGATCTCGCGACGATCGGTTCCGGTTCCACCGCCACGCAGGCGCTGCACGACAGCGTCGAGCTGGCGCAACTCGGCGAGGAACTGGGCTACAAACGCCACTGGTTCGCGGAGCACCACGGGATGCCGAGCATCGCGACCTCGTCGCCGGAGCTTTTGATCGGGCACGTCGCCCAGGTGACCGACGAGGTGCGGGTCGGATCCGGCGGGGTGATGCTGCCGAACCACACGCCCATCCAGGTCGCCGAACGCTTCCACACGCTCGAGGCGCTGCACCCGGGGCGGATCGACCTCGGGATCGGGCGTGCACCGGGGAGCGATACGGCGACGATGCGGGCGGTGCGGCCGTACGACTCGTCGAACTACCCCGACCAACTGCGCGAGTTGATGTCGCTGTCGCGTGGGGATTTTCCGGCGGACCACCCCTTTTCGGGCGTCCGAGTGATGCCCGACGACGTCGATCTGCCGCCTATCTGGATGCTCGGCTCCTCGGGCGGCAGCGCCGAGCTGGCGGGCAAACTCGGCGTCGGCTACAGCTTCGCCACCCACTTCAGCCCCTCGCCGATCGCACCGGCGCTCAATACCTACCGCAAGTGCTTCGAGCCCTCGGAGGCGTTCCCGGAACCGCACGTAATCCTGGCGGTCTCGGTCGTCTGCGCGTCGAGCGACGAGGAGGCCGACCACCTGGCGGGGAGCCTCGATCTGGCCCACGTCCGCCGCATGCGCGGCGATTTCGCCCCCCTGCCCTCGCCGAAAGAGGCCGCCGAGTACGACTACTCGCTCACCGAACGGCGCAGTGTCGAGAAAAACCGCCACCAGCATCTCGTCGGGAGCCCGGAGACGGTCCGCCGGGAACTCGACGAGATGCTCGAGGAGACCGGGGCCGACGAGTTGATGGTGACGAGCATCATGCACGGGGCGGAGAATCGCAGGCGATCGTTCGAGTTGCTCGCCGACTCCGGGGGGAGTTGATCGAGGGAAAGCAGGTGGGGGTGTGGGGATCGGGTGAGACCAGGTGGGGGTGTGGGGGCGTTTTGTCTCCCCGGGCTGCGCTTCGCTTCGCCCGGGGCTACGGGAAAAATGCTAAAACGTCTTTCGAATGGGGAGCTCCGGGGGGCTTTCGCGATGCTTCGCCCCCCTACGCGCTCGGTTGCGCTCTCGTTTCCGGCGGTCCGGGGGCGGGGAGTTCCGGGGGCTTTCGCGATGCTTCGCCCTCCTACGCACTCGATTGCGCTCTCGTTTCGAGCGTATCGCGGGAGTAGCTACGGGGTGAACCGGAAGCCGTGCCGGGCGAGGCAGGCCCGGTCGGCCAGGTCGGGCAGGTGGAGGGCGTCGGCCTCCCGTTTGAGACACCGATGCAGCGGGGGCGAATCGGCCTCCGACTCGACGATGCCGACGCGGGTCGTCGTCCCGTCGGCGCGGACGTGCCACTCGAGCAGCAATTCGACCGTCCCCCGTTCTGCCAGCTCCGGGGTCTTCTCGACCGCGCTCTCGTAGCAGTTCTGAAACGCCGGCGTCGCCCGGCCGACCGCCTCGGTCACCTCCCACATGTCGCATTCGACCTCCGGCGCCTCGGCGTCGGCCGGCCGTTCGTCTGCCCGACCCTCGCCCGACGTCGCGGCCTCTGATTTCTCCCCCGACGGTTCTACGGACCTCTCCCCCTCGTCGGGCGTCGCCGAGTCGGTCGCACAGGCGGCAACGAACAACAATATCGCAACGGAGAGGTATCGCATGATGGGAGCGAGCATACAGCCGGGGAAAGCTCGAAAAAAGCTCGGGGGCGGCTCACTCGTCCCACGGAGTATGCGGGGCGTCCTCCGGGGAGTCGGGTGGCGAGTCGACCTCGCGTAGCTTCTGGCGGCGGCGGGCCGGCCGGCGGACGTTCCACAACCAGTACGCCGGGAGGACCAGCACGGGGAGCAGCCAGAAGACGAGCGGGAACCACGAGAACGGATTCCAGAAGGCGCTGCACGGAGGAATCACGAGGGTCACGACGAGGACCGGCAACCAGACGTTGTCGACGCGGGCCGACCGCAGCGCGTGCCTCAGCGCCAGGCCCGAGCCGAGCAGCCATCCGAGGACGACCGTCCCGGCAACGAGGGGACCGACTCGCCGGACGCTCGCATCCTCGGCGACCAGCTTCAGCACGCCCGCCCCGAAGAAACTCGCCAGCGGCGCCCAGACCAGCAGTCCGAACACCACCCGCAGACACGAGCGCCGCTCCTCGTCGGCGGCCGCGCTCTCATCGTCGGCCCATCGGCTCTCGGCCACTACGCGCTCCCATTGCTATCGACACGATCGCTCACACCGCCACCTCGCCCCACCCGTCCCCGACCGTTCCCCCGAGCCTTCCATCGCCGGTTCCTCGAAGGTCCCTACCACTCGATGTCGTACGGATCGCGCTCGTCGGCCGGCGGCTCGATCGCATCCTCGCTCCGGTTTCGGGGAGTTTCGCGGTCGCGAGCGGCCGGGGTGCCACCGTCGGAGCTCGGGGCGTCGGCGTCGTCGTGCCAGACCTCGTGGTCGGGGTCGTTCATCCACGCCTCGTCGGTCGCGTCGTAGTCGGCCGGGTCGGTCGACTCGAGCTCCGTGTCGAGCGCCTGCATCTCCTCGGTGAACTCCTCGGAGGCTCCGGCATCGAGTCTGCTGTACAGCCAGGCAGCCACGCCGAGCACCACGACCGGTCCGACATCGAACGTCAGAGTGACGACGAATCCGACGAAACTCGCGATCGATCCGAGGATCGGGTGGACGGCCTTGCCGAGACGCCAGCCGATGAACCCAGAAGCGACGAGTCCGATGAACGTAAACATCGCGTGGCTCCTCCAACCGAAGGATGGAGTGGTCGGTCAAATACGCTAATTCACCGAGCGTGCAGGTGCAACTTCCCAGACCAGGGATGGTCTGGCCACGGGACCGCGCGGCTTCCCAGACCAGGGATGGTCTGGCTACAGGACCGGGCGAGCGCCCAGACCAGGGATGGTCTGGCTACAGGACCGGGCGAGCGCCCAGACCAGGGATGGTCTGGCTACAGAGCCGGACCACCGCCCAGGTCACCGTGGGTCTGGCCGGAGCGTCAGTCGTCGAGGCGGTCCCACAGGGCGAAGGCCGCGAGGATGGCGAGGTTCGGGAACAGCAGCGGGGCGAAGGCGGGGGCGCCGTAGACGAACTGCTCGTACAGGCCGGGGCCGGCGGGGTCGAGGTTGGCGGCGACGTGCAACACGAAGCCGAGCAGGCCGACCAGCGCCTGCACACCCATCACGCCGAGGGTCAGCCACTGGAAGGGTTGCGAGTCGATCCAGAGGGCGGCAGCGAGAAAGCCGCACGCGTAGGCACCGGTGACGACGGGGATGTACTCGGTCCAGACCCAGAAGCCGTTCTGGGCGTGGTCCAGAAGCGACAATCCGAAGTTGCCGACGAAGCCGGCCAGGGCCAGCAGCAAAATCCAGTCGCTCCACCGCTCGTCGTCCTCCATGCGGTTGCAGACCAGGAGCAGCCCGACGCCGGTGTACGACAGCGGCGCGACGAACGGCGCCGAGTAGACGAGTCGGTGGATGGTCAACTCGTGGAAAAAGCCGCTCTCGAGGTGGTACAGGATGCCGGCCAGGCCGACGCCGATCGACAGCCAGCCGACCAGGTAGCCGAGCCACCGGCCGGTCCCTTCACTCCAGCGACCGCTGAACAGCCCCGGGATCAACGCCAGCGGGAAGGTCGCCGAGAAGACGACCGGCGTCCATTCGGCCGGGTGGGCGAACTGGTTGAACGAGTGCGCCAGCCAGACGTCGATCGCCAGAAACAGCAGGTTGCCGACCGCGAAGATCTCGACGAGCCACTTGCGGCTGTCGGTGTCGTTCCAGCGCCTGAACACGTCCCCGATCATCTCGTCACTCCGAGTCGCTCGAGGAATCGCCGTCGCCATCGTTCGACTCGCCGGACTTGTCCGCCTTCTGGCGGTATTTTTCGGCGAGCTCGTCGAGTTTGACCTGTTTGTGCAGCAGCTCGTAGTTGCCGTGCCACTGGACGAAATCGGCGCCGCCCATGAACGCTCCGTGCTTGGCGGTGCGGCCGTAGTAGTGCCACAGGTCGAAGTAGACGAACTCGATCTTCTCGTCGAACGGGGCTTCGGTCAAAAGCCCCTCGTCGTACAGCTCGTCCATCATCTTTTCGGCGTGGGCGACCTTTTTGTTGGTCGTGTCGACGACCGTCTCGGCCTCCTCGTAAAACCGGTCGGTGTGGGATTCGGCGTGGCATTTCGAGCAGACCTCTTTCATCTCCTCCTGGCCGCGCTTGTAGCCGTCGCGTTTCTCGGAGACCGGCGAGAAGAGATACCAGCTCAGCCGCTCGCCGACGTCGTGGGTGACGTCCATCCCCTCCAGGCCGCTCATATGGCAGGTCGAGCAGGTCGGCACCGACATGTCCTCGGTCGACAGCTCTTTGGGGTCGGCGTCGAGGTTCATCTCGTCCTGCTGCATGTGAAACAGGACGCCGTGTTTCGACTCGCGATAGATCTCGAGCTGGGAGTGGTCCGGCCCCATGTGGCACTGCCCGCAGGTGCGGGGGCGTCGGGCGAGCTCGAGGGAGGTGTTGTGGCGGCTGTGGCAGTCGGTACAGGTGCCGAACGACCCGTCGTCATTGGGTTTGCCGATCGAGTGGCACTCCCCGCAGCCCTTCTCGATCGCGCCGGGACCCTCGAGCTCGGCGAGGCGGTTGGGATCGCGATCGACCGCCTCGGGGTGGTGCTGTTTGGCGAACTCGAGCTGCTCGTCGGAGAAGTCCTCACGGCCGCGCACGGCGGCCCAGGCGGGTCCGGCGTGGCGGCTTCGGGCATACTCGTCGTACTCGCCGGAGTGGCAGCTCGCACAGTTTTTCGAGGTCGGATTCTCGCTGATCTCGAAGCCCCGATGCGAGGTCGTCTCCTGGCCGTCGGCGGGCTGGTGGCAGTCGAGGCAGGTGACGCCTTCGCGGGCGTGGGCACTTTTCTGGAACTGCTTGACGACGCCGGGCGTCTCGCGGTGGTGGCACGAGGCGCACTTGCCGGTCGCCTTGACCATCTCCGCCGACGGCTGTTCGGTCTGGACGTCGGGGCGCGCCTGCATCAGCATCCACGCGGCGACGACCAGCGCGGTGCCGAGGAATATGGCGATGAAGACGTGCTTGAACCGCAAATTGTTCCACATGACTCCGACCACCGCTCCAAACGACAACAACTGTGAGTTCCCTGGTGGGGAGACTCAACATATGGCACGGGCGCCGGTCGATGCCAGCAGAAAGTCTCGCCGGAGTCCGGTCGATGTCGGCCGGGCAGCGGAGCGGCGAAACGCGTCGACCCGGCGGCCCGGGGGGGACGCCGGGTCGAGATCGAGAAGTGGTCTCCCGACACTCCGTGCTTTCGGCCGTCAGGGAAACTCGCCGTCGAGCGGCGGGACGTACAGGGGGATGCCGCCACCTTCGGGGATGGAGACCAGAAGCTGAGTCTGCACGGGGGGCAGGCCGATGTCGGTGTACACGACCGTCACCGACTCCTCGGTCTGGACGACGAACTCGGGGTCGCCGAGCATTATCATGTAGGTCTCCTCGTCCTCCCCGCTAAACCACTCGGCGGGCATCGGGATCGGGTCGCCATCCTGCTGCTCCCCGTCCTCCTCCGGGTCCGCCGGCATCGGGATCGGGTCGCCGTCCTGGTACTCCCCGCCCTCCTCCTCCGGGTCTGCCGGCATCGGGATCGGATCGCCGTCGGCCTCCCGGGAACTCACCAGCTGCTCCCACTGCTCGGCGTCGAGTTCGACCAGGAGATCGAAGACCTCGCACTCGCCGATTTCGCCGCAGGCCTCTCCGGCGGCCTCCTCCGTCTCGACCGGCAGCAACTCCACCCGTTCGACCAGCTCCCCGATGCACTCCGGCGCGGCCACCAGCGAAGATCTCGCCCGGGTTCGATAATCCCGGTCGTTCGCGGCCTCCGCGGCGGCGTCTCGATCGGACGACCCCCGGGCGTCGGGCCCGGCGTCGTCGAGGGCGAAGCCACAACCGCTCCCCACCAACAACACGGCGATGACGATGGCGTACAGGTGCTGTCGATTCACGATTCCACCTCGCTCAAGTCACGAGTTGTTCTTTCAGGGCCAGAAGCTCCTCGTCGCCGTTGACGATCTGGCTGATGCGCGGGCGAGACATCTCGAGCAGGTCCGCCGCTCGCGTGATGTTGCCCTCGGTCGTCTCCAGTGCCTGTTCGACGGCTCGCTTCTGGATCGTCTTTTTCAACTCTCGTAGATCGCGCTCTCCCTCCAGAATATCTTCGACCAGCTGGGACTCCGGGTCGCAGCCGTCGTGCGACCTCGCCGGGTCGGCGGCCGGGGGCGGCTGCGAGCCCCCGACCGAAAGCGGCGTCGACTCGTAGTCGATCTCGGGGGGCTTGAGGTCCATCTCGGTCTCGGCGAAGAAGTCCCGGAATTCGCGCAGATGGCGCATCTCGACCAGACCCCCGTCGACGAACGACAGGATGCTCTCGACCAGGTGGCGAAGCTCCCGGACGTTGCCCGGCCACCGATACGACGCGAGGAACTCGAGCACCTCGCGCGAGAAATCGATCTCGCGGCCGTCGGTCGCCCGGCGGGCGAAATGCCGGGCGAGCCGCGGGATGTCTCCACGGCGCTCGCGCAGCGGCGGCACCTCCAGCAGGATGCCCTTCAGACGGTAATACAGGTCCAGGCGAAAGGCGTCGGTTTCGACCATCTCCGCGAGGTCGCGGTTGGTGGCGCACACGATCCGGACGTCGCTGGTGCGCGTCTGCGTTCCGCCGACCCGCTCGAACTCCCCCTCCTGCAGGACCCGCAGCAGGGCCACCTGGGCCTTCGCCGAAACTTCGCCGATCTCGTCGAGCAGGATCGTTCCGCCGTCGGCGCGCTCGAAGCAGCCGCGCTTTTGCTCGACCGCCCCGGTAAACGCCCCCTTTTCGTGGCCGAACAGCTCGCTCAACAGCAGGTTGTCGACAAACGCGCCGCAGTTGACTTTGACGAACGGGGCGCCGGCCTGCCCCCGGGGGCTTTCGCGATGCAGGGCCTTGGCGACCAATTCCTTGCCGACCCCGGACTCCCCCTGGATCAGGACCGGTGCGTCGGAGTCGGCGACCTGGTCGATGCGCGCCAGAAGCCGTATCAGCGACTCGTCCTGGCCGACGATGTCGGGGAAACGCCGGCGCAGGCGGCGGACGTCGGCGCGCGGAATTTCGGCGTCGGCCTCGGTCTCGGAGACGTCGGCCGGGGCGGTATCGAGCGGTTCGTGCAGCCCCTCCGGCAGGCCCCCGAGAAGCTCCTCGCCCAGTTCGGCGAGCCGGCGGTACACCGGGATTGCATGAAAGGTGGCCCGAAACTCCGAGGGCACCGACTCGGCACGCTCGCCGAACTCGACGAGCCGCCGTTCGACCAGCTCCTCGGCCTCGTCGGCCCGGTCCAGCGACTGCAGCGCCCGGATACGGACCGTCGAGGCCCGCAGCCCGTCCTGAAAGTGGCCGCTGGCGAACAGTGCCTCCTCGGCCTGCGCCGCCAGTTCGGCCGCCCGCGGCGACTCGCCGTCGGCGTGGGCCAGAAACGCCTCGCCGAGCCTCCGCAACCCG
Organism: uncultured Bradymonadales bacterium; assembly: GCA_964600555.1. Lineage (GTDB taxonomy): Bacteria > Myxococcota_A > Bradymonadia > Bradymonadales > Bradymonadaceae > CAJXPB01. The sequence continues at coordinate 7,899 of CAZRLK010000069.1, forward strand.
ACCGGGGCGCTCTCGGGCGGGATCTCGTCGGGCAGCTCGACCTGCTCGAGGCGCTCCCGCGCGCGGTCGACCTCGCCGCGATGGATGTGCGCAAAGGTCGCCCGCAATTCGAACTTGGCGGCCGGCAGCGCCTCCGAGGCCGAGTCCATCGAATCGACCACCGAATCGACCGCCTGCAGCGCCTCGCCGTACTCGCCCTTCTCCAGCAGTGCGTTCGCCCGGACCAGCTCCGGGAGCGTCCCGACGAACCGGTGGCTCTCCTCGTCGATCCGTTGCTCGCGCAGCCAGTCGACGAGGCTGACGACGCGGTCGTAGGCCCCGAAGTCCTGGCAGAGCGTCGCGAGGTTGTAGGCGGCGACGCCGGTCGTTGCATCGTCCTCGGCGCGGCGGGCGGCGCGAAACGCCCCGCGATACGCCTCGAGGGCCTGCTCCAGAGAGCCGCGTTTCTGGTATCCCAACCCGAGGTTGACCAGAAGACGGGTTTTGCGCTGGGGCGTCGGCGTCGGCGAGCGGTCCAGAAGCTCCTCGATCGCCTCGACGGCCTCGGCGAAGCGGCCGGCCTGGATTTCGAGGATCGCCAGGTTCAACTCTGCCCGCGTCACCTCCCGGTGCCAGTTCCACTCGGCGGCCGTCTCGCGGTTGGACTCGAACAGCTTGCGGGCCCGCTGTTCGTCGCGGTGAAACAGCGCGATCCGCCCGAGGAGGTTGCGCGCCTCGACGAGCGTCTCGCTGGCGGGGCCGCCCGCATTCAACCGCTGCTCGTCGAGAGCCTCGATCGCCTCCCGGGCCGCCTTCTCGGCGGACTGTTCGTTGCCCCGGGCGTAGGCCGCCTGCGCGGCGACCTGCCGGGCCGCCGCCCAGGCGTCGGGGTGGTCGTCGACCCCGATCGCGTCGGTCAGCTCGCCGACGATCCGTTCGGCCTCCTCGTGCTCGCCGACCCGCGCTCGAAGCCGGGCGCGCTTGCGTCGCAACTGCCACAGATCGGGGCCCTCCTCGAGGTGCGCCTCGAGCGCCCGGGCGTGCTCGAAGGCCGCCTCCACCTCGCCCAGATCCGAGAGGATGTCGACGAGATACCAGCGGATCCGATCGAGCGTCGAGACGGCGACATCCTCGGAGCCGACGCCGTGCTCGAGCAGCCGCTCGAACAGCTCGCGGGCCGCCTCCATCGAGTGGGTCGCGTGGAGTTTGCGGGCCGCTCGCATCCCGTAGTCGAAGCCCTTGTCGACGTCGCCGGCGGCCAGGAAGTGCCGGGCGAGAAATCCGTCGTCCAGGCGGGTGACCTGGTCGGCGGCGCTGGCTTCGGCGATGGCACGGTGGAACTCGATCCGGCGCCCCCGATCCATCTCCTCGAGCAGGCCGCGCCGCAGGTCGACGTCCGCCAATTCCAGGCGCATCGCCCCGTCGTCGAACCGGCGGCGCAGATACCCCTCTCGGCGAAGTTCGCGCACCAGCGTCGAGTCGAAGCTGCGCGAATCGTGGTGGTCGAGGACCCGTCGCAGCGTGGCGACCGGCAGGGCGCGCTCGGCGACGGCCAGGGCGTCGACCAGGGCACGGCCGTCGGCCTCGAGCTGCCGGTAGCGAAACCGCCAGTAGCTCTCACCGTTGGCCGGCAGCGATTCGACGAATTCCGCCAGCCGCGCCGGGTCGCCGCCGGTCGTCGCCACGAACCGATCGACGACGGCATCCTCGGCGAGCTGCTCGCGGATCGCGCGCCTGGCTTCGCCGGTCACGTCGACGGTCGCCGTGCGCGCCGCCTCCAGACACCACGGAAGATCGGTGTCGGGCTCGCCGAAGACGATCGAGTAATCGACACCGTCGGGGACGTCGAGTTCGGGGACGAGCGAGCCGACCGTATCGACGAAATGCGCCTCGACCAGCGCCTCGACCGTCGAGCGATCGTCGGCCCCCATCTCGTCCGGGTGCAGCACCAGCAGCACCGCCGGGCACTGCTCGGAGAGGATCTCCCACAGCTCGACGATCGCCCCCCGGATCTGCCCGCCGGCGAGCGAGGAGCCGGCCGCCTCGCCGGGCCCGGGACGCACGCCGGTGACGACATCGAGCAGGCGATGGATCCGGTCGGTGTCCTCGGCCCGATCCCCGGCTCTGCGGGCGTACTCGGCGGTCACCTCGCGCATCGTCTCCGGCCCGTCGCGACCGCCGGAGGGATCGACTGCAAGCAGGACGGCGCCGTGGGCATCGATCGCCTCGCCGAGCCGCTCGACCCGTTGCTGGAGGGCCGTCGAATCGAGCCCGCGGACGGCGACGATGTCACCGAGCGAACTCGAGATACGCTCGGCGATCTGGTCGTAATTCCAGGTCTGGTCGGTTGTGGAATCGGTCAACTCCATGATCGCGCCCCGGTTTCGTCTTACCGCGGCCACCGGAGCAGCTCCGGCGGCGTTGACTCTCGCCTGCCGTCGCCTCCGGAACGACGGCCGGTCGAGATATTCCTTGTGCAACTCCCGTGCCGAGTGGATGTGCCCGGAGGGGCAAACCTCCGCCCGAACACGTCGCGTAAACGGATCTTACAGATTCTGGCGCTCGTGTTCGAATGATTTACTCTCGAATCGGCCCGAGGGGCCAACCTTGAATCTCGGCCCCCGGGGACGATAGCCTCGCAGGAGTCACAACGTCCATTGTACCGAGTGTTCGGCCGGCTCATGCAAACGACTCGTCTCAGATGGTGGGGATACGTTTTCGTGATCGCGCTGTCGAGCGCGGCGACCGGGTGTCTCCCGCTGTATTCGAGGGAGTGCTCGAGCCGAGAGGACTGCTTCAAAGGGGAAGTCTGCGATCCGGAGACCGACCGATGTGTCTCCCGGGGAAATCTCCCCGGGATGGACACCGGCGCCGAAACGGACGGGGGAGCGGACCCCGAGATGGACGCCGACGCGGAATCGGCCGACGCTCGCAGCTGCGAGGAGCCTCTCGGCGGCGGAGCGTGCCGGTGCAGGTATCGCCCCTCGGACGGCGACGGAGGCGAGGCCGGGGGCAGCGGCGGAGAGCCGGCCGGCGCGGATGCCGGACTCGACGGCGGAGACGGGGCGAGCGACGTCGGTGTGGCGGACAGCGGCGACGCGAACGTCTGCCGGTTCGCCGAGCGCCCCCCGGGCGGCGAGTGTGGCGAGCCGGACGATTACGAAGCCGAGGAGACGAGCTGCGACGGGCTCGACAACGACTGCGACGGCCGAATCGACGAGGCGATTTTCGAGGCCGACGCCCTGGCGGCCGGAGACGCCCACACCTGCGCCTGCATCGACGACAAGGTCGCCTGCTGGGGCGAAACCGAGGCCTTCCGGGTCGATGCCCCGGCCGACGTCTGGGCGCGCCCGAGGGTCGTCCCCGATCTGGCGTGTGACAGCGGGACGGAGAGGCCCCTGATCGCCGCCGGCGCCGACCACACGTGTGCCCTCGGAGTCGACGGCGTCGTCGACTGCGTCGGAGACGACGGCTACCACGGTCCGATGAGAGGCCGCGACCCGGTCGACCTGCCCGACAACGCCGGCCCGGTCCGCGATCTCGCAGCGGGCGAGGCATTCACGTGCGCGGCCACCGCCGATACGAGCGACGGAGCAGAGAGCCGGGTGTATTGCTGGGGCGGCAACTCGAACGAGTCCCTGATGGCATTTTGCGGCGGGGATCCGTGCGGCCCGACGGCCGTCGGCGATCCGAATACGAGCTTCGAGGAGGTCACGGACGTGGCGGTCGGGGCCGGGCACGCGTGCCTGCTCGGGGGCAACGGAGATCTCCGGTGCTGGGGCGCCAACGATCAGGGGCAGCTCGGCACCGGAGCGGAGTCGGACGGCTCGGCGTCGGAACCGACGCGGGTCGAATTCGAGAACACAGATGCGAGTCCGACGGCAGTCACGGCCGGCGACTCGCACACCTGCGCCATCGGGCAAAACTCCGGCGAGACGACGGCCTGGTGCTGGGGCTCGAACGAAAACGGGCAACTCGGTCTCGAGGACGGCTCGAACGGCACTTACCATACGCCGCAAAAGATCGAGGGTGCCCCGGATTTCGCGCAACTCGAAGCGGGAGGGGCTCACACCTGTGGATTCAACGACGAGACGGTCGGCTGCTGGGGAAAGAACACCCACGGCCAGACCGGAACGGGAGAGGAGGACGATTCGGTCGAAAGCCCCGACAGCCTTCCGGAGCCGTTTCTCGATGCCACGCCTCCCCCCTCCGATCTCTCCCTCGGCGCTCGGCACACCTGTCTGGTGAGCTCGGACGGCGGAGCGGTACACTGCTGGGGGAGCGACGCGGTGGGACAGCTCGGCAACGGCGATTGGTCCGATTCGGCGGTCGACTCGCCGGCCCGACCCGCCGCCGAGGTCGCCTGCGAGGCCGAGTGATCAATCTCGCCAGTAGCGCGGAGTCATCAACACCAGCAGGCTCATGATCTCGAGGCGACCGGCGATCATCAGCACGCACATCCACCCTTTCGAGACGACCGGCAGAAACTCGAAATTGCCCATCGGGCCGACCCGCCCCAGCCCGGGCCCGATGTTGCCGAGCGTGACGGCCACCGCCGAGAGGATCTCGACGATTTCGATCTCGAGGCCCGCCAGCCGCGTGTCGACGGCGACGACGATCGAAGAGACGGCAAACAACGTCAGGTAGACGACGATCAGCACCAGCGCCCCGCGGACGACGTCCTCCTTGAGGACCCGCTCGCCGACTCTCAGGGGCCGAATCGAGGAGGGATGGATGCGCTGAACGACCTCCCGGTAGACGACTTTGACGGCGATCATCCAGCGCAGGATTTTGAGCCCGCCCGAGGTCGACCCGACCGACCCGCTGACGAACATCAACACGATCATCACCAGCAGCGCATCCCCCGGCCAGGCGGTAAAATCGGCGGTCGCATACCCGGTCGTCGTCAGGATCGTGGCGGTCTGGAAGACCCCGTGGCGGATCGTCTCCTCTGCCGCCGCATACTCGCCGTGCAGGCCGAGCATCGCACAGACGAGCACGGTTCCGAGGCCCAAAAGCCCCAGATACGCCTTGAATTCGGCGTTTTCGCCGAGCGCCCGCGGGCGGACCAGAAGCGCCCGCCACAGCAGCGCAAAGTTCATCGCGGCGACGAGCATGAACGGCACGATCACCCACTGGACGGCCGGCGAGAAGGCCGCGATGCTGCGCGCCTGCGGGGAGAAGCCGCCGGAGGGCAGAGTCGTCAGGGCGTGGGCGAGCGCCTGGAAGGCGTCCATCTTCGGCGCCAGACCGCCCAGATGCAGCGCGAACAACAACACGAAAAGCAGGCCCGACGCGGCGACGTACAGGATCCACAGCCGGCGGGCCGTCTCGGCCATGTGGGGGGTGAGCCGGTCGAGTCGTGGCCCCGGCACCTCGTTGTCGAGAAACTGGGCACCGCCGACCGACAGCCGGGGCAAGACCGCGACGGCCAGGACCAGAATCCCCATCCCGCCGAGCCACTGTGTCAACTGCCGCCACAGCATCAGCGCGTGGGGGTATTTGTCGAGCGAGATCTCGCCGACCACCGTCGAACCGGTGCAACTGAACCCGCTGACACTCTCGAACAGCGCGTTGATCGGAGTCGCGAGCGTTCCGACGCCGGACAAAAGATACGGCAGCGCGCCGACGAGCGAGACGGCGATCCAGGTGAGCACGACCAGCAGAAAACCGTCGGTGCGGGCCAGGTCGGTCTCCGGGAATCGCCGTTCGAGCCCATAGCCGGCGGCCGTGGAGACGACCAGCGGCAACACGAACGGCGAGAGCGGCGAGCCGTAGCCGACGGCGAAGACCAGCGGGATGAAAAAGATCGTCCCGTACCACTTGAGGATCGTCCCCAGCAATCCGGCGACGTGTCGCAGTCGGCGCACGCCGATCATAGCCACTCCACCACTTCGTTGACGACTTCGGAACCGACGTAGACGACGAGGTGGTCACCGACCCGAAGTTCCGTCTCGCCGCCCGGAATGATCGTCTCCGGCCCCCGGGAGACGGCCCCGATGACCAGCTCGGCGGGAAAGTCCGCGGCGGCCTCCTCGAGGGGGCGGCCGACGAGCGGACTGTCGGCGTCGAGCTCGACCTCGAGCACCTCCCCGGCATGATCTTCGATGAAGGCGACCTTCTCGAGGGGGCGCTGGCGGGTGTGCCGGAGGATCGCCTCGATGACCTTGTTGCGCGGATTGACGGTGACGTCGACGCCCGACGCCTCGAACAGCGACTCGTATTGCTTTTCGTGCACGACCGAGACGGCCCGCTCGGCGCCGAGGTGTTTCGCCTGCAGGGCGGCGAACAGGTTGCGCTCGTCGGGGCGCATCACCGAGACGACGAGCTGAGCCCGATCGAGCCCCTCCTCGCGCAAAAACGTCGGGTCGGTCGCGTCGGCGTGCAACACGAAGCTGTCCGGGAGATTTTTCGCCAGAACTCCCGCACGCGGGCGATCCTTTTCGACGATCTTCGCCGAAACCTCCTGCTGGGCGAACATCCGGGCGGTCTGGTAGGCGATCTCGCCGCCCCCCAGGATGAACACGCGGTCGACCGGCTCGTCGTTCGACGGATCGAGATCGCGGCCAACCTTCGCCAGCTCGCCGGCACGGCCGATCACGAGCAGTCGGCTGCCGCCATCGATGACGGTGTCGCCGCCCGCGACCTCCATCCCCTCGTCGTCGCAGACGGCGGCGTAGCGGACGCCCTCGTAGACGTCGACCTCGCGGACGGGACGGTCGGCGAGGTGACTGTCGGGCGGGACCTCGAATTCGACCATCTCGATGCGCCCCCGTCCGAAGTACTCGACGACCCGGGCGCGCTGGCGGAGCCCGACGCGGACGAGACTCCGGGCGGTCAGGTAGTCGCTGCCGACCATCAGATCGACGTTGAACGCCTCGTCGGCGTACTCCCACGATTTGAGAAATCCGGTCTCGGCGACCCGGGCGATGCTGAACAGCTCGTCGTTGAGCGCCGAGGCGGTGGTGCAGACGAGAATGTTCGTCCGATCGTCGTCGGTGCTGGCGATGAGCATGTCGGCCTCGGCGACCTCCGCCTCCTCGAGGACCTCGAGGTCGGCGCCGTCCCCCTCGAAGCTCATCACGTCGGCCTCGTAGCGAAGTTTGTCGAGTTTGTCCGGATCGTGATCGACGACGACGATCTCGTGCTGATCGTACAGCCCTTCGGCGACGGCGCGTCCGACCTGGCCGACCCCGACGACGATGATGCGCATCCGATGCTCCTCGACGTTGGGTACGAGTCTGACTCGGTGTCCGATCCCGCAGGGGAACGGGCAAACCGTGAATTATCACGTGCTCGCGAGATGTCCACGGTACTGCCCGGGGACTGCTCGGGGGAGGCGAGGGCGGGTCGTCGGGCGTCGGTGGTTGGGGGGACGGATCGGGGGGCCGGAGCCCGCCGGGTGGGGCGGACCCCGGTCGCGGGCGGCGGCGGCGGGTCAGGCGATGTTCGGGGCGGCGGTGAGCGCTTCGACGGCGCGGACGAACTCGGGCATGGCGAACGGCTTCGACAGGAGCATCGCGGCGCCGCCTCGGCCGGCCCGATCGAGGAGGTCTTCGTCGGCGAACCCCGATATGACGAGGACGGGCAAAAGGGAGTCGCGGTCTCGCAGCCATTCGAGAAACTGCTCGCCGGTCATCCCCGGCAGCCACCAGTCGAGCACCACCAATTCCAGTCCGAAGTCGCCGTCGGCGCTGCGTCCGCTTTGATCGAGGACATCGACTCCGTCGATCGCCGAGGCGACCGCCGCGGCGTTGCAGCCGTTCGCCTGGAGGACCGTCTCCATCAGGCTTCGCATCTCCCGATCATCCTCGATGATCAAGATGTCGGCGTCGCCGAGATCCGGCTCGAGTCGCTCGGTCCCGGCGGGGTCGGAGTCGTCGAAGTGGTCGAATGGTTGATGTCGCATGGTCGTCTCCACGATGAGAGGCGCAGTGGCAACGCCGCACTCGGCGGCACTCGCCAGCCAAAAGATGCAGAATCGATACCGGCGCCGGATGCGGTCGGGAAATCAGGGGCCGAGACTCCGGCCCTTCCCCCGACGATCCGGGGGAAACGGAGGCCCGGCGCTCGGCGACGGGAAAGTGGCTGGCACGGTGCGGACCGCGCCGGATCGTGCAAATTGCAAAGGGGGTCGAGCGGGATTTTGCAACACGCCGGCGGCGGCCGCCCCGGCGGGGCCACCACCGGGCGTTCAATCCGAGTCGAATCGGCGATAGATCGTCGAGACGTCGATCTCGAGGATCTCGGCCGCCCGGGTCTTGTTGCCGTCGCAGCGGTCGACGACCCAGCGGATGTACTCGTTGGTCATCTCCTCGAGCGGGCGCAGTTCGTCGGGGTCGATCGGATATCGAGCGGCGGAGGCCGGTTCGGCGCCGAGATCCCGGAGCGCTTCGAGGTCGACCCGAGGCCCGTCGCCGAGGACGACCAGTCGCTCGACGACGTTTTTGAGCTGCCGGACATTGCCCGGCCACTCTCGCGCCTGCAGCTCGGCGACGAGCGCCTCGTCGACCGCCTCGACGTCGCTTTCGGGATGGGACGAGGCCGCCTCGGCGAGAAAGTGCTCGACCAGGAGCGGAATGTCGCCTCGACGCTCGCGCAGGGCCGGGACGCGAACCGGAATGACGTTCAGCCGGTAAAACAGATCCTCGCGAAACTCGCCGGTCTCGATCCGCGTTTCGAGGTCGCGGTGGGTGGCCGCCAGCACCCGCACGTCGACCGACCGGGGGCGATCCGCCCCGACCGGCCGCACCGACTCCTCCTCGAGCGCCCGGAGCAGCTTCGCCTGCAGCGAGGGCGGCATGTCCCCGATCTCGTCCAAAAACAGACTCCCGCCGTCGGCCTCGACGAACAGCCCGGCGCGCGCCGCCTCCGCCCCGGTGAACGCCCCCTCGGCGTGGCCGAACAGCTCGCTTTCGAGCAGATGCTCGGGCAGGACGGCGCAATTGACCGGAACGAACGGTTCGGCGTGGCGCGCGCTGCAGCCGTGGACCGCCCGGGCGACCAGCTCTTTGCCGCTGCCGCTCTCACCGCGGATCGTGACCGGGGCGTCGGTCCGGGCGACCCGCTCGATCGTCTCCCGAAGCGCCACCACCGGCTCGCTCGTCCCGACCAGCTTTTCGAGCGGCGCGCGCTCGGCCATCGACCGGCGGTAGGCCTGGTTTTCGCGCTGCAGGCGCCGGTTCTCGAGCGCCCGCTCCAAAAACACCTCCAGCTCGTCGAACTCGAACGGCTTGGTCATGTAGTGAAAGGCGCCGCGTTTGATCGCCTCGACGGCGCTGTCGATCTCGCCGAAGGCCGTCATGATGACGACCGGGAGATTCGGGTCGCGCTCGTGGGCCGCCTCGAGCAGGTCGAACCCGTCGACCTCTTCCATGCGAAGGTCGGTGACCACCACGTCCGGGGGCGATTCGTCGAGCCGCGCGATCGCCTCGGCCCCGCCGGTCGCCACCGAGGCCTCCCAGCCGTGCTCGGCGAGTCGATCGGCGAGCAGCTCGATCATCTCGCGGTGATCGTCGACGACCAGAACGCGTGCGGATTCAGACAACTCGTCAGCCATGGGATTCAGGAGGGTGTTCGGAGAAGTTGTCGCTCGCCGCCTCGTCGCCGTCGCTCTCGGCGCGCCCCTCCTCCCAGACCGGCCACCGCACGGTAAATTGCGTCCCGACGCCGGGTCGGCTCGTCAGGTGGATCGTGCCTCCGTGGTTGCGGACGATCTGCTGGACGATCGACAGCCCGAGCCCCGTCCCCTTGCCCCGCTTTTTCGTCGTGAAAAACGGGTCGAAGATCTCGCGCTGTTGCTCCGGGGCGATCCCCTCGCCGTCGTCGCGGACGACCACCCGCACCATCGGCCCCTCGGCGCCGGTCTCCTCGAGGCCCGCCTCCAGTTCGATCGTCCCCTGGCCCTTGCAGGCCTGATCGGCGTTGACCAGCAGGTTGACCAGAACCTGTTGCAGCTCGTCGGGGTTTGCCGCCAGCGGCGCCAGATCGTCGGGGAAGTCGACCAAGATCTCGGAGCGCTCCTCGCCGGGCTGAAAGCTGACCAACTGCAGGGCCTCCTCGACCCGCCGCTCGAGGTCGGTGGCGCGCACCTCCGGCTCGTCCTCGCGCGAGAAATCGAGAATCTGGCGGACAATCCCGGAGACGTAGTCGACCTGATCGACGATCACTTCGAGATGCGAGGCTCGGGGATCGTCGTCGTCGAATTTCGACAGGGCATACTCGGCGCGACCGCGGACGACGCCCAGCGGCGTGCCGATCTCGTGGGCGACACCGGCGGCGAGGGTCCCGACGGTCGCCAACTTCTCGGCGCGCAACAGCTGCGATTCGAGCTGGCGCACACGGGTAACGTCGTCGAACGCCAGGATCATCGACTCCTCGTCGGCGTCGTCGCTCAAAGCGACGGCGCGAAACTGCAAGTGCCGGGGCCCGTCGCCGAAATCGATCGGCTCGAGGACGATCGGCTCCGCCCCCCGGCCCCCGGCACCCCGCTCGACCGCCTGCGCAATCGGAGAGAACGAGGTGTCGGCGGCCTCTCGCCAGAGGTCCTCGAGTTTTTCGCCGCGCGCCTGCTCGCCGACCAGCTCTGCCATCTCGGCGTTGAGTTGCGTGACCCGCCGATCCTCGTCGACGACCGCCACGGCGATCGGGATCGCATCGAGGATGGCATCCGACTTGGCGTGGAGGCGGGCGAGCTGGCGGGCATGACCGAGGCGTTCGCGCAACTGGCCTCGCCGGCGAACCGAGTAGACGAGAAAACCGCCGAAACCGAACAACAGCAGGCTGAACACCGCCGAAATCGAGCCGATCCGCCAGATCATCGCCCGCTCCCCGGAATGGACCGGAGCCAGGGAGGTGAGGATGCCGACCGACCAGTGAATCGTCGGCGTCACCTCGAACGAGTCGAATGCGAGAATATGATCGTCGCCCAGATCTGGCCGACAAACAGCGCGACGACCACCAGCACGATGGCCCCGATCTGGCGCCGCATCGATCCCCGCTGTTGGGATGAGTGTTGTTCGTGCTCCAAGCCGAACTCCCGGGTACGCATCGGCGGCCGTCTCGTCGGTCGCCGCATGCGTGGTAAAGGCGCCGAGTTGCCAGTTTTGTTCCCGGGGTCTCCGCCGGGCGTCCGCACGCCCGGCGAAAAGCAACCGGTCGGGTCGGCGACGCTGTGCTCCTCCCGACGACCAACACTTTGCAACCGGCGGGTTTGCAAAATGCAACGACCAGCGCCGATGAATCGGCGGCAATGCCGATTCGCCCGGGGCAAATGAGGCGGCACGTTTCCTGCAAGATGTTGGCCCCGGAAGACCGCTTCGACGACCGTCACATCCATCAGGAGAGACTATGCCGACCACCAATCGTCCCGACGCCGACGCCCGTACCAACGAAAACCAACGTCCCCAGTCGCGCGGGGAGCTTCTCATCCTCGAGGACGACGACAACATGCGGACCCTGCTCGAACATCTCTTGCGCGACGAGGGCTATCGGGTCGCCTCCGCCACCAGCCCTCTGGAGGCCCTCGAAATCGTCGAGTCGCTCGGTCAACACGACAGTCCGCTGTACGCTCTGGATCTGATCATTGCCGACTGGTGGATGCCAGAGATGACCGGCGGCGAATTCCTCGAGTGGCTGCGCGACGCCGACGAACAGACTCCCGTGATCGTCATTTCCGGGTATCTGACCGACGAGACGGCCCGCGAGGCCCTCCGCCGCGACGCCTCGGCGGTGATGTCGAAACCGTTTGCCCTCACCGACCTGCTGGCCACGATCGACTCGCACCTGGGTTGATCCGCCGAAATCTGGCATGCTGGTCGCCGGGGACCCACGCCCCGAGAGTAGTCACCGTTTTTCCACAGTACTCTCGCGGTTGACGCGCCTTACCCGAGCCGTTTCCGAGGTTTCCCGAATCTATCACGTGCTTTCCTCGGGCCGAATCCGCCATGATCAGCCCGCTTCGAGGCAGGGGGCGCCGACATTTTCTTCGCGTGCTCGTCGTCGTGTTCGTCGCGCTCCTCGTCGTCGAGGTGTGCGCGAAGCGCCGCGCCTCGACGGTCGCGACGTTCAACATCGAGGAGTTCCCGAAATCGGAGGTGCAGGTCGACGGAGCGTTCGAGACGATCGCCGAGCTCGAGGCGGACGTGATCGCCCTCCAGGAGATCACCGATCCGGCGCGGCTTCGCCGCGAAGCCCACCGTCGGCTCGGCGGGAGATGGCGGGCGGCCTTTCCCGAGGAGCCTCCCGAGATGAGTCCCGGCGTCTTGGTAAACACCGAGCATTTTCAGCTCGTCGAGACGACGACCCACGAGCAGACGGTCGTCTACGAGGGAGCCCGGCCGGTTTTCGAGGCCGAGATGCGCAGGCGTGGCGGCGCCAATCTCGAGGTGTTTGTCGTCCATTTCAAGGCCGGCTCGGCAGGCCTGCCGATTCGCCGCGAGCAGTACGACGCCCTGCAGACGATCCTCCGGAAGCACCGCACCGACGATCGGACGACGGTCCTGCTGGGTGATTTCAACTCGACCGAACTTCGCGACCGCGAGATGCTCGCCGACACCGCCGCTCACTCGCCGATGCGCTGGATTTCGCGACGCACCGAGTGCAGCGGCTACTGGGTCTCCGACGAGTCGTGCCGCAGCTTCGCGCTCGATCACGTCTTGGCCGAGGGTGTCGCCGTCCGAGCCCGCTCGCGGGGGCCCTGCGAGTCGGTCGGCTGCGAGCCGGGCGATCGGTGCCCCATTTTCCACCGACGCGTCTCCGATCACTGCCCGGTGACGGCTCGTGTCCTGCTCGAGTGAGACCAGGCTGGGGGTGTTTTGTTAGGTAAAACGGCAAAAACTACCGTCGAGTCGGGAGGTTCGGGGGCTTTCGCGATGCTTCGCCCCCGTTCGCGCTCGGTTGCGCTCTCGTTGCCGGTGCGGTCCGGGTGTTCGGTACGAGCCACCCCCGACCTTTGCTCCATTCTCGAAGTACGGTTGTAGTACTAGGCGCCGTCTCCGAGCTCGTCGACGATCCGTTCGCTCTCCTCCCAGAGGCGTTCGGCGAGCTGCATGTCGCGGCCCTCGGCGCTCGACTCGGCGAGGTTGCAGTCGGCGAAATACTCGCCGTTGTGTTCGGCGGCGTCGGGGTGGACGGCAACGTAGGTCTGGGTGGCGGCGCCCTGGGGGATGCTCTTCAAAAACAGCGGTTCGACGACGGCCATGCCGGCGCGCAAAAACGGATTCATGTACCGCGAGAGATTGGTGTTGATTACACCGGGATGGACGGCGTTGGCGATGCGATCGGTCTCGTCGTCGTCGAAGCGACGGGCCAGTTCCCGGGCGAACAGGAGGTTGGCGAGTTTCGACTGACCGTAAAACGTCCAGTCGTCGTAGCCGTGCTCACCGGAGAGATTTTCGAAGGCGATTCCACCCTCCGGGGTGCGTTTGTGGGCCTCGCTGCTGAGCATCACGACCCGCCCGTCGTCGGTGAGCTGGTCGAGCAGGCCGGTCACCAGGATGAAATGGCCGATGTGGTTGACGAAAAACTGCTTTTCGTAGCCGTGAACCTGCTCGAGTTCCGGCAGCGCCATGATGCCGGCATTGCAGATGATCGCGTCGAGTTCGCCCTCCGCCTCGCCGACCTGCTCGACACACGAATGCACCGAACTCGGCTCGGACAGCTCGCAGACGACTGGCCGGGCGTCGCCCTCGACCCCCTCGCAGGTCCTCTCGGCCTTCTCGTCGTTTCGGGCCGCCCCGAAGACGGTGGCGCCATGTTCGGCGAGCACGCGCATCGTCTCCCGGCCGATCCCGGAGTTGCAGCCGGTGATCAGCATCCGGCGATCACTCAGATCCAGCCCCTCGGTGACCGCTTCGGCGGTCGACCCGTAGCCGAAACCCGAGGGGCCCGTTCCTTTCATCCATGCGACAAGCGACATCGTCTACCTCCTGTACGGCTCGGATCCTGCGGGGATATCCGAGCGTTGTACGAACGAATCGCGAGTGTACGACGAGAGGACTCGAGCGACCCGCGAAAGTACCAGGCGAGTCCCGCTCGAGACCTGTTCATCGACGACCACGGAACCGCACGAACAGCATCACGGGTTTACGGGGCGTTCGCAAGCCGTTTTTGCAAGCCGCTCCCGGGCCTTTTGCGAGCTCTCCCCGATCCTTTCGCGAGCCGTTCCCGGCCGTTCGATTCGCTAGAAAAATCTGCAGGCTGACTAAGTTTGAGCGTGTGCCGGGTTCGTACCGAAGTGTCCGTGGCGTCCGTTCGGTTTCTCGACACGAAGGCAGGTGCCCCGTGAACTCCCACTCGCCCGTATCGAACGTCGACCCCTCTCGGGGGAAGCTCGCCGTCTTGCTGCCCGGGCTGGGTGCCGTCGGCACGACGGTCGTGGCCGGGACACTGGCGATCCGGCGGGGCGTGGCCGAGGCGACAGGGAGCCTCTCGCAGATGGGGACGATGGGGGGCGAGAGGACTGAGACGACGCCGATCCGGGAGGCGCTGCCGCTGGTCGAACTCGACGATCTGGTCTTCGGGGGCTGGGATCTGTTCAGCGAGGACTGCTACCGGGCGGCCCAGTCCGCCGCGGTGCTCGACGACGCCGATCTCGCCCCGATCCGCGAGGAACTCGAGGCCATCTCGCCGATGCCGGCGGTGTTCGACCCGCAGTACCTGCCGAATCTGCGGGGCCCCCACGTCAAACAGGTCGACTCGAAGATGGCCGCCGCCGAGGCCCTGCAGGCCGACATCCACCGGTTTCTCGACACCCACGATTGCGATCGTGCGGTCGCCGTCTGGTGCGCCTCGACGGAGGTGCACCGCCCGCTCGGCGAAGTCCATCGCTCGATCGAGGCCTTCGAACAGGGGCTGCGCGAGGACGCCGAGGCGATCAGCCCGACGATGATCTATGCGTACGCCCACCTGAAGGCCGGGGTCCCCTTTTTGCTGGGCGCCCCGAACCACGCCACCGACTGCCCGGCGCTGATCGAGCTCGCCGAGCAACGCGGCGTCCCGCTGGCCGGAAAGGACTTCAAGACCGGCCAGACCCTTATCAAAACTGCTCTCGCCCCCGCCCTCGCCGCCCGCAAACTCGGCGTCGACGGCTGGTACTCGACCAACATCCTCGGCAACCGCGACGGCCACGTCCTCGACGAGCCGGGCTGTTTTAAAAGCAAGGAGATGAGCAAACTGTCGGTCCTGGAGGCGATCTTCGAACCCGACCGCCACCCGTCCCTGTACGGCGACCTCGACCACCAGGTGCGCATCGACTACTACCGCCCGCGCGGCGACAACAAAGAAGGGTGGGACAACATCGACCTGCGCGGCTGGCTCGACTACCCGATGCAACTCAAGATCGATTTTCTGTGCCGCGATTCGATCCTCGCCGCCCCGCTGGTGCTGGATCTGGCGCTGTTCGGAGACCTCGCCAACCGGGCCAACCTGGGCGGTCTGCAGCCGTGGCTGTCGTTTTATTTCAAGGACCCGGAGGTTCCGGCCGGCACGCGCCCGGTCCACGATCTGTTCGAGCAGCGCCGCATGCTCGCCACCCAGTTGAGCAGATTTCGCGACGCCCTATGACCCGGCTGACGCCCTCTCCCGACCCGATCGTCGCTCCGGGGGGCGACGGACCGGGCTGGCGCCCGCCGGCCCTGGTCGATTTCGTGTATCGAGCGGCGGGACCACTGGTCGACCGCCTCGCGAACCGCCGGATCGCGCCGAATTACGTGACGGCGACGGCGCTGGTGCTGGCCGGGGCGACCGGCGTCGCCCTGGGCGCCGGTTACACCGCCGTCGGAGCGGCGGGGCTGATCGGAACCGGCGCCTGCGACCTCCTCGACGGGCACCTCGCCCGCCGACTCGGCGCCGAGTCGGCGGCCGGCGCCTTGTTCGACTCGTTCGCCGCCGGCAGCGCCGAGAGTTTCAGTCGGGGGGGCCG
>CAZRLK010000070.1:0-23705 GCA_964600555.1 uncultured Bradymonadales bacterium
GGATGCCGATGACGTCGGCGACGTCCTCGCCCGCGACGGCGGCCGACGGCGAGGAGTCGGCGACCTCGCCGCCGCCGCGTCCGATCTCCAGGAGCGTCGCCGCGTCACTGGCCGAGCCGACCGGCTCGAGCGAGCGTCTAACAATTTTGGGGGCGAGGACTGACCGGGATCGATAACCCGCATGGACGTCGGACGAGTTAAACAGGTGTTCGGAAACATGACACACTTCTCGCTTGCCCTGAGCCACGATCTCGGCGTTGCCGATCCTCGACGATACGTCCGAATCGCCTGCGGATCGGCGCCTTGACCTCGAGGCTCAGTTCGGCGCGACCGAGCACGTCATGTTTCGTCACACCTATTTAGCGATTCAATCGAATCCTCCCGAGTGCGTGCGCGGGACTTAAAAGGTAGTACGCCTCCAGGCCCTCCCCACCCGCCTGCACCGCGACCCCGTGCGGGCCCTCCAGAAGCTCCTCCGAGCCGCCGATCTCGATCGGCTCGCCGAGCGGCTCGTCGCACGAGGGGTCGAGCAGATACATCGCGTCGCGGTTGAAGGCGGTCACGTACAGCAGGCCGTCGGGCCCGAAGGCGCCGTGGTGCAGGGTGTCGCCGTCGGCCTCGTACAGCCGGATCGGATCGTCGATGCTCCGCTCCCACGCGCCCTCCCGGAGATCGAAGGTGAACACGACGGGGGCGACGGCACTCGTAACATACAGGTGGTCGCCGTCCGGGGCGGGAAGCGGCCGGCCCGGGGCGCCGAGTTCGTGGGTGGCGTCGTAGCCCAGCTCGTAGGTCTCGCGGGCCGGCGCCTCGAGATCCGCGCCCGGCCGCCACAGCTCCAGGCCCGCCGGCGACTGCGGCCGCCAGCGCTGCGCCTCCCCGTCGTACGTTAGCACGCCGACGTCGGTGACGGCGATGCGCGGCCCGTCGGGCGTGTCGATGCGCCGGGCGTACGAGGGGTTTTTCCAGCGCGTCTCGAAGCTGGCGACGACCTCGCGGGCCTCCCGGTCGACGACCGTCAGCAACCCGGGGCCGTACTCGCCGCCGGAGAGCTCGAAGTTCGTGACCCAGGCGCGCTCGTCGCTCAGCGCGATGCCGGCCGGATTGTCGAATGCCTCGTCGTCGATCTCGGCCAGCACCCCGCCCGATGCGGCATCGGCGACGGTGACCGTGTGCGAGAGGTTGTTGGTCACCCAGGCGACCTGTCGCTCGGCGTCGACGGCGACATCGTAGGGATTGCGGCCGTTGCCGACGTCGATGAATCCCTCGTCGAGTCGTCCCGACGCGCGATCGAGGCGGCTGACGGTGTTGGCGCCGCTCTCGACGATCCAGAAATGCCGATCGGAGCGGCGAATTGCGTTGCTCGACGGGCCGATCGTCGCGTAGCTCGGGTCGACGGTGCCCGACGGGCGCTCCGGGCCGGCGGGGCAGACGGCCGGGGCGGCGGAGAAATCGCGGCGGGCGTCGGTGCGGTCCGGCGAGCCACAGGCGGTGCAAGCGAGCAAGACGCCGGCGGTCAGCCAGATCGGGGCCGACCGGGCCGGGCGCGTCTCGGCGGGGCGGGTGATGCTCACGGCCGTGCCTCCCTGTCGTCGGAGCCGCCCGAGACCTCGATCGAGGCGTACACGGCGCGGCCGGGCAGCGGGCGTTGAAGCTGGTCGGCGCCCCAGCGGTTGTCGGTGATGTTCTGGACCTCCAGGCCGATCCGCAGGGCGCGCATCGGGGCGAGGCTCACCCCGGCGTCGACCTGCCAGAACGCCGGGCTCTCGAGGTGGCCGAAGTTGTCGAGGTGCAGCGCGGAGCGGGCGTCGAGGCTCGTCGTCAGCCGCAGGCTGTGCAGCGGGGCGAAGGGCCCGAGGCCGGCCAGCTCGAGCCGCTGCGAGAGGCCCCCGCGGTGGCGCGGGTGGCGAGGGAGCTGGACGGCCGGCGAGGCGTCGAGGTGGGCGTCGGTCAGGGTGTAGCTGAGCCGGGCGCGGTAGCGTTCGCCGGCGGTCACCCGGGTGGAGGCCTCCAGCCCGCGGGCGACGGCGCCGCCCAGGTTTTCGGCCTCGAACAGATACGCCGTCTGGGGCAAAAACAGGATCATCTCGTCGATGTCGTTGTAAAACAGCGTCACCGCGCCGCCGACGGGTGCGCCCTCTGGCTCGACGGCGATGCCGGCGTCGAGGTTGAGGGCCCGCTCGGGGGTCAGCTCCGGGTTGCCGCGGATGGTCTCGGTGCGCAAATACAGCTCGTCGAAATCGGGCAGCCGGTGGGTGCGCGCGAGATTCGCCTTCACGTCGAGCCAGTCGGCGACGCGCCAGACGAGCCCGCCCGAGGGGACGAGCGGGACGGAGGTGCCGCGGCGCCCGTCGACGATCTCGGCGCGTAGACCGGCGATCAGGCTGAGCCGCTCGTCGAACGCGAGCAGCTCGTTCGAGGCGCCGACGGCGACCGACTGGCGGTCGGCCTCGACGCGGGAGGTGGACTGAAACGCGTGGCGGGCGCGGTAGTGGTCGGTGCGTCCCTCGAGGGTCAGGTGGAAGAAATCGCCGAACCCGAGGTAGCCGCTCAGTCCGGCGGTCAGCGCGCCGGCGTCGTGGGTCGACCGGCTGCCGACGGCGCGGTCCGACAGATACGAGTCGGGGTTGTCGTACGCGAGTCGGCGGCCGACGTAGCCGGCGGCGGCGCGGGCGTCGATCGCCCCCCAGGCGCCGGAGGCGACCCGGCGGCGCTCCCAGTCGGCGATCGCGATCGTCCGCCGCGAGTCGACGCGGGCCCGACGGTAGGCCGACTGGAATTCGCTCGGGCCGGGGGCGCCGCGGGATTTGTCCTCGTGGACGAGTGTGGCGTGGTAGCGGCCGGTCTCGGTCTCGACGCCGGCGGTGCCCGCGAGCGACAGTTGGGCGTGGTCGTTGTTGAGGCGGGTGTGGCGCTGGTCCTGCCCGTCGACGAACTCGAAATCGCCCCGGCTCCCTCGCCAGTTGGCGTCGAGTTCGAAGCCGATCTCCTCGGAGCGGGTCGCGGCGCGGGCGGCGAACCCACGGGTGGCGAAGCTCCCGGCCATCGCCGTCGCCGAGGTCGCCCAGCCGGGCTCGTCGGGCGGTCGGGCGCGAAGCTCCAGGGCGCCGGTCAGCGCGCCGGTGCCGTACGGGGCGGCGGCGCCCCCGCGGTAGACGTCGACGGCGTCGATCCAGCCGGTCGAAAGCTGGCCGACGTCGAAGCCGACCCCCGCCGGCGCGCCGATCTCGATGCCGTTGAGGTAGACGCTCATCTGGCGAGGGTTGCCGCCGCGGACGGTCGCGAAGGTCGGCTGGCCGAGACTCGAGCGCCGCTGCACGGAGACGCCCTCGACCTGCTCGAGCGAATCGCCCAGGTCGCGCCCCCGGCCGAAGGCGTGGTCAGGTTCGACGCGGGTCACCCAGCCGGAGGGGACCCGTGGGTCGGTGCGGTTCGACTCGGGCTCGGCGACGGTCTCGACCTGCAGGTCGTCGTCGGGCGCGTCGTCGTCGGAGGTGGACTCGGAGGAGTCGGTCTGCTCGGCCTGTTCGGAATCGGCCTGTTCGGAATCGGTCTTTCCGGAAGAAGCGCTTTCGCCGGCGCGGGCCTCGGGAACGCCACAGACGACGATTAGCCCGAGCGCGGCGGCGGCGACGAGGGTCGTCGGGCGTCGGGCTCGACAGTCGGGGCGTCCCCCGCCACACGGGAGGTGTCGGTAGACGACGGGCATGGCGGTGCTCTCGAAGCGCGAAGAGCGTCGGCTCTGCGACGCAACGTCGGGAGCTTGCTCGACGAGCGGGCAGATATCCTGACTCGCGGCTCGCGTGCCGACGGCGGCCTTCCCATCCCTCGGCGGGACAGTGGCGTCGAGGGCCGTCGACGTCGCCGCATACAGTGGCGCGTCCGTCCCGGGCTCGCACCGGGTTCCCTGCGCTCGCTCCGCCGGGCACCTTGGCAGCGGCCCCACGTGCTGTCAATGCGACGCAAGGTTGGCCGCCGGGCATCCCCCCGCTCGTGGGGAGCGTCGGTCGGGAGGCGGCCTCGCCGACGGTGGGGCGACGCGCCTTCGGCGCTCCAGACCAGGGATGGTCTGGCCACAGAGGTGGACGGCGGTCCGGGGCCGCTGCGCCTTCGGCGCTCCAGACCGGGGGTCTGGCCACGGAGGTGAACGGCGGTCCGGGGATCGCTTTCCCTCCCTCTCTGTTTGACGGCGTCGGCTACTTTTACGGCGTCGGCGTTCCCTTCGGACCCACCAGCAGCAGTTCACCGCCGTGTTGTTTGACCTCCGAGGCGTTGGCCTCGCGCCAGACGACCTCGCGCTGGCCGTCGGTGTGGTAGGCGGCGATGCGGTTGTCGAAGGTGGTGTTCGGGTCGCGTTCGTTGACGAAGACGGTGCCATCCGAGATGACCAGCGGGACGCGGCCGAACTGGTCGACCTCGAGGCGACGCATCCTCTGCCAGTCGTTGTCGGTGGTCAGCCGGAAGGCGACGTACTCGCGGTTGTCCTGTCCCCAGGTGCGTTCGAACAGCACGTAGGCCTTGTCGCCGGCGGTCGAGGCGGAGCCGGGGAGGGCCTCCAGCGTGCCGACGAACCGGTCGCGGGGATCGAGGCGGGCGATCGCCTGGCCCTGCTCGTCGAGGACGACGAAGGCATCGCCGCTGGCCTGGTTCGAGGCGCGGGTCACGACGGTGCGCCCGTCGTCGAGGGTCGCGACCAGCTGGTTGATCGGCTGAGCGAGCAGCTCGCCATTCTCTCGCCGCAGGGTGTCCGAGCAGCGGTAATATAGCCGGCCCTGGCCGTCGAAGCCGAAGTCCGCGCCGACGTTTTCGCCGCACGGCGGTGTCTCGACGACCGGGTCGGAATCGGCCCCGGAGGTGGTATTGCGCTGAATGCCGTGGAAGGTCGCGTGATAATACAGCCGGTTGCTGGTCGGCTCGAAGGCAAACCGGTTGGCGTGGCAGTCGAAGCCCTCGTAGTAGTCGGTGTCGAGCGACGGCCAGAATTGCTGGAGGGCCGATGCGCCACACGAGCCCTCGGCGGTCGTGCCGAGAAAATAGACGCCGTCGCCGAACGAGTCGGTATGCTGGACGGAATCGTCCGGGCAGACCTCGCCGTTGTCGACGACGCCGTCGCAGTCGTTGTCGCGGCCGTCGCACCACTCGGTCTCGGGGTTCGTGCAGCTCGTATCGGGGGCCGGGGCGGTGTCGATGGATCCGTCGGAAGCCGTGTCCGCCCCGTCGGTGTCGGCCGGGCCGGTATCCGCCATTCCCGTGTCGGACGTGCCGGTCTCCGTCGACCCGGCGTCGGTGGGGGCGGGGACACACTCGCCGTCCTCGAAGACGGTGCCCTCGCCGCACACGGCGCCTTCGGGTCGGCATTCGCCGTCGATGCGAATCGTTCCCTCCCCGCAGGTGACGCCGTCGTCGGTCGAGTCGGGGCCGCCGGCATCGTCGCCGCCGACCGCCACGCAGCGGCCGTCGCGTTCGACGGTGTCGGGGCCGCAATCGGCGGCGGGGTCGTCGCCGGAGCAGGCGACCAGAAGCGCAACAACGAGCGACGACGCGAGAAGTGATGCGATGCGAGCTTGCATGGTCTGACTCCCGAAGTCTCAATACACAATAACGGCGGAACCCTATCATATGCGAGGCTTCGAGGGCCTCGCAACACGGTGGGTGACGCGTTGTCGGGCACGTCGACGGGCAGGAGTCTCCAACCGACGGCCTGGTGCGGCAGGGAGGGCATGTCCAGGGCGGTTTCAAGCCCGTGTCGATACGTACATCTGCCACGGTTCGTCGAAGGCCTCCCGTGGACCATCGCGGAATCGCGGAGGCACGGAAACACGGAGGCCGCGGAGGCACGGAAACACGGAGGCCGCGGGAGGGGCGAGCGCGGAGGGCGCTGCGGGCGCAGAAGAGACCACGGAACGGCTCGCGGGGGGCGCGGCGGAGTGCGGGCGGCGGTCCGGGGGCGGTGCGCCTTCGGCGCTCCAGACCAGGGATGGTCTGGCCACAGTGCCGGCACCCGTGCCCGAACACTTCGGCGAGCCACGAGCTGGACCGTGTTCCCGCTCCGCGAACATTTGTGACGCCTCCAGTGCTCCGCTGCAAATCCGGGCAATCTTCCGTCTCCAGTGACCAGACTCACCAGTCCCCGCGCTCCGTACCCGGGCCGACGCAGCCGGGACCGCGCTCCCGCTCCGGGCTCCGCGTTCCGCGCCTTCGTGTCTCCGCGGCCTCTGCGAGCTCCGCGCTTCCCCGCCCTCCGCGATTGATCTCCGATCTCCGAGCTCCGATTTGTCATAGCGAGTCAACCTCCGTCATTTGGGCTGGGGCTGGACCCCTGCGGGCACACGAAACCTGCCGATTCAAAAGAAGGCTCAACGACCGGGTTTCGTGTACCTTCCAGCTACCGTCGTCTCGTCGACCGAACCGGATGGGTCCCGCGGCCGGGGTAGCCAACCCTGTCGAATCGAACGTACTCGCTTTCGGCGAGCCGTCGGTGCAGTTGCATCGGACATTGGACCCGGCGGACACATCGGGGGAGGTGCTGTAAGACTCCGATAGAGCCTCTCCTCGGGGGAGGGCTTCAGATCGGAAGCGACAGTCACCTCCGACGGTTCGGTCGCGAGCCGAACCAAACTCAATGACTCATCGTACCTCCTGATGTCGGTCCATGGATACCGGTTTCGATCGCTGATTCATCTCGTCTGCTCGGCGACCGGGACATCGAGTCGACTCACGTCAAATAGCTTGCAGGGGTCGTAGGCCGCTCCTCGGCCGATATGATAGATGGCCCGGATCAGCTTCCGCATCACCGCCACCAGGCCCTTCAGCCGGACCCCGCCGTTGCGGCGTAACCTCTCGTGGTACCAGGCCCTCAGATACGGACACCCTTTGTCCCCGGACTGGACCATCCGGCAGGCCAGCATAAACAGATTGTGCCGTACCGAGCCTGGCCCCTGTTTGGTGACACTCGGCTCGCCGTGATGCTGGCCACTGGATTTTTCCCGAAGATTCAACCCCGCCGCTTTCTCGTAGGCCGCCGCCGACTCATACTCCGAGGGGGCACCCAGCTTGCCGACCAGCACGCTCGCCAGTTTCACGCCGCCGAAGTTTCTCAACCGCCCGATCTCGGAGCCCTCCTGGTCGGCGTCTTGCTCCTCCTGGTCGATCACCTCGTCGAGCTGGCGGCGACACCGCCGACGCTCGGCCTCGGCCTGGCGCATCTCCCGGGCGAGATGCTGGATCTGCTCGACCTCCCGCCCGATCGGCTCCACTCCGGTCGTCTGGCGGGCCGCCTGGAGGACCGCCTCCATGCGTCTCGCCCCGAGTCTCCCCCGGCTGGCCCGGTGCATCACCCCGCGGGCTCCCTCCGGGTCGGCCGCCACGGCCTGCGGGCAGCCGTATTCGGCGAGCAGCTTTTGGAGGGTGGCCGAGCGCAGATCCAGCTCCACAGTCAACTCCGGCCAGAACTGGGCCAGCTGGCCCTCCATCCGACCCGTCAGCCGATCGAGGGTGTCTTCGTGGTGGTGCAGCTCCCCGAGGATCGCCCGCAACCGACGGTCTCGCCGACTGCGGGCCTCCCACTTTTCGGCAAGCTCGAGCCACGACAGCCGTGCCAGCAGATAGGCCGCCTTGCCGTCATGCAGACTCGGGACATCGTCAAAAAGCTCCTGGGCCTGCTGGCACTTTTTGGCGCCCATCTGGTGGACCTCGAAACCGTGGCGCTCGAGCCCCGCACGCAGCGGCTCGCCGTAGGTCCCGGTCGCCTCCATCGTACACCGGATCTCGTCGGCCTCGAGGCCCTCCAAAAACGCGATCATCCGGTCGAGATCCCGTCGGGCATCAAAGTAGAACACGTAATACTCCTCCTGGTTCGGGCCCATGAGACACGCAAAGTGGACCTCTTTGGCCACGTCGAAGCCGACCTGCAATCGTTCGTAGTCGAACCGCTGCGCCACGTATTCGATGTCGACGTCCTTGATGGAAACCGCTTCGTATGGTCCTTTGCTCATCGGGATGCCTCCTGTCTGCGTAGAGTCTCCATTTACCTTTAGGCCTGCGTGACGGAGGTATCCCTTTTTCCGCTTCTTGCCCACCCCTTAGCTATAACTACGACTCCGATCTCCGAGTTCGGACCTTCAATCCCGCCTCCGACCCGCTTCCCGCCGTCTGTCCGGGGGCGGTGCGCCTTCGGCGCTCCAGACCAGGGATGGTCTGGCCACAGTGCCGCCCAGTCGATCGCGGTGGCCGACGGTCGAGCGTTGCACCTTCGGCTGCTCCAGACCAGGGATGGTCTGGCCACAGTGCCGGCGCTGCGACCGACAGCATGCCTCCGAGCCGGCGCAACTCGACGAGATCGACGGTACGATCTGCCTGAATCCCGGCGTCGATGTTGTGTCGCGACGGTACGATCTGCCTGAATTTCGGCGTCGACGTTTCGTCTCGACGGCACGATCTGCCTGAATCCCGGCGTCGACGTTTCGTCGCGACGGTACGATCTGCCAGAAATCCGGCGTCGATCCGCCAACTCGACGGTGCAGGCTGGCCGAAATCCGGCGTATGGCCGCCGGATCGAGGGTTGTCACCACCTCGAAAATGCGACGTCTACGCCGCGCGAGCGCCGATTACCACCCGCGAAACCCGAGGTCGACGCCGGCCGAGCGCCGGTCTCCACCGTCGCGCCGGAAGGTCTGCGCCGGCCGAGCGCCGGTCTGCACCGTCGCGTCGGAATGCGTACGCCGGTCGAGCGCCGGTTTGTTCCGTCGCGGCGGAAGGTCTGCGCCGGTCGAGCGCCGATTTCTACCGTCGCGCCGGAATGCGTACGCCGGTCGAGCAGTGCCGTCGGCCTCCAGACCAGGGATGGTCTGGCCACAGTGCCGTCGGCCCCAGACCAGGGATGATCTGGCCACAGTGCCGGACGGCCTGGTGTGACCACGGCGGCAGACCGGCGCACGATCGACCCCGGATCGGTGGAGACGGATCGATCGTTTGGCCTGTCGCGTCGTTCGTTTATGATGCCGCGCAGCTTGCGGTAAGTCCGACAATCCGTCCAGACGAGGAGCCCGAGACGATGGCCGACGCGCCCCTGATCCGACAGCTCGAAGCGATCGCCGAGAATCTGTGGTGGTGCTGGCAGCCGGAGGTCTGGCAGTTGTTCCGGGAGCTCGACCGGGAGCTGTGGCGCGCGACCTCGCACAACCCGGCGGAATTCCTCGCCGAGATCGACGACGAGACGCTGTTGGAGCGGGCGCGCGAGCGGGCGCTCGCCAGCCGCATCCAGAACGCCCACCGGCGGCTCGGCGAGTACCTGGAGGCGACGGGGCCGGAGGCGAACCCGCACGCCGGGCCGCTGCACCCGGCGCCGGTCGCCTATTTTTGCGCCGAGTTTTGCATGCACGAGTCGCTGCCGATCTATTCGGGCGGGCTCGGGGTGCTGGCCGGCGATCACCTCAAATCCGCCAGCGACCTGGCGATCCCGATCGTCGGCGTCGGGCTGTTTTATCACCACGGGTATTTCGAGCAGGCGATCGACGGGGAGGGCTGGCAGCAGGAATCGACCGGCGAGATCGATACGTCGGTCAAGCCGATCGAGAAGGTCGTCGACGAGGAGACCGGCGAGCCGCTCGAGGTGGTCGTCCCGGAGGGAGATGGCGGGCCGATCCGGGCGCACGCCTGGCGGGCGAAGGTCGGGCGCAACGAGCTGTATCTGCTGGATGCGCAGATTCCGGCCAATTCCCCGGACCAGCGTGAGTTGTCGGGGCAGTTGTACGGCGGGGACACCCGGATGCGCATCCGCCAGGAGCTTCTGCTCGGCGTCGGGGGTATCCGGCTTCTCGACGAGCTGGGCATCCAGCCGGGGGTGTATCATCTCAACGAGGGGCACTCGGCGTTCGCGACCTTCGAGCGGTGCGCGCGGATCATGCGGGCCGAGGGGATCGATTTCTGGGAGGCGCGCCGGCGGGTCGCCCGCCGGGCGGTCTTTACGACCCACACGCCGGTGCCGGCCGGCCACGACCGCTTCGAGATCGGGCTGTTCGAGGAGAAGCTCGGGTGGCTGCGCGAGGAGGTCGGCCTGTCGCACCGTGATTTTCACGGCCTGGGGCGGGTGGATGTCGACAACCCCGACGAGCCGTTTTGCATGACGGTGCTGGCGTTGAAGATGAGCGACCGGCGCAACGGCGTCAGCCACATCCACGGGCGGGTCAGCCGCGACATGTGGCGCGGGATCTGGCCGTCGAAGGCGGAGCGGGAGGTGCCGATCGGGCACATCACCAACGGGATCCACGTGGCGTCGTTTCTGGCGCCGGAGATGCGGACGCTGTACGACCGGCACCTGGAGTCCGGGTGGCGCGATCGGATGTACGAGCCGGAGACCTGGGAGCCGATAGGCGGGGTGTCGGACGGGGAGATGTGGGAGACGCACCAGATCATGAAATCGCGGCTGCTCGATTTCATCGACTACCGGGTCGACGTCCAGGAGGCGCCCTCGGGCGAGGGGCCCGGCGAGGTGCGGCCGGGGAGCGGGTTCGAGCAGGACGTGCTCACGATCGGGTTCGCCCGGCGGTTTGCCCGCTACAAGCGGGCGACGCTGATCCTCGAGGAGCTCGAGTGGTTTCGCGAGCGGGTCAACGACGCCGACCGCCCGATCCAGATTGTGTACGCCGGCAAGGCGCACCCGGAGGACGACGGGGCGAAGGAGCTGATCCGCGAGATCGTCGAGTTGACGGTCGACCCCGAGTTCGCCGGCCGGGTGGTGTTTCTGGCGGACTACGACATGCACGTCGCCCGGCACATGATCCAGGGGGTCGACGTCTGGCTCAACAACCCGCGCCGGCCGCAGGAGGCGTGCGGGACGAGCGGGCAAAAGTGCGTGTTCAACGGGGTGCTCAACTGCTCGATCCTCGACGGGTGGTGGGCGGAGGCGTACGACGGCCAAAACGGCTTCGCGATCGGCGAGGGGCGCGAGTACGCCGATCCGGGCGAGCAGGATGCCCACGATGCGAGGGAGCTGTACCGGACGCTCGAGGAGGAGGTGATCCCGCTGTATTACGACGTCGACGCCGAGGGAATCCGGCAGGGGTGGGTCGAGCGGATGAAATGGGCGATGATGAGCGCGAATTGGCGGTTCAACGCCGACCGCATGCTCGAGGATTACCTCCGGGAGGCGTATCTGCCGGCGGCGGGGGCGACGAGCACGCGGATGGAACGGTAAAGGAGGGAGGCTCCGGTCGCGGTCAGGTTGCCGCCTCGGCGGCGGCACCCTCGCGCTCCCGGTTGCGCTTCTGGGCGCGCTGCAGCTCCTCTTCGGAAAGCCCCGAGGTTCCCTCGACGGTGATCGACTGCTCGCGGTCGGAGTTGAGGTCGCGCGCCGAGACGTTGACGATGCCGTCGGTGTCGATGTCGAAGGCGACCTCGATGCGGGGCTTGCCGGCGGGGGCGTTGGGGATGCCGGTCAGGTTGAACATGCCGAGCAGCGTATTCTCGCTCGCTTTGTCGCTGTCGCCCTGCAGGACCTCGATCGTCACGATCGACTGGTTGTCTTCGGTCGTCGTAAAGACCTTCGTCTCCTGGGTCGGGATCGAGGTGTTTTTCGGGATCAGCGCCGAGAAGCGATCGCCCTCGACGCGGATGCCGAGATCCATCGGCGTGACGTCCAGCAAGATCACCTCTTTGACCTCGCCGCGCAGGATGCCCGACTGGATGGCCGCGCCCATGGCGACGACTTCGTCGGGGTTGTGGTCTTTGGCGGGGGACATGTCGAAAAACCCCTCGACCTTCTCCTGGACGAGCGGCATGCGGGTCATGCCGCCGACCAGCAGGACGTCGTCGATGTCGTCGGTCGTCAGCCCTGCCTCGTCGAGGGCGTCGTTGCAGGGGATCTCGAGCTGTTCGACCAGATCGTAGACGAGGTCGTTGAGCTTCGAGCGCGACAGGGTCATCGACAGGTGCTGGGGCCCGTCGTCGTCGACGGCCAAAAACGGGAGATTGATGTTCGTCTCCGAGAGCGTCGACAGCTCGCATTTGGCGTTTTCGGCCGCCTCTTTGAGTCGCTGCAGCGCCATCTTGTCGTCGGAGACGTCGATGCCGGTATCCTGCTCGAAATCGTCGAGCAGGTATTCGAGGATCGCCCGGTCGAAATCGCCGCCGCCGAGGTGGTTGTCGCCGGAGGTCGAGATGACCTCGAAGACGCCCTCGCGAAGCTCCAGGACGGAGATGTCGAACGTCCCGCCGCCGAGGTCGAAGACGGCGAGTTTGGCGTCGTCGTCCCGGGAGTACCCGTAAGCGAGGGCGGCGGCGGTCGGCTCGTTGATGATCCGGCGCACCTCGAGGCCGGCGATGGTGCCGGCGTTTTTGGTGGCGTTGCGCTGGGCGTCGGTGAAATACGCCGGCACCGTGATGACCGCCTCGGAGACCTCCTCGCCGAAGTAATCCTCGGCGGTCTTGCGCATTTTGGTCAGGATCATCGCCGAGATTTCCTGCGGGCTGTACGCCTGGCCGTTGACCTCGACCCAGGCGTCGCCGTTGGTGTTTTCGGTGATCGTGTACGGATAGATCTCGGCGTGGCGCTCGACGGTCTCGTCGCCGGCCTTGTGGCCGATGATGCGTTTGATGTCGTAGACGGTCTGCTGGGGATTGACGACGGCCTGGCGTTTGGCCTGCTGGCCGACGAACGATTCGTTGTCCTCGGTGAAGCCGACGATCGAGGGAGTCGTCCGGGAGCCCTCGTCGTTGGGCAAAACCAGCGGCTCCTCGCCCTCCATGACGGCTACACACGAGTTGGTCGTCCCCAGATCGATGCCGATGATGTTGCTCATGAAATCACGTGGGGTCCGAGAGGATGTCGCCAAACGATCGCGTCACCAATCATCGGGAGTATAACGCACCTCCCCCCGGATCCAACAAGATGCAATCCCGACGCATGCGATCTAGAAGAGGTCTTTGTTGAGCAGATCTTTGATCTTGGTGCCGGCGTTCTGGTCCTCCCCGGTCGGGGATTTGCCCTTCTGTTCGCGCATCTCGTAGACGCGAAGCTCGCGTTTGGCCTCGATCGAGTTCGGGTTCAACTCGACGGCGCGCTCGAAGTGGCGTTTGGCCCGGTGGTGCTCGTCCTTGACCTTGAGGATGCGCCCGAAAAACAGGTGGGCGTCGGGTTGGGCCTGCTGGTTGTCGGATTTGAGGGCCTCGCGCAAAAGCTGCTGGGCGTCGTCCTTTTTGTCCGGGTCGGTCAGAAACTGCAGGTACCCGTAGAAGGTCTTGAACAGGCCGTTGTCCTCGTCGAATTCGTGGGCCTGCTCGAAGTACTGCAGGGCCTTCTGGTGGTTTTCGTTTTTGTAGGCCTTGTAGCCGCGGTTGAAATACTCCTGGGCCTCGTCGTCGGTTTCGGCGCCCTCGAGGTTGTCGACGCGTTCGTTCATCTGCGAGCCGGCGCTTTTGCGCAGGCCGTCGAGTTTGCTTTGGCGGTCGTCGGGGGTGCCACCGTCGGCGGTGCCGGCCACAGAGTTCGAGGAGGCGCGGCGGCGGAGTTTTTCGAGTTTTTTGCGGCGATCGTCGGACGCGCCGCCGGAGGGCGATTCCGGCGGGATCGTCACGTCGGGGTCGTCGCCGCCGCGGGGGGCGGTCGGCTCGTCGAGCGGCGGATCGTCGGTCTGGACGCTGACGGTCGTCTCGTCGTCGCGGCCCGAACCCGGGGGCATCGTCGCCTGCGGGTCGTCCTCGCCGTCGCGGGCGACGTCGACCGTCTCGGCGGAGGAGCCTTCGGCGCCGGCCTCCTGGTCGGCCTGCCCGCTCCCCAGGGCCGTCACACTCGGGCTCTCGAGCGAGCTGGAGAGGTCGCCGGCCGCCTCGCCTTCGCCGCCCCGGGCCTCGGTGGGCGGGATGGTCTGCTCGTCCTCCCGGCGCAGCAGTTCGCTGTAGGCCTCCTTGATGTTGATGAAGATCTCTTCGGCCAGGCGTTTGCCCTCCTCGGAGATGTTGCCGCCGTAGGCGTCGGGGTGGTTGGTTTTGACCAGCTCGAAGTACCGCGAGCGGACGAGATCCTCTCCGCAGCCCTCCCACAGCTCGAGGGTCTCGTACGGGTCGGCCTCGACGATTTCGGCGTGGCGCTCCCGGAGCTGGTCCTCGCGCTCGGCGGTGGTCGGCTCCGAGACCTGCGAGGAGGCGGGCCCGGCGGCGTCGGAGGCGGTATCGACGAAGTCGACGGCGATCCAGGAGCTGACCGGCTCGTCGACCAGGACGACGAAATCGCACTCGACGGCGAAAAAGGCCGCCTGGAAGCCCTTGAGTGCGCGGCTGGCGACCGCCGAGAGGATCTGCTCGAGAGTCGTTCCGCCGTCGCACGCCTCGACGATCGTGTGCAGGTCGTCGATCTTCTCGAAGGTGTCCGGCCGGTTTCGCCACAGGTTCGTCGGGATGGCGTACCGGTCCATCCGCGAGGTCAACGCCTGCATGGCGGTGCGCTGGTCGAGATGGTCGATCGCTCCCCGCAGCAGGACGGGGTACGGATCGGAGGTCTCACCGTCGCGCGGGTCGTCGGACTCGAAGAGATAGCTGCCGGACGACCAGGCGAAGGCCGCCTTGAGGGTCTTGGTCGGGGAAGTGTCGGCGTCCCGGGGCTCGAGCAGCCGGCCGTCCCGGAAGGCGAAGCGACGCTGCATCTCGCCGCTCGACAGCTCGAGCAGGCCGGTCTGCTCGCGGCGGCGGATCGCGTGGACCAGCCGGGCGATCGACGGCTCGCCGAGGGCCCCCTCGGCGGGGACCGGAAGCTCGACCTCGAGGGTCGACATCTTGCGCGGCCGGTCGGGGGTCTGGTCGGGGTCGTCGCGCTG
Organism: uncultured Bradymonadales bacterium; assembly: GCA_964600555.1. Taxonomy (GTDB): domain Bacteria; phylum Myxococcota_A; class Bradymonadia; order Bradymonadales; family Bradymonadaceae; genus CAJXPB01. The sequence continues at coordinate 14,808 of CAZRLK010000070.1, forward strand.
GTCGAGCAGGGCGAGCAGTTCGGTGCGGAAGCGATCGACCGAGTCGCCGGCGAGATTGACGGCGGCGGCGAACGAATCGAGGGTGTCGGCGAACTGCCGGGCGCGCTCGGTCTCCTCGCGCAGCAGCAACACGGCCTCGGTCGCCTCCTTTTGCAGCATGTTGTCGAGCTGAACGAAGGCGTCGAAGCCCTCGATTTTGATCGACTCGTAGTCGATGCAGGCCCCCTCGAAGGTCTCGGCGACCAGCGTCTCGGAGGCCTCCGACCAGTCCGGGACTTCTTCGAAGTCGACCTCGTCGGCGCCGAGGGCCTCCTCGAGCCCCTCGACGAGGGTCTCGTCGGATGTGATCGTCAAGACTCGCTTCATGGTTGCGTCTCGCTCACCCTCCGAGTTGTTCGATCTGGTCGAGGATTTCGCGTTTGGTCGAGGCCGGCACCTCGTCGTCGGAGGTCTCCTTGAGATACGATTTGAACGTCTCGACCGCCAACTGGCGCCGGTTCAGTTCTTTGTACAGGTAGCCGAGGGTGCGGTAGATTTCGGGGTCGTCGTAGCCGTGTTCGATGGCCTTCTGGAGGTGTTTGGCCCCCTCGCGTTCGCGGTCCTCGTAGACGAGCGCCATGCCGAGTTGGTGGTGGGCGTCGGGGGCGTCGCGGTCCTCGTCGAGCGCCTTCTCGAAGTTCTCGATCGCCGAGGTGTAATCCTTGCTGGTGAAGTCGGCTTCGGCCATCGCCAGGCGGGCCTCGTTGAGGTCGGGGTCGATCTCGAGCGCCCGTGAGATCTCCTCGCGGCCCTTTTCGGGGCGGTCGAGCCGCACCAGAATCCGCCCGCGCCGGATGTACACCTCGGGATTTTCGCGGGCGAACTCCTCGTCGACGTCGGTGGCCTTTTCGTACTCGGTGAGGGCGTCTTCGAGGCGGTCCTGGGCCTCGAACGCCCGGCCCATCCAGAAGCGGTATCGGCCCTCTTTGGGTTTGTCGTCGAGGACCTGGCGGAAGATCTTGAGGGCGGTCTTGAAGTCCTCCTGTTCGGAGGCGACCCGTCCGACATAAAAGTACGCCCGGTGGAAGAGGGGATCGATCTCGTAGGCTTTGTTGAAGTCGCGGCGGGCGGTGTCGAGGTTGCCGCGGTCGAAGCGGATCTGGCCGCGGATGAAGATGTACTCGGCGTTTTCGGGTTTCTCGTCGATGACCTTCGAGATCGCCTTGAGGGCGCGGTCGTATTGTTCGGACTGGCGGTAGGCGTCGGCGAGATAGGCCGACAGGCGGATGTCCCGGACGCCGGCTTCTTTGGCCTTTTCGAGCAGCTCGAGCGCCTGGTCGGTCTGGTGTTCGTCGAGGTGGATTTTGGCGAGTGCCAGGCGGGCCGGCCAGGCGTTCGGGTCGCGGCGGAGGGCCTCGCGGTACCAGTCGATGGCCAAGTCGAGCTGGTCGCTCATCCGGTAGTAGCCGGCGATCTTGGTGGCGACGCCGGCGTCGATGCGTTCGGGTTTGTCGATCGCCTGCTGGACGTAATATTCGGCGGTGCTCGGGTCCTGTTCGAGCCGCCAGACGAGCTGGGCGAGGGAGCCGTAGGCGTCGAGCAGCGAATCGTCGATGCCGACCGCCCGTTCCATCGCCTCGCGGGCATCCGAGAAGGCCCCGCGCTCGAGGTGCAGGCGGCCGAGGTAGTACGGGAAGCGGGCGTCGTCGGGGAATTTCTTTTCGCCGCGCTCGAGGGTGTTGATCGCGTCCTGCCACTGCTTGAGGCCCATGTACGAGCGGACGATGCCGAGCAGGATCTCGGGGTTTTGCTGGTCGCCGGAGGAGTGGGACTGAAAGAAGTTGAGGGCCTCCTGGTGGTTGCCGGCCTCCTCGTAGGCTTCGGCGAGTTTGCGGAGGGTCGACGAGCGGCCGGGGTCCTTGTCGATCGCTTTGGTGAACGACTCGATCGCCTGGTCGCTCTCGGAGCGGGCGGAGTGGACGAGGCCCTCGATGTGGTAGGCCTCGGCGGTCTCCACCTCGCCGGCCGCGGAGCCGAGTTCGCTGAGGATCTTGTCGACCTGGGATTTCGCCCCCTGGAGGTTGCCCTTCTCGTAGCGCAGGTCGGCCAGGCGAAGCCGCGAGGCGACGTGGTTTTGCTGTTTGGTGACGCCGTTTTCATAATACGAGGCGGCGAGCACGGATTCGCCGTTCGCCTCGTTGAGCCGGCCGAGCCAGTAGTCCGGTTGGGCGATCTCGCTGTGTGATTCCCGGGCCGCGGTCAGGGCCTTCTTGCCGGCCTCGAAGGGCTTTTTGTCTCCGGAGCCGTCGTCCCCGCCGCCGGCGGCATCGCCACGGGGCGCGCCGGCGTCGGGGCTCGTCTCGGAGGGAGCATCACCGGTGGGCTCGGAGCCGGGTTCGGCCTCCGGCGAGTCGGCCTCGCCGCCCTCCGGGGACTCCCCCGAATCTCCGTCCGACTGATCGGCGTAATGGGGGCCCTGCGGGGATGTTTTGGCGGTGGCGGGAATCGACTCCGAGTAGCGCTCTTCGGTGGTGGCTTTCCCCTCGGGCACCAGGGCCTTGGCGTGGGCGATGCCGGTCAGCAGGGTGGCATAGTACGCGATCGACGCGTCATTCGAGTTGCGAAGCGCACCGAGATACGCCGCGGCCCGGTCGCTCTCGCCCTGCTGGGCCGCCCATGCGCCTCGCCCGAGAGCGCCGTAGCCCCCGTCGGCCTCCTCGAACTGGCCGGCCAGTTCGGAGGCACTCTCCCGGACTTTCTGGTCGTCGTAGCGGGCCAGGAACATCGACTGGGCAAAGAGCAGCTTCGCCTTGCTCTGCGTCTCGAGCGTCGCCGGGTCGGTCCCCTCGACGATGCCGCGATACCGGGCGTAGGTATCCTTCTCGAGCCCGCTGATGTCGATCGTCTGGTCGGTCGTCTTCGTTTTTTTCTTGTTTTGTTTCGGCTCGGCCTCGTCGCCGAGATACAGGAAGTACCCGGCGGCTCCTCCGCCGGCGAGCAGGACGACGACCAGGAGGGCGGCGATGGTGCCGGTCGACGAGCCACCTCCGGCGGCGGCCTCCGCCGGCTCCGCCTCGGGGCTGGCCTCGGCCTGCTCCTGGTGTTCCTGTTCGGGCACGCCCGGGGAGGCGGGCTGTTGCGTCCCGGCACCTTCGGCCGAGACCCCGGCTGCAGCCGCCGCCGATCGGTCCAGCTCCAGATCGTCGCCGCCGTCTCCGACCTGCGGCGTCTGGGTGGGCCCCGGTCCGCCGCCGGGAGGAGCTCCCCCGCCAGCCTGCGGGCCGCCGACTGCGTTCGGCTCCGCCTGGTCGTCGAGATCGAGGGGTTCGCCGCCGCCGAAATCATCCTGGCCGCCGGCAGGGGGGCCGCCGGGAGCGTCGTCGGTCTCGAAGGCGGCGCTGGCCCGGGCGCCGGTCGACTCGGAGAAAAGATCGTCGTCCTGGTCGTCCTCGTCGCCGAAGAGATCGTCGTCGTTCTCCTCGGCAAAAAGCTCCTCTTCCTCCTCGCTGAAGAGGTCGTCGTCCTCGTCGTCGGCGAACAGGTCGTCATCTTCTTGTTCGTCGGCGAACAGGTCGTCGTCGTCCTCGTCGTCGGCGAACAGGTCGTCGTCGGCCGAGGGGCTGCTAAGAGCGTCGTTTTCCGGGGGAGGACCGCCCGGTTCGAGCGGCTCGGCCTCGAACGACTCATCTTCGGCGTCTTGTGGGAGGCTCTCGCCACCCTTGGCCTCGGGGAGGCTCTCGCCGCCCTTGGCCCTCGGGATACTCTCGCCGCCCTTGGCCTCCGGGAGGTCGGGTTGTGCCGAGGCCGGCAGATCCTCGCCGCCGGTATCGCCGGGGAGGTTGTCGGCCCCCTTGGATTCGGGGAGGCTCTCGCCGCCCTTGGCCTCCGGCAGGTCGGGCTGCGCCGAGGCGGGCAGATCGTCGCCGCCGGCCTCGTCCGGGAGGCTGTCTTCGCCTTTTGGTTGCGGAAGGTCGGGTGGCCCGTCGGCGTCGCCGCTTTGCGGTTTCGGCAAGCCGGGTCCGTCTGCGTCGGAGTCTCCTCCCCCTTTCGGGCGGGGGAGGCCGGGGCCGTCGCCGTCGCTTTTCGGGCGCGGGAGTCCCGGGCCGTCGTCGTGCTCGGAGCCGTCGTCGGTGGGTTTCGGCAGGCCGGGGCCGTCGTCTTGCTGCTCGGAAGACTGGGGCAGAGGCGGCGCGCCTCCGTCCTTCTGGTTCGCCGACCGGGGAAGATCGGCCTCCTGGTCGGTCGCCTTCGACTGGGGGAGGGGAACGCCGCCGCCGTCGTCCTCGGCACTCTGGGGGAGGTCGGCCGGTTCGTCTTCCCCGGCGTCGGTCGCTGCGGCAAACCCTCCCATATGCGTCGCATTGTCCTCGTCGTCGAGTTCGACGAGGTCGGCGAAGGCGGGGATCGAGGAGACCGGATTCCACTCTTGTTTGTCGGCCGAGACGGCGGCCCCCGGGCCGATCTTGTCGGCCTTGAGCATCATCCGGATCGCACTCTTGTCGAACGGCCCGAAGACCTTGCCACTCTTGCGTTTGACAAAGTAGCGCTGGTCTTCGTTGCTCGGATCATCGTCATTCCCGAGCATTTTGCCTCCTCGCGTTCGTTCCGGGGATGATCAACGGCCAACCTCGGTCGCACAGTCTAAGGCTACCCTCCGAGAACTCGCAAGGCAACGCGCCGTCGAACCCGGAGGGAGGAGCAAACGGGATATTGTGAAATAAAGATTGTCACGAGACCGATATGGATGAGGGTATCGACAGGAGACTCGCGTATCGACGATTCGGCGAGGAGAGGAGGAGGCGATGGCGACGCAGAGAGCGTATCATTCGTTGCAGGAGCGGGGGTTGGACGGGGAGATGCTGCCGATGCGGCTGTGGCAGAAGGCCAAGCGGCTCGGGACCTGGGACCCGCGGGATATCGACTTCTCGCAGGATCGGGAGGATTGGGAGTCGGCGAAGACGCTCGAGCAGGAGGTGTTGTTGCATCTGACGTCGCTGTTTCTCGGGGGCGAGGAGTCGGTGACCGACGATCTGTTGCCGTTGATGATGGCGGTCGCCGACGAGGGGCGGCTCGAGGAGGAGATGTACCTGTCGACGTTTCTGTTCGAGGAGGCGAAACACGTCGAGGTGTTCCGGCGGTTTTTCGACGAGGTGGTCGGCTACACGGGGGATCTGACGCGGTTTCACGGGGAGCACTACCGTGCGATCTTCGACGACGCGCTGCCGGCGGCGATGAACCGTCTGCGCGTCGATCCGTCGCCGAAAAACCAGGCGATCGCCTCGGCGACCTACAACATGATCGCCGAGGGGGTGCTCGCCGAGACGGGATATCACGCCTATTTTACGACGCTCGAGGAGCGGGGGATGATGCCGGGGATGCAGGAGGTGGCTCGTCTGCTCAAGCAGGACGAATCGCGGCACATGGCTTACGGGGTGTATCTGCTGTCGCGACTGGTCGCCGAGCACGGCGATCCGGTCTGGGAGGCGATCGAGGAGACGATGGCCGAACTGTTGCCGCATGCGACGGGAATGATCGAAGAGATCTTTGGGCGCTACGAGCGGATGCCGCTCGATCTGGAGGTCGGGGAGTTCATCGAGTACGCGCTCGATCAGTACCAGAAGCGCCGCCAGCGCATCGCCCGGGCGAGAGACCAGTCGTTCGAGGAGGTGGCCCGAGCGTGAGGCGAGCGGGTTTGACGGAGCCGACGGGGTTGAAGACAATGGCATCGTGACGGATCGCTCGGAGCGTCGCTCGTCGGCCGAGATCGCCAGGCCGCCGAAAGTCGAGGAGAGCGAAAAGGACCCCGACACGGACGGTGTTCGAGAGGAGCAGCACGGGTGGCGATCGTAGGGAGTGCCGGCGACGACCCGGCGGCGCCGTGTGTCAGCGAGAGGATCGCGTCCGCGAGCGCTGGCGCGTCGGGCGAGGTCGATGACAGCGAGGAGCAGCAGGTGGAAGCCGACGAGGAGAACCAACGCGACGGGGAGGAAGACGACGTCGAGGGGGAGGCCGGCGCGGAAGGGGGTTCCGAGCGGGCGGGGCAGGGCGAGGAGGATGGGCCGGCGATCGAGGGCGAGATCGGCGGGATTTCGACGGCGCCCGCGAGCGGCGAGGATCTCGAAGTGGGGGCGGGGCTCGACGAGTTCTCCGAGAGCGGGCCGTCGGGATTCGTCGAAGACGGGCCCGGCGTCAGCGGCTTCGAGGGGGTTGGGGAGGCGGGACGGGGAAGCGAGGAGACGTCGGCCAGGGACAGCGGCGGAGACGATGACGGCAGCGATGCGCGCCTCGAATCGGGTGAGCGGATGGACGATCTGGACGAAGAGACCAGCGACGTAATCGACGAGGATGGCGAGGCGGACTCGGGGGCGAGTCCGGTGTTGGAGGGTGGGGAGGAGGATCCGGCCGTCGGCGAGGCGACCGAGGGGGCGCTGTTTGCGTCGGAAGAGCAGGAGGGGGCGAGGGTCGGTGGGGAGCCGGCGGCGACGCCGATGCCGACCCCGACGCCCGACGAGACCAATGGTCCGACGCTGCGCCAGGCGCGGGAATCGAGTGTGGCCGACGAGGAGTCGGCCTCGGATCCGGAGCAGACCGATGGTCCGACGCTGCGTCAGGCGCGAGAATCGAGTGTCGTCGAGGAGGACGAGGAGGCCGACGCGTCGGCGCCGGAGTGGCCGGAAGCCGAGAAGCCGGAGGAGCCGGAGGGAGTCGGATCGACCCGCGTCGGGCTGGGGCTGCAGATGCCCGAAGAGGAGGACTCGAACGAGACTGGCGAAGAGGCGTCCTCGTCCCCGGAGGATGCCGGGGATGACGAGGACGGCGAGGCGAAAGACGGGGAACAGAGTGCCGGCGAGGAGTCGGCGAAATTCGGCGTGATCAAGCCCCGAGGCGAACAGGGGGCCTCCGCTGAAAGTGACGCCGAGAGCGACGAGGAGCCGGAGAGGAATTCGTCGGGTGTGCTCGGCTTCGACGGAGTGCGCTCGGCGCCGGACGAGGACGACTCCGAGTCGGAAGATTGAGAGGCGGGCGGGTCGAACGGAGCGGGCGTGCAGACTCCGGGGAGCACCCCTTGGACGGCGGCGATCCGAGATTTTCCTCTTGCAATAAATCCCACAACATATAGTATCCGGTTTCGGGTGACGTACCACATGTTGTGTGTTGGTCCGCGAGGCCGACACCCATGGACCAGAGGCTAAGGATGGCTGTGATACGGATGCGCCACGGATGTATGTTGCAGGATCGGCGCGTGGAATGGACCGCCAGGATCGGTACGTCGCTTCGAGAGTCGAGACCGGCGTTTGCACAGGACGCCGGGCAGTTGGTGTCACTTCCGAGGGGCCACAATTCGGACGGACGAAAAGGGGTGTGGATGGCACCGCCAGCCGGAGTCGGGCGAGGCTCGTGGGTTTCGTGCGGAGACGGGTGGAGGCGTGCGCGTACCCCCGGTGTGTGGCGGCGGGGGCCGCGGGTGAGCCGGATCCCTGTGCTTTGGAGTTGACGTCTGCAACCGCCATACAGCATTGCGATAAGGATCTTTATGTTTGTCGATGTCGAGACTTACGGAAAATTCGAGTTGGACGAGGAGTTTCTCGAAGAGTACCGCGATGCGCCGGTCGACTGGGGATACGGGGCCCTGTCGTGGGCGACTTACAAGCGGACCTACAGTCGGGATGGTGAGGACTGGTGGCAGACCTGCCAGCGGGTCATCGAGGGGATGTTCACCGTGCAGCGCGTGCACTGTCTGGAGCGGAAGCTTCCCTGGGACGAAGACAAGGCCCAGCGGTTTGCGCGCAAGGCCTACGACCGGCTGTTTAACTTCAAGTGGACGCCGCCGGGCCGTGGGCTCTGGATGATGGGGACCGACTACATCTACGAGCGGGGCGGGGCGGCCCTGAACAACTGCGGGTTCGTCTCGACCAAAGAGATCAATCGAGATTTCGCCGATCCGTTCGTCTGGATGTTCAGCATGTCGATGCTCGGCGTCGGGGTCGGGTTCGACACGCGGGGCAAAAACACGGTCCGCATCGAGAAGGCGGAGCGGTCGAACGACGTGCATGTGATTCCGGACAGCCGGGAGGGGTGGGCGGACGCGCTGGAGCGGCTGCTGAACGCGTATGTCGGGGATGCGACCTTGCCCAAAGAGTGGGACTACTCGGAGATCCGCCCGAAGGGGGCGCCGATCGAGTCGTTCGGGGGCGTGGCGAGTGGGCCCGAGCCGCTCAAAAAGATGCTCGAGACGCTCGAGGAGATGTACGATGCCTACGAGGGCGACCTGGTCGACTCGCAGTTGATCGTCGACACGATGAACATTGCCGGCCGATGTGTCGTCTCGGGCGGAGTGCGGCGGACGGCGCAGATTTCGTTCGGCGAGCGGGGCGATACCCAGTTTCTCGACCTCAAGCAAGACGACGAGAAGGTCAAGGAGTGGCGTTGGGCATCGAACAACTCGGTGTTTGCCGAGGTCGGAATGGACTACTCGGAGATCGCCGAGCGGACGGCCAAAAATGGCGAGCCGGGGTATCTGTGGCTCGATAACGCCCGCAAGTACGGGCGGATGAAAGACGAGCCGAACTGGGACGACGAGTGGGCGGAAGGATCGAACCCGTGCGTCGAGCAGACACTGTGGGACCGGGAGCTGTGCTGTCTCGTGGAGACGTACCCCGCCCACCACGAGTCGCTGGACGATTACAAGGAGACTCTGCGGGTCGCCTATCAGTACGCCAAGACGGTGACGCTGATCCAGACGCACGACCCGAAGACCAACGCCGTGATGCTGCGCAACCGGCGCATCGGCTGTTCGATGACCGGGATCGTGCAGGCGATCAACAAACACGGCTACCGGGAGTTTCTCGACTGGTGTGACGACGGCTACGAGTATATCCAGCATCTGGACAAGAAGTACGCCGACTGGCTGTGCATCCC
>CAZRLK010000071.1:0-22621 GCA_964600555.1 uncultured Bradymonadales bacterium
TCCGAGCGAGGCACCCCGACTGGTCGCCGGCGCTCCCACCCGGCCGTCGGCGAGGCCGCCGACGCTCCACGAGGGGGGTGTTGGACGCCGCCGGCCGGTGCCGTCGGTTGGGGGGAGGTGCGTCGGGTGCGCGGGGGGTTGGCCTGCTGACGGTCTGGCGCATGCAACCGGACGGAGCACTCCGCTCGAGGCACCGGTCCGGGAGACGGGGTCTCCCGGGAGGTCGCCGCATGCGGACGCAGATGAAAAGCCGAATTTCAGGCTTTTCACTGCGCTCCGGTCGCGGCGACCCGGGCGGCTTTGCCGCCGGCCGGTGCCGTCGGTTGGGGGGAGATGCGTCGGGGGTTTTGGGCGTTGTTCTTGGCGTCTTGGCGTCATGGCGTCTTGGCGAATCCGACCGGGAGCGTCGAGAGATCTCGACGTCCTGGCGCATGTGACGCGGGACGTCGGCACCGTGAGGTCACGGAGTTGGATCACACCCCTCGCGAGTTGACGCCTCGGGCGGGCTCGGGTTACGCGCCGTGTCTCCGGGAGTCGCCGAACTCGAGAGGCGAGGCCGCATGCTGGTTGAGATCGCACTGTTCGTGGTGGGGTTGGTGTTGTTGTATTTCGGGGCGGAGTCGCTCGTGGGCGGCTCGAGCGCCATCGCTCTGGAGCTGGGGGTCAAGCCGCTGGTGGTCGGGCTGACGGTCGTCGCCTTCGGCACCAGCTCGCCGGAGCTTCTGGTCTGTCTGACGGCCGCGATCGAGCACACCGAGGCGACCGACGCCATCTCGATCGGCAACATCATCGGCAGCAACATCGCCAACATCGCGCTGATTCTGGGCGTCTCGTCGCTGATCCGGCCGGTCCGGGTCACCAAACAGGCGGTGCGCCGGGAATATCCGCTGATGCTCGGGGCGTCGTTTTTGCTGGTCGCCCTGATCGTCTTCGACACCGGCGATCAGATCCTCTCGCGCATCGACGGTGCGATTTTGTCGGCCGGGATGATCGCCTACCTGGCGTACTGTTATTTCTCCTCGATCTTCGCCGACGAGGAGGACGACGAGGAGGGGGCGGCGGAGGAGCTCGAGGAGGTCGACGAGATGGCCGACGAGGAGTACCCGACGTGGGTGAACGTCGTGCGCGTCGTCCTCGGGATCGGCGGGCTGGCGCTCGGGGCGTATCTGATGGTCGAATCGTCGGTCGCGATCGCCAAGGCGATCGGCGTCCCGGAGCTGGTGATCGGGATCAGCATCGTCGCCTTCGGCACCAGCCTCCCGGAGCTGGCGACCAGCGTCGTCGCCATCACCCGCGATGAATCCGACATTTCGGTCGGCAACGTCATCGGCTCGAACCTGTTCAACATCCTGCTGGTGCTGGGGCTCGTCTCGCTGATCGCCCCGATCATCGTCCAGCCGCGCGTGCTCGATTTCGACCTGTGGATGATGCTCGGCGTCGCGATCGGCATCTGGCCGATCCTCGTCTCCGGGCGCCGGATCAACCGTCTGGAGGGTGGCTTGATGCTGCTCGTCTACGCCGGCTACATTGTGTTGTTGTTTCTGCGCTGAGGTTGTCCTCTCGCCGGCCCGGGTCTAGATTGGCCCCGGGCATTCGACTCTCAACCGGACCGAGGCTCGTTTCATGGCTGACCGCGACGACTACGCTCCTCCCGAGCGCCACGAGATCGACGAGCACGACTACGATCTGGCCGACTTTTACGCGACCGACAACTTCGCCGAGGTCGAGATTCTGGTCGAGGTACTCGAAGACCACGGCATCCATTGTTTTACCCGCAAGATGGACATGCCCGGTCTACCGACCGACACCGGCGACGAGAGCGAGATCCGGATCGTCGTCCAGGACAACCGCCTCGCGGAGGCGCACGAGCTGCTCGAGGAGGCGATCGCCGAGGCGAACGTCCCGGACGACGGGGGCTTTTTGCACACGGAGCTCGAGGAGTAATCGGGCCGCGGGCGGCCCGCCGGCGCCGGGTGGCGGACAAGAACCCCTTGCGAATTGTGCGAGAGGCGTTACCAACGGCGAGGTCGGACCGCGAGTCGCAGGTGGCGAGTGGTCGACAGGCGACGGGGCGTGGCGCAGCATGGTAGCGCGCGTGGTTTGGGTCCACGAGGTCCCCGGTTCGAATCCGGGCGCCCCGATTTGTGTGGCTTTGCGCCCGTAGCTCAGTCCGGACAGAGCACCGGCCTTCTAAGCCGTCGGTCGCAGGTTCGAATCCTGCCGGGCGTGCTTCGTCCCTCGAACGTCGAGCCCGTGGAGGCGCAGGATGGATCAGGAAGTCAAAGAGACCTTCGAGCATTTCGACGACGACGACAACGGCACGATCGACCGCGAGGAGTTCGCCCAGGTGATGGAGGCGCTCGGCGCCGGGATGTCCGAGGCGGAACTCGAGGTCGGCTTCGAGGCGATCGACACCGATCGCAGCGGCGAGATCGACTTCGAGGAATTCGCCGAGTGGTGGGACGCGAAGTGACGCCCGCGGAGGCGGCGTCGGGAATGCTCGGCGGGCTTTTCGCCTTGACATCTCGAGGCCGCCCGTCGTAACAGCCTGTGCGGTCGCAGCGTCTGCGGCCTCGCTCGCACGGTGGGTGTAGCTCAGCTCGGTTAGAGCGCAGGTTTGTGGTACCTGAGGTCGGGGGTTCGAGTCCCCTCACCCACCCTTTGGAGTTTGTAGGCGCCCGTAGCTCAGCCTGGACAGAGCAGCGGACTTCGAATCCGTCAGTCGCAGGTTCAAATCCTGCCGGGCGTGCTGCCTTTGGCCGCCGGCTTCTCGCCGGCGGCGATCCGTCTGGCTCCCTCCCGTTTCCCAACCCGCGATCCGCGAGACCATTCGCCTCTGACCCAGGAGTTGTCGATGCCGCACGAGCTCGAAGAGACGGGCCCCCTGACCCGCACGGCCAAATTCCGCATCCCGAACGAGGAATTCCAGTCCCGGATCGACGACGCCCTGCGCGAGTTGAAGGGCAACGTCGACGTCTCGGGCTTTCGCAAAGGCAAGGTGCCGTTTTCGGTCCTGCGCCAGCGCTACGGCGACCGGGTGATCCCGGAGGTCGTCCAGACGCTGATCCGCGACAACATCTCGGAGGTCGCCGAGCAGTTCGAGGATCGGCTCATCCACGTCGGCGAAACCCAGGTGACCAGTTTCCCGGACGACGAGCAGGACCTGGAGTTTCAGGTCGACTTCGAGCTGCAGCCCGATCTCGATCCGGTCGGCTATCTCGGGATGAGCGTCGAGCGGCCCGAACCGGAGGTTACCGACGAGGAGATCGACGCGCGCCTCGAGGAGCTGCGCGAGGAGTACGCGACGCTCGAGCCGATCGAGCTGCGCAACACGGTCCGCGAGGGCGACATCGTGACCTTTGATTTCGAGGCCGTCGGCGACGCCGAGGAGCTGGAGGATTTTGCCGGCGAAGACGTCCAGACCGAGGTCGGCAGCCAGCAGGTCCTCCCGGCGATCGAGCGGGGGCTGGAGGGGGCGGAGCTGGGGGCGACGACGACCATTGAAATCGAGGACGACGAGGACCTCCCCCTGCCGGAAACCGGCGACGAGGAGCTCTCGATCGAAGTTGACATCAAGTCGGTCAAACAAAAGAACCTGCCGCGGCTGGACGACGAATTCGCGAAGGATACCGGCCAGGCCGAGACGCTGCTCGATCTGCGCTCGCAGATCCGCGAGAATCTACGCGAGGAGAAGGCCCACCAGGCCGACCACATGGCGATGGAAAACGCCGTCGAGAAGCTCGTCGAGCAAAACGAGGTGGCGATCCCGCCGAAGTTTCTCGAAGAGCAGGTCGACGAGGAAATGGAGCGGCGCATGCAGATGTTCGAGCAGCAGGGTTTCGACCCGGCCGATATCGGGGCCGAGATGGAGGATTTCCGCGAGGAGACCCGCCGGGAGCTCGAGGCGAACATGCAGCGCGAGTTTCTGCTGACGGCGATCGCCGAAAAGGAGGGGCTGGAGGCCGAAGACGAGGACATCGACAGCTTTCTCGAACACCAGGCCCAGCACGACGAGCGGTTTTCGGCCGAGCAACTCAAGCAGTTCATGCAGCAAAACGAAGAGCAGTGGCGCAACATCCAGTACCAGGCGCTGATGGAGAAGACGCGCGAGCTCCTGCTCGACGAGGCCGAACTCGAGAGCGTTGCCTGGCCGGACGAGCAAGCGGGGCCGGAAGGGGTCGAAGCCGAGCCGGCCGACGAAGACGAGGGCGACCAACCGGCCGACGAAGAGCCAGCAGACGACGAGACCGACGAGACCGACTAATCCACACGGGGTTTGCCACCATGGCATTCATTCCACAGGTCATCGAAGAGACGCACCGCGGCGAGCGCGGCTGGGACATCTTCAGCCGGCTGCTCAAGGAGCGGATCATCTTTCTGGGCACCGGGGTCAACGACCAGATCTCGAACAGCATCATCGCCCAGCTATTGTTCCTGGAGAGCGAAGACCCCGAAAAAGAGATCTATCTGTACATCAACTCCCCGGGCGGCAGCGTCACGGCGGGGCTGGCCGTCTACGATACGATGCAGTACATTCAGGCGCCGGTGACGACCATCGGCATGGGCCAGGCCGCCTCGATGGGGGCGTTGCTTTTGGCGGCCGGCGAAGAGGATCGGCGGCTGTGTCTGCCGAACGCCCGGATTCTGATCCACCAGCCGATCATGGGCGGGGTCAGCGGGCAGGCCAGCGACATCGACATCCAGGCCCAGGAGATTTTGAGCCTCCGGGAACGGATCAACCGCATCCTCGCTCGCCACACCGGCCAGGACATGGAGCGGATCAAACAGGATACCGACCGCGACTATTACATGAGTGCCGAAGAGGCCCTCGATTACGGGCTGGTCGACGAGATCATCGACCGACCGCCCGAGGACTGAGTCCGGCGATCGGGCTCGGCGGGAATGTCGGCACCGACATCTCCCTTACTTGCACTGGAGCGCACCGGCCCCGGTTCGGCTCCGAGAAGGTCACAGTTGCGACACGCCGATCTAGCCACGGGTGAGACATCATGACCAACCAGGGAAGCAGCGGCGGGGGACACTCGAATCTGTGCTGCTCGTTTTGCGGCAAGAGCCAGCGTGAAGTCCAGAAGTTGATCGCCGGCCCCACGGTCTACATCTGCAACGAGTGCATCGGGCTGTGCAGCGACATCATCGACGAGGAACTCCAGCGCGAGGGCGGCGCCGAGGAGGAGGCCGAGGTCCCCAGCCCCGCCGAAATCAAAGAGTTTCTCGACCAGTATGTCGTCTCCCAGGAGCGCGCCAAAAAGATCCTGTCGGTCGCCGTCCACAACCACTACAAACGCGTCGAAAACCGCGACGACACCGGAGATGTCGAACTCGAAAAGTCGAACATCCTGTTGATCGGTCCGACCGGCAGCGGCAAGACCCTCCTCGCCCAGACGCTCGCCCGGGTCCTCGACGTCCCGTTTACGATCGCCGACGCCACCAGCCTCACCGAAGCGGGGTATGTCGGCGAGGATGTCGAAAACGTCCTGGTCAACCTGCTGCAATCCGCCGACAGCGACATCGAAGAGGCGAGCCGGGGGATCGTGTACATCGACGAGATCGACAAGGTCGCCCGGAAGGGCGAAAACCCCTCGATCACCCGCGATGTCTCCGGGGAGGGCGTCCAGCAGGCCCTGTTGAAGATCATCGAGGGGACGACCGCCGCCATCCCGCCCCAGGGGGGCCGGAAACACCCCCAGCAGGATTTCGTCCAGGTCGACACCACCAACATCCTGTTTGTCTGCGGGGGCGCCTTCAACGGCCTCGGCGAGATCATCAACCAGCGCCTCGGCGACCAGAAGATGGGCTTCGGGGCCGACGTCTCCGAAAAACAGGAGCGGTCGACGAGCGAGCTGCTGCGAAACCTCCAGCCCGAGGATCTGATGCGCTACGGGCTGATCCCGGAGTTCATCGGGCGCATCCCGACGATCGCGACCCTCGAGAAACTCGACGAAGAGGCGCTGGTCGAGATTCTGACCGAGCCGAAAAACGCCCTGGTTCGCCAGTACAAAAAACTGTTCAAAATCGACGGAATCGACCTGCGATTCGACGACGAAGCACTCCGGGCCATCGCGCGCGCCGCCCTCGATCACGATACGGGCGCCCGCGGCCTCCGAACCATCCTCGAGCGCGTCATGCTGGATTTGATGTATGAATTGCCCGGACGATCGGAGATGAACGAAGTCCGGATCACCGAAGAGATGATCGAAGGCGCACAACATTCGGCCATCGAGTTCGACGAGGTGAAGGCCGAGTCGGCCTGACCCCCTTCATTTCGGGCAATTCCCCGTACGATGGAACCGCCATCGCCATCTCGACGTCTCCCTCCGACGAAAACTTTGATCGCATCGCGCCACGGCGGTACGTTGAGGATTCCATCGGCTTCGCCACGCAAGGAGCAGTATGTCGAGCCACGACGCATCCGAGCACGACGGTGAGATTCTCCCCCTTCTTCCCCTGCGCGACATCGTCGTCTTTCCGGACATGGTCGTCCCGCTGTTCGTCGGGCGCGACAAGTCCATCAGCGCCCTCGAGGAGGCGATGAACCGCGACAAGCGGCTCGTGCTGGCCGCCCAGAAACGCGACACGATCAACGAGCCGACCGAAGACGACATCCACTCGATCGGGACGGCGGGCAACATCGTCCAGCTTTTGCGCCTGCCGGACGGGACGGTCAAGGTGCTGGTCAAAGGCGAGCGTCGCGTCCACGCCGACCGGTTCGTCGCCGACGGGGAGCATTTTCGCGTCGAGTACACGCCGGTCGAGATGCCGGAGGCCTCCGGGGAAAATCTCGACGAGCTGATCGACGCCCTGCGCTCGAGCTTCGAGACGTACGCCGATCTCAACAAACGCATCCCCTCGGACGCCCTCGGTCAGGTCGACCAGATCGACGACCCCTCGAAGCTGGCCGACACGGTCGTCGCCCAGCTTTCACTCGACCTGGTCGACAAACAATCGATCCTGGAGACGCTCCGACCCGATCGACGCCTGCAGGCGCTGTACGAGCTGATCCAGGAGGAGATCGAGGCCGAGGCCGAGCGCAAGATCCGCTCGCGGGTCAAAGACGAGATGGAGCACGAGGACGAGCCGGACGAGGAGACCAAACAAAAGCTGCAGCAAAAGATGCAGGACCGCCAGAGCGTCTTCGCCGACGAGCTGGCCGAACTCGAGGAGCGCATCGACGCCGAGGAGATGACCGAAGAGGCGAGCGAGCGGCTCAAGAAAGAGCTCAAGAAGCTCAAGATGATGAGCCCGATGAGCGCCGAGGCGACGGTCGTCCGCAACTACATCGACCGGGTGCTGAATCTGCCCTGGCAGGAGATGACCGACGATCGCCTCGACATCGAGGCCGCCGAGCAGACCCTCGAGGCCGACCACTACGGGCTCGAAGAGCCCAAAGATCGCATCCTCGAGTACCTGGCCGTCCGTTCACTCTCCGAAACGCCCTCGGGCACGATTCTGTGTTTCGTGGGCCCGCCCGGCGTCGGCAAGACCTCGCTCGGCCGCTCGATCGCCCGGGCGACCAACCGCAATTTCGTGCGGATGTCGCTCGGCGGGGTCCGCGACGAATCCGAGATCCGCGGCCACCGCCGCACCTACATCGGCTCGATGCCCGGCAAGATCATCCAGTCGATCGAGAAGGCCGGCTCGAACAACCCGGTCTTTTTGCTCGACGAAGTCGACAAGATGTCGGCGGATTTCCGGGGCGACCCCTCGAGTGCGATGCTCGAGGTCCTCGACCCGGAACAAAACGAGGCGTTCAAGGATCACTACCTCGACCTCGACTACGATCTCTCGAATGTGATGTTCATCTGCACGGCGAACCAGCTCCAGCCGATCCCGGCGCCGCTGCAGGACCGCATGGAGATCATCAAGATTCCGGGCTACACCGACCACGAGAAACTCCAGATCGCCCGCGAGTACCTGCTCCCCAACCGCGTCGAGGAGGCGGGCCTGGAGGATGTCGACGTGCATTTCACCTCGAGCGCCATCGAGCGGATCACCGAGGAGTACACCAGCGAGGCGGGGGTCCGGAATCTCGAGCGCGAGCTCGGGTCGGTCTGCCGCAAGATCGCCCGGGACGTCGTCGAATCCGGCGAATCCGAGGATGGGGAGGCGGGCGGGGAGGCACGGGAAGACGACCAGCCGGAGGCCGACAGCGAGGAGCCGTCGTATACGATCCGCGCCCGGACGGTGCCGACGTATCTCGGGCCACCGAAGTTCCAGGGCGACGAGATCCAGGACGAGGACGCGATCGGGATGACCAACGGCCTGGCCTGGACGCAAAACGGCGGGGTGATGTTGGTCAACGAGGTGACGGTGATGCCGGGGAGCGGGCAGTTGATCATCACCGGCAAGCTCGGCGACGTGATGGAGGAGTCGGCCCGTGCGGCGATGAGCTACGTCCGCTCGCGGGCGCTGAACCTCGGGCTCAATCCGACCTTCCACGAGCACGTCGATCTGCACGTGCACTTCCCGGAGGGGGCGTTGCCGAAAGACGGTCCGTCGGCCGGGATTACGATGGCGACCAGCCTGGTCAGCGTCCTCACTCAAACGCCGGTCGTCCGCGACGTGGCGATGACCGGGGAGATCACGCTGCGCGGCCGGGTCTTGAAGATCGGCGGGCTCAAAGAAAAGATCGTCGCCGCCCACCGCGCCGGGGTGCAAAAGGTGCTCATCCCCGCCGACAACGAACAGGGCCTCCAGGAGATCCCGAATCGCATCAAGGGATCGCTCGAGATCGTACCCGTCGAACACATGGACGAGGTCTTGCCGCGGGCCCTCGAGCTGCAAAATCCCGAGGCGTTCATGGAGAAGCTCGAGCAGCCGCTTCTGCCCCCGGACGTCCTGCGCTCATCCGGCGAGCAGGGGGAGGATGGCGAGGAGGTCTCGGAGGCGACGACGGCGGTTCAGATGGACGATCGCCAGATCCATTGAAAATCCCTCAAGCCTGCTTGACGCGGCCGACTCGAGGCTTTAAATTCCGCCGTCCCTCGGCGAAATTGCCCTCGCCGAGCAGCCTCGAAGGTCGCGACGGGGCGCATAGCTCAGTGGGAGAGCGACTGCCTTACAAGCAGTAGGTCCCTGGTTCAATCCCAGGTGCGCCCATCGTGCGATTCGCGTTCGGGGTGGTAGTTCAGTTGGTCAGAACGCCGGCTTGTCACGCCGGAGGCCGCGGGTTCGAGTCCCGTCCACCCCGCTTTGCTTACAATCCGAAACGATCGTCCGACACGCTCGTTCCGTCGAGCGGTTGAGCCGTCGAGTTGTAGCGAGGGCCGCCGCATACGGTCGGATTCGCCAAGGCGCCAAGAACCCCCGGCGCGCCTTTCGCCACCGGCGGCACCGGCCGGCGGCGAAGCCGCCCGGGTCGCCGCAACCGGAGCGCAGTGAAAAGCCTGGAGTCCGGCTTTTCGTCTGCGTCCGAATGCGGCGACCTCCCGGGAGACGAGGTCTCCCGGGCCAGTGCCTCGATCGAGCGAGTCCCGTCGGAGGCCCGAGGTACGCTTCGCGTTCTTTGCGGTTCGCCGTCGTTGTTCCCGGACCGCCGGGAGCGCGAGGACATCCCGCCGATTCCGATCAGACGCGCGGGTAAATTGACAGTCGCGGTGGCGGTTGCGTACCTTGTAGCCAGATGGGCATGTGTTGCTGGTTCCGCTTCGCACCACGGACGATGAATATGGATTCGAAGATCGGCGCGCTGGTGATCGTGCTGTTGTTGGGGACGGCCACCGCCTGCGGCGGGGGAACGAACCACGAGAACGTCTGGCTGTACGTCTTCAACGGCTATCCCGGCTCGGACGGGATGAGCATGTACGGGCCGAGCGGCACGGTGACGACCGGCCTGGGCTTCGGCCAGCGCACGCCGGCCCCGCCCCCGAGCGTCGACCGCAATCTCGGAACGAGCTTCGAGCTGGTGCTCGAGGGCGCGCCCCAGACCTTCGAGGTCGATCTCCCGCTGTACGACATGTACCCTCACGAGACGGCGACGGTCTTTTTCAAACGCCGGACCGGAACCGACAGCATCGACGATCCGATGATCTTCCGGCACGTCCAGACCGGCTATCGCGAGGAAGCCAATCGGTGCCGTCTGATCTTCGACAACGCCCTGTCGGTCCAGAACGACGAAATCGGCGTGTTCGATTACCTTCCCGCCGCCAAAATCCGGCCCTCGTGTAGCGGCTACGTCGACCAGATCGGCACCTTCGACGACACCGGCCAGATGGTCGAGACGCCCTCCGGCAATCAAATCGAAGTCGGACGTCCGGGGCTGGTCGACCGAATCAAGGAGACCCCCTGGTTTTTCCTCGCCGAAGCCGAGAGTGGTCAGGTGCTCGACATCCGCAACGAAGGGGATCCGACCTGCGGGATGGTCCCCGAAAACAACCGCAGTACCGACGGAGACAAAACCGAGGTCATCGCCGGCGAGCACGCCGTCAATTTCGTCTGGGCTCCCGAGGCCGAAATCGACTTTTCGTCCGGTTCGTTTCGGGCGCCGGCACCGACTCGCCAGTACATGAATTGCATCGGCTGGGACCCCGACAAGGATCCCGAGCAGCAAAACATCAAATCCGAGCAGGTCCTCGCCTGCCAGAAGACCCAGAACAATGCCGAGATCGTCCAGCTCAGCAACCAGATCAACTCGTATCGCTTCGGCACCGGCATCGGCCTCAAACTCAACGACGAGCCGGTCCCGAACGGCCAGTGTGGGTTCGGCACGCGCGTGTTTTCGGATTTTTTCAACGTCTTCGAAGAACCGCAGGGCGAACAGCCGTCGCGCCTGGCCACCGACATTCAGTTCGGCCCGAGCCAGTATTTTTTCTGGGTGTTGTACGGTCGGCCGGTCAATCCGCTGGTCGAGGCCTGGGGAGCGAACACTCCCGACCGCGGCGGAGGCTTCGTCGACGTGCCCCCCTATCCGGGCATGCAGGGCACGGCCAGGTAACACATGGGCCAGGGCGTGAGCCGAGCATTTCTCAGATGGGCCGGGGGATGGATGGCCGTGGCGCTGGTGGTCGGGATGGGGGCGTGCGCGGAGTCGACCGAACCCACCGAACCCGACCGATCGGCCGAGGCGCGAGACCGGCCCCTGCGCCCTCTGGTCTACACCGAGGATCCCGATCATTCGCCCGAGGCGGCGGCGGTGCGCGACCGGCGCTTGATGCGCCAGCTTCTGGAGGGCTCGGACGAGACGGGCTCGTGGGGTGAACTCGACGAGCCCGCTCGCGAGGGTCTCCCGGCACTGCGCTCGGCGGAGAAACTGGGAAGCGTCATCTACCGGGCGCTGATCGAACAGAGCGATCGTCACTGGGACCACCTGTTCGTCCCGCCTGGTGCCTACGCCTCTCTGGTCGAGATCGACCCGGAAAAGGCGCGTCGGCACCTCGACGACAAGCAGGCGGCCGCCCGCGAGGCGAGACGCGCCTTCGAGATCGCCAAACCCTCCGAGGCCCCGAGCGACGGACTCGAGTCGCTGTTTTCGTTCGAGCGCCTCGAGCTCGGCGACGGGCGCACCCTCCAGGGCAACGTCGTCGACGGCGACGAGCAGTCGCCCGTCCAGCACTGGAACAACCGCCTGGTCGTCGGTCTGGCCGACAGCGACGTCGAGTTTCACCTCGAGATCCGCAAGATCCTCCGGACGCCCGCTCCCGGCGCCGACGACCCGGAGGAGGCCACCCGCCTGGGCGTCGCCTCCGAGATCGACGTCGGCTCCCGGCTCGAGACGTTTCTGGCGGCCGGCATGCACCTGAAGCCGTCGCTCCTGCGAGGCTACGCCTTTCCCTTCCCGCTCGAGGTCGGCAACTACTGGCGTTACGCCCGGCACCTGGCCGACGAAAAGGCGCCCGACCGGGAATCGACCGGAGACGAAAACCGCCCCGCCGACCTGCCCGACGCCCTGCACGCCTCCCGGGTGACGATGCGCGTCGAGGGCATCGAGCGGTACGGCGCGCGGCGGCTGGTCCACCTGCGCTTCATCTACAACGACGCCGACCTGACCCGGCGGAGCGAATACTGGCTGGCCACTCCCCGGCGCATCTACCTGTGCCGGCGGCCCTGTCGACGCCACGTCGAGGACCTCGAGTGGCTTTTGCGCCACCTGCGAGGCCAGACGCCGATCTTTCGGTTTCCCCTGGCGCGCGACGAGTCCTGGCAGTCGACCTTCTCGGTCGACGGAGAATGGCACAGCGTCGACGTGCCGGGCGGGAGCTTTTTCGGCACGTTCGCCCTCGACGGACTCGGTCCGCTCGAAGCTCGCATCCCCTTTCACCGCCCGGCTCGGCTGACGCGCTTTTTCGCCCCCTCGAAGGGCGTGGTCCGACGCCGCTATCGCCTCGACCGCCGCGAACCGACGACTCTGGTCGAATCGCTCGTTGACTACCGAATTATGCCCCGCTAACAGAGGCGGGACGTGCGAGACGACGCCTCCAACATGCCGGTTCTCTCCGAGATCGTCGACCGATTGGCCGACCGCGTGGTCGAAAGCTCGATCGTCGGCGTGCTGGTCTTCGATGCGAGCCTGCTCGACAGTTGGGAACACCGCGTCGGCGCCGAGACCTTCGAGCTTTTGTTCGAGACCTTCGGCGAGGCCGCCCGCCGGATGTCCGGCGAGCTTCTGCGCCACGAGGATGTCGTCTGCCGCGACGCCCCCGGCGGCGACACCCTGCTGGTGTTCGTCACCCCGCCCCGCGCCGAGGACGCCCCCGATTTCGCCGAAATCGCCTCCCGAACCCGCGAACGGGCCCGCTCGGCGCTCGACGAACGCACCGACCTCGACTCGAACGTCCTCGAGCGAGTCGAGACGGGCTCGGCCCTGATCATCGGCCGCCATGCCGTCGACCCGAGACGCCAGATCTATCGCGCCGTCCGCCGGGCTCGCCACCACATCCACCAGAAACAACACGAGCACGTCCGCCAGACCCAGCAACTGGTCGGCAGCGTCATCGCCCACGAAGAGATCGAGACGCGCTACCAGCCGATCGTCGATCTCGACTCCTCGCATACGCTGGGATTCGAGGCGTTGAGTCGGCCGACGAGCAACTTCGCCGACGAGCTCGAGACGTCGCTGTTTTCGGCGGCTGCCGAGGTCGAACTGCAGCCCGAACTCGATCAACTGTGTCGCCACCTGTCGGTCGACCGCCGCCCGAGCCTCCGTCCCGACCGGCGGCTTTTCGTCAACTGCCTGCCGGTCGCCTTCTACGACCTTCCCGCCCGGCTCGACGACCTGCTCACGCGATGGACCGAGGGGGGCCTCGCCCCGGAGCAGCTCATCTTCGAGATCAACGAGAACGTCTCCCAGAGCGAGGCCGAACGGATCCTTCCGACGATTCGCCGGCTGCGCGAGCGCGGCTACGAGTTTGCCCTCGACGACATGGGCACCGGGATGACGAACCTGCGGCTGCTGGCCGAACTCGAACCGCGATACATCAAAATGGACCTGTCGTTGACACGGGGCATCGCCGAGAACGTCCGCAAAAAGGCCCTGGCCAGCTACCTGCTCGACCTCGCCGACAAAAGCGACGCCGAGTTGATCGCCGAGGGCATCGAAACGCGCGAGGACCTGGAGACGGTCGTCGAGCTCGGCATCCCGTACGGCCAGGGCCATCTGATCGGCCGGCCGTGTTCGTTCGACAACATCGACTGACGCCCGAGGACCCCATGCCCGAGCGCGCCGCCGACCCGATCGTCATTCGCGATGTCACGCTGTTTACCCCGGAGGGGAGAGTCGACGGGGACTGCCGGGTCGCCGGCGGCGAGATCGTCGAGCTCGGCGGGGTCGGACCCACGCGCGAGGAGGAGCGGACGATCCGGGGCGAGGGCCGGTGGCTTTTTCCGGGGCTGATCGACCCGCACGTCCACTTCCGCGACCCGGGCTTTCCGGCCAAAGAGGACTGGGAGAGCGGCTCGGCGGCGGCCGTCGCCGGCGGCGTCACGACGGTCTTCGAGATGCCCAACACCGTGCCCGCGACGACCGATCCGGAACGGCTCGCCGACAAGCGCCGGATCGCCTCCGAGAAGGCACACTGCCATTTCGGGCTTTTTTTCGGCGCGACGACCGACAACGCCGAGCTGTACGACCGGATCGAGGGCGTCCCGGGGCTGAAGATCTTCATGGGAACCAGCACCGGGGACCTGCTCGTCTCCGAGCGCGAGGACGTCGAGCGGGTGTTCGCCCACTGGGAGGGTCAGATCGCGGTGCACGCCGAGCATCAACCGCGGCTCGAACGGCGCGCCCGCCAGTTTCGCGACCGCGACGATCCGGCGGTCCACTCGACGATCCGGGATCCGAAGGCCGCCGAGCGTGCCGTGCGCATCGCCTGCGAGCTGGCGATCGAGTACGAACGCCGCCTGCACGTCCTGCATCTGTCGACGCGCACCGAACTCGAGGCGATCGCCGAGGCGCGCGACGAGATCGCCCGGCGCGACTCCCCGGCCCGGATCACCTGCGAGGTCTGCCCGCACCATCTGTTTTTGGATACCGACGCCTACGAGAGACTCGGGACCCGCGCCCGGGTCAACCCGCCGATTCGGGCCCCCGAGGAGCGCGAGGCGATGTGGGAGGCGCTCGCCGAGGGCCGGATTCAGTGCCTGGCGACCGATCACGCCCCCCACACGCCCGAGCAAAAGGATCGCAGCTACCGCGAGGCGCCGAGCGGGCTGCCCGGCGTGCAGACGATTCTGCCGCTGATGCTCGATGCCGCCCACCGCGGGCGCTGCACCCCCGACCAGATCGTCGACTGGATGGGTCACCGGCCGGCCGACATCTACCGACTCGCCGACCGGGGAAGCCTGCGGGCCGGCAACGTCGCGGATCTGACGCTTGTCGATCCCGAATTGCAGCGAGAGGTGACCGCCGACGGGCAGTTCTCGCGGTGCGGGTGGTCGCCCTGGGAGGGACGCTCGCTTCGGGGGTGGCCGGTCGCGACGATCGTCGCCGGCGAGCTCGTCTACCGTCGCCGCGGGGAGGGACCCGGCGAAGTGCCGGGAGCGGCGGGGACGGGGAGGGAAGTCGAGTTTCGCTGATCAGCGCCGCTCGAGCTTGTCGACCTGCACGTCGAGCAGTCGGGTTTCGGCCTCGCTCTGGCCGTCCGGGCGATGCACGATCGCCTGCAGTTTCTCGCGGGTCTCGCGTGCGGTCCGGTTGCGTTGCTCGAGGCTTCGCTCGCGGGCCAGTTGCAACTTCTTGCGGGCGCGCTGCAACGCGAACCGTTGTTCGCCACTCCGAATCGCACCGGGCCGCTCGCGGATCTCGCTCTCCGAGCCATCGTAGCTGACTCGCACCGGATCCGCCCAGTCGCCCGATCCGGCGGACTCGCCGTCGGCCTCGTGCGGAACCGACCAGACGACGCCACCGGCGACGGCGGCTCCGAGGAGCCCCGCAGCGGCCGAACGTTTCAAAATCTCCGGCGAAATCATCCCTGCTCCCGTCGTCGACCTCGAGTAGCTCGCTTCTTCACTGTAGCAGACCGGCATCCGAACGATAAACGCCCCTCGGTGTCGACCTCGAATCCGCGCTCGACCCACCCGACGACCCACGCATCCTCCCGGACTTTCGGTTGGCGAGGGGCCCGCCTAAAAAAACCGACTGGTCGTTTTTGGGAATGTCGGGGGCTCGCCCGTACGTTTTTCAGACAGGTTCGGCAGGCAGTGGCGATTCCACCGATGGAGAGTCGGCCGATGCGACGACGAAGCTTCCTGAAGATGGCGGGATTCGGCGCGGTCGCCTCCAGCCTCGGCTCGATGGTCTACCGGGCGAGCGGATGGTGGAACCAGCCGAGCAGCGAGCACACCGAGATCCTCAGCACCGAGGAGTGCGAGATCACCTCCGCGATCGCGGATGCGATGTTCCCCGGCGAGGATCATCTCGAGGGGGGCATGCCGAACGGGGCCGAGGTCGGGGTCGTAGAGCATCTCGACGGGTATCTCGAGGCGATCGATGCTCGGAGTTCGCGGCTGATGCGGCTGTTGTTGCACCTGATCGACGAGATGGCACGCCCCCGCGGCTTGCGATTGCGCCGCTTCTGCGAGCGGCCGCGCGACGAGCGCATCGCCATTTTGAAAGCCTGGGACCACTCCTCGGTGATGTTGCGCCGCCAGGCGTTTCGCAGCCTCAAGCTCATCTTCGCCGGAAGTTACTGCGCCCACCCGGAGGTCCTGGAGGCGGCGGGCATCGAGTTTCGGTGCGGAGGCCTCGGATGAAGGCCCTCGACTACACCGCAAGCGAGCATCTCGGCCGTCGACTCCACACCGCCGAGACGACCGCCGAGCGGGGCGATCGGCGGATCCGGCGCGAGGCCGACGTGGCAGTGGTCGGCTCCGGCCCCGGCGGCCTGTGTGCGGCGTATGCGCTGGCGGAGGCGGGGCTGTCGGTGATCGTCCTCGAGGAAGGGCAGTTTTGGCCCGTCGGCTCGTTTCGCCGCGACCACACCTGGGCGACCGAGCACCTGTACCAGGAGAAGGGGGCGCGAGTCGCGACCGGGAATGCGCTGATCCCGGTCACCAGCGGCCGCGGCGTCGGGGGCGGGACGCTGGTCAACTCCGGCATCAGCTTTCGGACTCCCGACCGCATCCTCGACGACTGGCACGAGCGGTTCGGCGTCGAGTTCTGGGGGCCCGACGAACGGGAGGCGCACTTCCGGGAGGTCGAGGAAGCGATCGGCGTCGCCCGCACCGACGCGTCGGTCGCCGGCGGCAACTCGGAGGTCGCCCGGCGCGGGTTCCAGCAGATGGACGTCGAGCACGGCTACATGCCGCGCAACATGCCCGGCTGTGCCGGCTGTGGCGCCTGTCAGACCGGCTGTCCGGTCGGGGGCAAAGCGAGCGCCGACGTCAACTGGCTGCCGGCGATGCTGCGCGACGGCGGCGAACTGTACGCCGACACCCGCGTCGAAGAGATCCTGACCGACGGCGGGCGCGCGAGCGGCGTCCGGGGGACGATGCGCATCCCCGAGAGTGGCGAGGAGGTCGCCGAGATCGAGGTGCGCGCCGAGCGCGTCGTCCTCGCCTGCGGCGCCATCTACACGCCGATGATGCTGCAGCACCAGAACCTCGCGGCCGACAATCCCCATCTCGGCCGCCATCTGCACATCCACCCCGGCGCCTCGATGATCGCCGAGATGCCCCACGAGGTCGTCGTCTGGGAGGGCGCCACCCAGGGGTATTTTGCGCACCATCCGACCGACGAGGACATCATCGCCGAGACCTTCTCGGCCCCGCCCGAGATGCTGTATACCCCCGGCGCCGAGGTCGGCCACGAGGGCCTGGAGTTTCTGTACAACCTCCGCAACATCGCCGGTTGCGGGACGGTCATCCGCGACGAATCGCACGGGCGAGTCGAACCGAACGGCTGGAAGGCCGACATCACCTACGTGCTCGAACGAGCCGACTGCGAGAAGCTGCGGCGGGGCATGTTGTTTCTGGCCGAGATGTTCTTCGAGGCGGGCGCGAAACGGGTCAAGCCCGTCTTCAACGGAGCCGACTTCTGGGCGAGCCGCAATCGCGTCCGGACGGCCATCCTGGAGTCGAACGCCCCGAGCGACTACACGCTGTACGCGAGCCATCCGCTCGGGACCTGTCGGATGAGCGCCGACCCCGATCGAGGCGTGGTGCGTCCGAGCGACGGCCAGGTGTACGGGGTCGACAACCTGCACGTCACCGACGCCAGCGTCTTTCCGACCGCCCCCGGCGTCAACCCCCAGGTGACGATCATGGCGACCGCCCTGCAGCTCGCACGCGGGATCGTCGACGAAGCGTAGCCGGGGGGAGCCACTCGCGAGCCCGGCCCGCCTCGCGGCCGACGCCTTGAAAATTTCCCCGATTCTTGCTCTTTTCGTCTGCCGAGGCGGCCACGTGTCGCCCCAGTCGACTCGTCGTTTTCCCGAGACGGCCGACCCGTGCCAGAGGAGACCTCACAACCCGACGACGCCGAACTCGTCGAGCGCGCCCAGGAGGGCGATCGCGAGGCGTTCGGGCTCCTGGTCGAGCGCTACCAGGAGAAGGTCTACTCGATCTGTTACGGCAAGCTCAAAGACGAACAGGACAGCCACGACGTCACCCAGGACGTCTTCGTCAAAGTCTTCCGGTATCTCGAGGACTTCAACCGAAACTCGAGTTTTTACACCTGGCTGTATCGCATCGCGGTCAACACCTCGATCGACTATCTGCGCAAGCAATCCCGCCAGGCGCAGGTCGACTACGACGACTCGATCAAAAGCGACGAGGACGTCGAGGGCCACGATCATCTGACGCCCTCGACGCTGGGGGTCGATCCGGACCGGGCGTTCGACCGCAAGGAGTTGCGCGAGCAGATGCTCGAGGCGCTCGAGTCGCTGTCGGACAAGCACCGCACGATTTTGACTCTCCGGGAAGTCGAGGGATTGAGCTACAAGGAGATGGCCGAGGTCCTCGAGATCTCGAAGGGCACGGTCATGAGTCGGCTGTATCACGCCCGGCAGTATTTTCAGGAGGCACTCGAGGATTACCTGGACGATTCCATCGCAATCGACTGACCGTCGAGGATGGGCGCGCGAGAGTGTGTCCCGCAGCGGCGGGCGCCGGCGGGCGCGAATTGAATAACTCCCGTGCTCTCGTCGTCTACGATGTGACTGGAGCCGAGGTCCCACGAGAGACGAGACGTTGAGATGGCGAGCGACGCACTGACAGACGACCAGCGCGAGCTGCTGATGCGCTGGTTCGACGGGGAGCTCGAGGCCGATCAGGCCGAGCGAGCCCGGCAGCTCGTCGACGATCGTCGGGTCGCCCGGGACTTCGTCGAGGCCCTCGAACAGGTGCGTGCGGCCACGACCGCGGCCGTCGACCAGGCCCGGCCCGCCCGGGCGGAACTTTCCGCCACCGAGACGATCGTCGAGCACGCCCGCCAGGCCCCGCCGGCGGAGGCGCTGTCGCTCGAGCGGCTCGCTCCCCTGCTCGAGCGGTATCACGACGGGGAAGTGACCGAGCCGGAGCGGCGCAGCGTCGAGCGGCTCGCCGACCGGCGCGACGACGTCGCGGAGTATCTCGACGGGCTTCGAAGCCTCGGCGAGGCCGCCCGGGCGGCGCACGAGGCCGCCGCCGGCTCGACCGATCCCGACGCGCTGCGCTCCGAGATCGATCCCGAACTCGCCCACGCCGACCATCCCGACGACCCGCCGGCCTACGAGCCGAACCGGGACCGCGAGCTGTTGCACCGCTACGTCGACGGCGAGCTTTCCGACCGCCGGCGCAGGCTGGTCGAAACCTGGCTGCGCGACGAGGGGGGCGAGGCGGCGCGTACCGTCGAGGCGCTCGAGCAACTCGGCGACGCCGTCCGACACGCCGACGCCCACGCCACCGACAAGGCCGATCTCGGCTCGATCCGCGCCGCGGTCGATCGCCGAATCGACGGACTGGCCTCCGAGGAGGACGGGCCGGACGAGGGAGCGGAGGTCGTCTCGCTGCAGACCTCTCGCCGGGACGGCGGCCACACCGACGGCCCGCGAGAGGAGACGGCAGCCGAACCGACCGACAGACCGTCCGCCGATCGAGGCACCGCAGGCTGGTTTCCGGACTACCGGCAGGGCCTGATCGGCGCGGCGGCCGCCGCCCTGCTCGCCGTCGCCGCCGGAGTCGCCTTCGGCCCCGACCTGTTCGACGACGAACAAGTCGTCGTCAAAGAAAAGAAGACGGTCGTGATCGTCGACAGCGTCCAGTACAGCGACGGATCGTCGGTCGTCGTCGACAGCCCGATGCAGAAGGTCAGCGCCTCCGGCGACGACAACGCCGGCTCCGAGGGCGCTGCTGGTTCCGAGGAAGACGACTCGACGGTCATCTGGCTGCTCGACAACGGCAAGGGCACCGACGGCCCGGGAGGGGAGTCCGGCGGCTCCTCGGACGATTCAGCCGCCCCCGGTTTCGACGAGACCGACGACTCCCGAGACGCCGGCCACCCGGAGGGCTCGACGCCCCCCGACACCGGCCGCCCCCGGGGACAACCGATTTGACGTCCGCCGAACACGACCCTCACTCGATGCCGACCGCCCGTTTCACCGCCCGCTCGTTGCCCACACGCCACGCCCTCCGATGATGCGGTTCTCGCTGCACATGCTTCTCGCCCTGGCCACCTGGGCGATCCTCGTCGGAGGCGGTGCCTCGGCGGCGGCGCAGTCGATCGATGTCGACGTACGTACCATCTCGGCCAGCAAATCCGGCGACTCCTTCGACAGCAACCTCGACGACCTGAAGGCCAAACTCGAGAAGGTTTTCGGCAGCTATTCGAGCTTCGAGCAGGTCGGCCGCGATTCCGCCCAACTGGACAAAGACGAGACCGAGTCGATAGACTTGGCGGGTGATCATACATTGAAGATGACGTTTCACGGGATCGCCGACGGGCTGATCAAGATTGGCATCGAAGTCGCCGACAAACTCTCGACGACGATTCGCGCGTCGTCGGGAAGTACCTTCTTTCAGGCGGGGCTCGACTACGAAGACGGGATTCTCATCCTCGCGATCACCGTCGAGAAGTGACCGACTCTCCCGCCTGGCGGAGGCGAGTGCTCCGGCCGCCGTCGACCGCCTTGCTCGATCCTCTCGAGCGCGACGCAACCACCGCCGGGAGGCGATCCCATGAGCGACGACGACGCTCCCGTCCCCGGCTCGGCGACGGTCATCGACGGCACCTATCGCATCGAAAAAGGAGTTGCACGCGGAGGTTTC
Source organism: uncultured Bradymonadales bacterium (assembly GCA_964600555.1). Classification (GTDB taxonomy): domain Bacteria; phylum Myxococcota_A; class Bradymonadia; order Bradymonadales; family Bradymonadaceae; genus CAJXPB01. The sequence goes on from CAZRLK010000071.1 coordinate 20,695, forward strand.
AGCACGATCTATCGCGGCCGCCACGTCGAGATGGACCGGCTCGTCGCCCTGAAGATTTTGAAACTCGACGAGGATGTGCAGGCGAGCGCCCTGGAACGCTTCTCGCAGGAGGCTCGACTGACCTGTTCGATCAATCACCCGAACGTCGTCACCATCTACGAATTCGGCCAGGACGAGCGGGGATTGCTGTATCTGGCGATGGAGTGGCTGGAGGGGAAGTCTCTCAACGACCACCTCGCCGAGCGGGGGCCGCTGCAGCCGGAGAGCGTCGCCGAGATCGGCTGCCAGATCGCCGCCGGCCTATCGGCCGCGCACCGAAGCGAGGTGCTCCACCGCGACCTCAAACCCTCGAACGTCATGCTCGCGCGGCTGCCGACCGGCGAGCGCCACGTCAAGCTGCTCGACTTCGGCGTCGCCACGGCCATCGACGAGCCGGACGAGGAGTCGCTTCGAATCACCCACGAGGGGATGTTCGTCGGCACGCCCCGCTACGCCGCCCCGGAACAAATCCAGGGCCGGGAGTTGACCGTCCAGACCGACATCTACGGGCTGGGACTGCTCCTCTGGGAGGCGGCGCTGGGTCGCCCGGCCGTCCCGACCGTCGAGTTTCGCGAGTGCTGCGCCCATCACCTCTCCGAGGAGCCGTGGCGCCTCCCGGACGAGGTCGAAATCCCGGACCCACTCGGCGAGGTCATCGAGCGTTGCCTGCGCAAGGATCCGAACGAGCGCTTCGCGTCGTGTGCCGATCTCGGCGAGGCGCTCGAGCGGCTGGCGAAGGGGCCGGATGCCTCTCGTACTCCCTCCCCGCCCTCGGCAAACTCACCGATCGAGACGCGCCGCGTGCGCACCCCCCTCGTAGTCGCGTTGCTCGTCGCCACCGCGACCGCCCTGCTGGTGTGCGCGCTTGTGCACTGACCGCCGGGACTCACTGACCGATCTCGCAGTCGGCCGTCGTCGAGGCCCGGTTGAGGTTCGAGCAGGCGAAGACCGTCTGATCGGGGTCGACGACGGCTTCGACATCGAATTCGGCCCCGGCGAAATCGGACTCGACGGTCCAGTCGGCCGAAAACGACTCCGTCGCCCCCGCCGCCAGATTCGCCGCCGTCCGGAAGGTTCCCACCTCGTGCGAGTCGCCGTCGTGATCGGCTCGCACGACGACCGGTACACGCTGGGCGATCGGTTCGCTTCCGGTGTTCTCGACGGTGAAATCGACGGCGACCTTCCCGTCGTTCGAGCAGGTCGAAGCATCGGCACTCAGCGACGTGATCTCGAGATCCGGCGATTCCAGAGCGATCGCCTCCTCGGAGTCGAGCGTCGCCGCGTTGTTGTCCGTCTCGCATTCGTTGACCTCGTCGTCCGGATCGACCTGCACCCGCAACTCGAACCCACCCTCGAGCCACCCCTCCGGGATCGCCCACTCCGTCTCCAGCAGCTCGTGCTGGCCCGGCAAGATCCGCTGCGAGCTGCGCCACTCCTGGACGGTGCGACTCATTCCGTTGCGGTGAGCCGTCAGCCGCACCACCACGCCCGGCTGCACCCCGAGCGCCCCGTCGTTTCCGAGTTCGACGTCGATCTCGACGCTCCGCTCGCCGACGCAGTTGGCGTCGCTGGCCTCCAGAGACGAGACGACCAGGTCCGGGGCGTCGAAGACCCCGGCCGGCTGCATGTTTTGGCGAAAGTTGTTGAGCCGACCGTTCCGCCAGTTCGGCTTCGGCTGGGTCGGGATCGAGCCATCCTCCTCGACGTTCGTCACCGAGTAGGCGTGCTGATTCCAGATGCGGCGGGTGCGCACCCAGTTGTCGTCCTGGTCAGCCCAGACGCTGACCCCGGTGTTCGGCCCGCGCGGCGCCCCGACGACCACCTCCGAGTCGGTGTCGTTGTCGACGTCGGCGACGATCGGCATCTCGATGCGCGTGTTGTGGCGGTG
>CAZRLK010000072.1:0-22505 GCA_964600555.1 uncultured Bradymonadales bacterium
GTGGCGGAATCGGCAGACGCGTCGGATTCAAAATCCGATGGGCCTCGCGGCCCGTAAGGGTTCGAGTCCCTTCTCCGGCACTTGCGTTCCTTTTCATCAATTCCTGTCGACTACGTCGTGCCGGTAGGTGGTCTTCCGAAGTCGCTCCCGATTACATCTCGGTTCCCCTTCGACAACATCCGAATTGTCGGTCTTTGTCGGGGAGACCGACGACCGAAGGTGCTTCGACGCCCCCCGGTCGTAACGCCCATCGAGTTTCCAGATCGAGGACCGCACCGTTTGTCGGCACCGACACCGACGGGCCCGGCCGTGACCCGACCGCGAGCAGGCGATCGTATGCGGCCTCTGGTGGCGTTGAGAGCGCGCCGAGGCCGATCTTCTTCCCCCGAAGTATGCGATGTTCGGAAAACGCGCCGACCTGTACGATCTCATCTACGACGGCAAAGATTACGCTGGCGAGGCTCGACAGATCCGCGACCTGCTCGAGACGACCGGTCTGAGTGAGGGAGCGCGAATCCTGGAGGCGGCCTGCGGGACGGGCACCTACCTGGAGCATCTCGACGACACCTACCGAACGACGGGATTCGATCTCAGCCCGCAGATGATCGAGCAGGCCGAGATGAAACTCGACGACACCGAGCTGTCCGTCGGCGACATGACCGCCTTCGAGGTCGACCAACCGTACGACGCCCTGCTGTGTCTCTTCTCCTCGATCGGCTACGTCCACGGCGAAAGGGGGCTTCGGCGGACGTTCCGGAACTTTCATGACGCCGTCGCACCGGGTGGGGTCGTCGTGCTCGAACCCTGGATCGGCCCCGACGACCTCCACGTAGGCCGCACCGCAATGACCACCTACCGGGGCGAGGACGTCAAGCTGTGCCGCCAGGCCGTCACCGAGTGCGACGGACGGTTGGCGGTCCTCGAATTTCACTGGCTGGTCGCGGAGACCGGTGGCGAGGTCGACCACTTTACCGACCGCCACGAGCTTTACCTGCACACCCACGACGAGTACGTCGAGGCGTTCGAGCGAGCGGGATTCGCCGTGCGCCACGACGAGGAGGGGCTGAGCGGCCGGGGGCTGTACCTCGCCGAACGGCAGTAAAGTCTACACAATCCTCGGCCGGGCCGACCGAACACCAACACCAGAGTTTCCCGGGCTTGTGGGGCTCGGGATCGCGTCCGGAGCCCGCGTCGAAGGCATGGGGGCGATCGTGGGCACTGCGGCCATCACCACCGCCACCGGCCGTCTCCTAGCGGCGTCGGGTCATTTGCGTCTCGGCCTCCGGGCGTTCCTCGTCGTCGAGGTACCGCTCGAAGTGCTCCTCGACCGCCTTCTGGAACGCCGGCACTTCGGCCGGCGGGGCGGCCCGGAAGTTGAGGTGTTTGACCGGCTTTTCGGTCCAGGCGCCCATGCTCGTCTCCGGGCCCGGCTCCTCCTCACCCTCTTCAGCCAGGAGTTCGGCCGCCGACTTCTCGAGGGTGTAGTATCGGCACGGACTCTCCTGGGGGCGGAGCGTACCGTCCGGCGGGCGGCAGATCATTCCGACCATGAACGCATGCGTCACCTGCCGGGGTTCCGGGAACTCGACGATCGCCAGGTAGGTCGTCTGCTCGGCGGATTCGTTGCGGGCAGTATGCACGGCGAAGTCACTCGCCGAGGGATGTATCGAGGTCCTCGTCGTCTCGGCGACCCGTTTCCACCCGTCGAGAATGATCTCCTCGGCGTCCGAGTCCTGGAGGCGCTTCAAGAATAGTTCCGGCTCGTCGTAAAAGACCATCCGCAAAAACTGGTGGGCAAAGGCGTAATGCGTCGGCGTGTCGGACTGTCGCGCCTCTCCGCCGGCCGCCCCCGAGCTCTCTGGGGAGCTCGACGACGCACAACCACCGATCCCGGCGGCCGAGACGACAACGACCAGCACGAGCGGCAACCAAACTCGGCGAGTCGACGGATTCAAACGAGTCGGATTGACCATTTCTATCACCCCCGTCACGCGGTGGGAATCGAAAGACTCTCTCGTTCAGTCTGCCAGATCTCTTTCGGTTCGCAAAGTCACGCGTGTCACCCGCAGACCTACGGCTCCCCGAACAGGTACGGGTGCGACAGCTCCGTCTCTTCGACGTTCGCGCGCTCGGAAAACTCGATGTCGCGAATCTCGGTGCGTACACATTCCTCGAGCTTCGTATCGTCGACGGTCGACTTTTCGATGTTCACCGAACTCACCGTCCCGGAAGGCTGGACGGTGATGCGCACGACGATTTTCCCCTCCAGGTCGGGGGCCGATTTGCGCCGCTGCTCGTAGCAGCTTCGAATCTCTCCCTCGTGTCCGGCGAGCTCCTTCTCGATCGACTCCTCCGAACGCACCTGCTTTGCGGCGAGATTCCCGCTCGTTGTGCCGGCAGTCGAATCAGCATTTTTTCGGTCCTCTCCACTCGCTACCTTCCCGAGTCCGTGGACCCGACCAAACCCCTCGCCGCCACCCCCGCCTCCGGAACCGCGAAGCCCCATCCCGCCGGATCCGCGGCCGATACGACTCCTGGACGTACCGCGCTGCGCCACCTGCATCTTGTTCGAAAAGCCCTTGCCTCCCTTGCCTGACCCGAAGACGTTCTCGAGGGCCGCCTCCCCGAGACTCTCGCTCGAGAGCATCTTGTTGACGCCGGGCTCTTCGACAGTTCCATCCTCCATCTCCCCCGACTCCGCCACGGCCACAAACGACGTCCACTGCGTCACCAGCGAGTGCTCGAGGCCCAGATCGACGATCCTCTCGCGGTACACCTCCGGCGAGGTCCCACCCCCGTCGCGCAGTCTCGCTCCCATCAAATCGTGCATGGTCTCGCGAATCTTCTGGCGCGCCCAGGTCAGCTCGACGGCCTCTCCGTCGCCCTCGCTCCCGGGAAACTTCCGCGTCACGGGGAGCATTACACGGTCGGCGCCCATCGTTCCATGCACCTTCACAGTATGCTCACCGGGGTTCGCGTACGTCCCGTGTACCCGCACCGACTCGCCGGCGAACAGATCCGGCACCGGCTTCGGCGAGACACCCGTCACCTCGAGGCTCCCCCAGTCGACGCGCAGGTCGGTCAGGATCGGGGCCTCGATGCGATCGACGATCCACTCGATTTCCTCGCCGACTTTCATCTCGGGGCGGCGTGGATGATCCTTGCCCAGAAATCGTGCAAATCCGCGGCCCATCCGGCCCATCTCCTCGAGCAGATACCGATTGACCGATGGCCCGATGCCGATGCCGAACAGCCGCGCCTCTCCGACCCTCTCGCGAAGGGCCCGGAGCGCCTCGAATTCGTAGCCGATCTTCCCGTCGGTCAGAAAGACGACCAGTCGCACCGCCCCGATCGGCGTCGCCGGACCCAGCGCCCGTTCGAGCCCCGGCTCGTACTCCGTCCCGCCTCCCGCCGCCAGCTCGTCGACGTACTCGAGCGCCTCGCCGACCGTCTCGTCGTTCGCCTCGATCGGCTCGCTGGAAAACTCCGAGGCTGCGTTGTTGAACTCGACGATGCGAAACGAATCCCGAACCCGTCGCAATTCTCTCAGCGCCGCTTTGACGAACCGCTTACTCTTCGCGATCGGCTCGCCCTGCATCGACCCGGAGGTATCCATCACGAAGACGATCTCACGGTTCGAGATCTCGCGGGGATCCGGCCGACGCGGCGGCTCCATGAGCAGGCTGAAATAGCCCTTCTCCGCCTCCTCGTCCCAGTAGGTATTCAGACCGACCTCCGGTTCCGCCCCGCTCGTCTCGAAGCTCATCCGAAAATGCTCGTCGGGCATCTCCCCGTCCCTGGCCAGATCGACGCGCCAGTCGTCGGCGTCGTATTTGCGCAGCCGGAGCATGTGACTCGCCGAGCGGATCCGACGGACCGGCATCGGCGCCTCGATCCGAACCTCGACCGAAACCTTCGAGCCGCGCTCCGACGGAGCCGAAACCGCCTCCGACTCCCCGTCGCCGAAAACCAAGTCGTTTCGCGCCGACGCCCCGTCGCCGTACCGCTTTCCGAGTCTGGTCGGCGCCACGAACTGATACGCCCCCTCTTCGCGCGGCAACGGATGCACGTACCGCAGCGTCACACGCACCTGTTGTCCCGCCTCGAGGTTTGCGACGCGCTGAGTGAACCAGTTCGGACGCTCCTGCGACAACAACGCAGCCTTTTTGTCCCGGCGATTCGCCCGCTCGTACGCCTCGCGGGCCTCTTGCTCTTTTTCGATCGTCGCACGCACGACGCGCTCGCCGACGTGCATGGTCATCGCGTAGACGGCGGCCCGGCGATTGAGCGGAAACTGGTAGACGGCATCGATCGTCGAGTCGGTCGAATTGACGAACGTCTGCTCGACGGTTACCGCCGCCAAATCGCCCCGGATGCCGACCCGGTAGTCGGTCTCTTTTGGCGGGAACGCCCGCTCTTCGCCGTCCTGTTCGGTCCGAATTGAACCGCAACGCTCGGGCAGCTCACGGTAGACGGGCGCCAGCGACTCGTCGTCCGCCTCCTCCGGCTCCCGGACCGACTCCTCAAACGGCACTGCCGGCCCCGAGCGTTCGAACGACTCGCGCGTTGGCTGCTCGCTCGATTGGTCCGGTACTTTCTCGGCGGAATTTTCCTCGCGCTCCCGAGGCGGATCGGACTCCCCAAATAGGCTCCAGGCCTCGTGTGACCAGAAGATCGCCAGATGGGAACCGACGACAAAACAGAGAATCCCGCCCACGATTGCCAGCGGATGCACCTCGAACCGTTCCATGACCTCGCCCCTGCGGACCACGAGTCACTCAACAGCCTCCTGTCTCGCTCACGTCCCCAGAGACAGCCCCCGGAACAAGAAGTTCCATCCGAACAGTTCGACCACTCGACGCCCCAGCCGCTCGACAGCTCAACGACTCAACCGCTCAACCGCCGGATCTTCGCTCGGGCGATTCACGGGGAGACCCCGCCGGTCGTCGATCGTGCCCGTCTCACGTCTCTAGTTTGACGTTGATCCGAATCGTCGGATATTCACAGGAGTTCCCGGCGCACCGCTCGGCGGAGAAGCCGCTGCGTGCGCACCGGCTGGAGTCTCGTTGTCCCCCAATCCACAGGACATCGCCCATGCGTCGATACATCCGCTTTGCAGCAGTCGTCTCCCTCGCCCTCGCCACCGGATTCGCCCTCGTCGGCTGCGATCAGGAGGGTGGCGGCGGCGACGGCGAACAGGAAGAAGAGGAGCACGCCGTCGTCGACAGCGGCACCTACACCGGCACGATCACCGAGGTGAACGCCGAAGAAGACGAAATCTACGTCGACGCCGACGGCAAGGAGCTGGAGCTTTATTTCATCGAAGAGACCGAGCTGACCCGGGGTGGCGAGCCGGCCGAATTCTCGGCGCTCGAACAGGGCCAGGAGGTCGAGGTCGAAGTCAAGAAGGTCGGCAAGCGCCTCGATCCGATGAAAGTCGAGATCCTGGAGTGAGCCGATGGGGGAGCTTCCGAGCATCTGGCGGGTAGAGCTGTTGCACCCGCTGGTCGTTCATTTCCCCATCGCCCTGTTGATCGGCGGAACAGCTGCCTGGATCGCCGGCCATCTGGTCGATCGAGAGGGCCGATGGGGATTTTTGAAGCCGGCCGGACGCCTCGCTCTGCTTGTCGGGATCGCCAGCGCCTGGATCGCGGTGTATACCGGGAGTCTGGCCGACGCCGAGGTCGTCCGCGGCCTGTGCGATCCGACCGTCGTCGAGACCCACGAAGAGCTCGCGTACCTCGTCGCCTGGACGTTCACCGGCGCCGTCGCGGTCGATTTCGCCTCCTCTTTCATCGAACGTCTGAAACCCTGGCGCAGGTATCTCGCCATTGCGGTTGGCCTCGCGCTCCTCGCCGCCACCGCCACCCTCGGATACGTCGCTCACCTCGGCGCCAGCCTCGTCTATCAGCAGGCCGCCGGCGTGTATCAACCGGCCGACGACTGCGCGGAATTCGAGTAGGCTCGCGCTCCGCCCGTTCCCCTCCGGACCTCCCGACGTCCCACTCGAAGCGGCGCCCCTGCTGAGCCCCCTCCTCGCGCGGATATGTTTCACTCCGTGAGCGGACTCGCCACCCCGTACCCGCCGACCGAGGGAGCGACGATGGAACCGACCGACGAGCGTGCACGAGAGCTGACCGCACAGCTGCGCACGATGGTCGACCGCCTCGGGCGGCTGCTCGGCGAAAACATCGCCCGACACCGAGGTCCAGAGCTCTACGAGACCGTCGAGACGCTTCGAGCGGAGGCGATCCGCGGCAAGGACCTGGCAAAACTTCACGGGCACATCGGCGACCTGTCGCTCAAACAACTCGAGGGCGTGCTCCGCAGCTACACCGCCTATTTTCACCTCGCGAACGTCGCCGAGCAGGTCGAAATTGCCCGCATCAACCGGGAACGTGCCGTGCAGGCCACCGATCGACAGCCACGCCCCGAGTCGATCGAGGAGGCCGTCGAGCACCTCGCCGGCGAGGGGTGGCAGACCGGTGACTTCGATCACCTGCTGCAGCGGCTGAGGATCGAGCCGACCTTCACCGCTCACCCGACCGAGGCGCGCCGACGCACCCTGCTCGACATCCAGCGCCGCATCGCCGGGACGCTGGCCGAATCGCACCGGAGCGAGTCGACCGAGGCCGAACGCGAACGCCTCCGGGCGCAACTTCGGCGAGACGTCGAGTTGATGTTCACCTCCGACGAGATCCGCCCGAAACACCGGGAGGTCGACGACGAGGTCGACTTCGGCCTGTACTTTCTGCAATCGAGCGTCTGGGAGGTCGTCCCGAGAATCGCCGATGATCTCGAACGGGCTTTCACCGATCGCTTCGACGCCCCGCCCGACATCCCCCCGACACTTCGTTACGTCTCCTGGATCGGCGGCGACCGCGACGGCAACCCCAACGTCACCCCCGAGGTCACGCGCCGCACCTTCGAGAAACACCGCCATACGACGCTCGGCAAATACATCGACGAACTCGAGGCACTTCGCCGGGAGTTGAGCATCTCGGACCGCCAGATCGAGCTTCCCGACCGGCTGTACCGCTCGATCCGCGAGGACAGCGAACGCCTCGAACTCTCCAACGAAGAGGCCGAGCGACACGACGAGGCGTTCGAGCACGAGCCGCTCCGCCGGAAGATCACCCGGATCCTCGCGAAACTCCGCCGGGCGCTCGCTCGGGGCGCGCTGGCCGACGACCCGGAGGGGGGCCGCCCCCGGTACCGCAGCGAAGACTTCGAGGCGGACCTTCGGCTCGTCCAGAGGGTCCTCCGGGAGGCGGGGCTGGAGGATGCCGCGGGCGGCCGGCTCGACGATCTCGTCAGGCGCGTCGAGACCTTCGGCTTTCACCTGGCCAGTCTCGACTTCCGCCAGCACAGCGAGGTGCACGAGGCGGCGGTCGCCGAGCTATTGGCTGCCGGGGGCGTCGAGGAGAACTACCCTCGACTCGACGAGGCCGAGCGCCGACGCCTGCTCGCCGACGAGCTGGCCACCCCCCGCCCACTTCGACCCACCGGCCAGATCGAATTGAGCGACGAGACCCGGCAGTTGCTCGAAGTCTTCGCCATCGCCCGGGACGCCCGGCGCGCCGACCCGGCCTCGGTGCGCACCTGGATCGTGAGCATGACCCACGAGGTGAGCGACCTGCTCGAAGTTCTGGTGTTGGCGCGCGAGGTCGGCCTCTGGGTCCGCGACGGCGAAGCGGCCGGTCACGCCCCGATCGACGTCGTCCCGCTGCTCGAGACGGTCGACGACCTGGCCGAGGCGGCCGACTTTCTCGAAGCACTCGTCGACGATCCCGCCTACGCCGCCCAGCTCGACGGCCGCAAGCGTCGCCAGGAGATCATGCTCGGCTACTCCGACAGCTCCAAAGACGGCGGGTACTGGATGGCCAACTGGTCGTTGCACGAAGCCCAGAGGGCCCTCGGACGCGTCGGCCGCGAGCGAGACGTGCTGGTCACGCTTTTTCACGGTCGCGGCGGCACCGTCGGACGCGGCGGTGGGCAGACCAACGATGCGATCGTCGGCATGCCCGACGTCTCGTATTCGGGACGCATCCGGTTCACCGAACAGGGAGAGGTCATCTCGTTTCGCTACGGGCTCGAGCCGATCGCCCACCGGCACCTCGAGCAACTCGTCCACGCGACGATGGTCGCCGCCGGCGATCGGCGCTCGGGCCACACCGCGTCGCGCAGCCGGGCGATGGAAGCGATCGGGGAACGGGCCATGAGCGAGTACCGCGCTCTGATCGACACCCCCGGCTTCTGGGAGTGGTTTCAGAGCGTCACGCCGATCGCGCACATCCGGCGGCTTCCGATCGCCTCGCGGCCCGTCTCCCGGGCGGGTGGCGGCGAGCTGGAGTTCGACGAACTCCGGGCTATCCCGTGGAATTTCGGCTGGATCCAGACGCGCTACCTGATTCCGGGGTGGTACGGGATCGGCACCGGGGTCCTGGAGGCGCTCGAGGCCGGGGAGGTCTCCCGCTCGCAGCTGCGGCACTGGTACGACGAATGGGATTTTTTCCGCGGCCTGATCGACAACGCCCAGCTCGAGATGGCCCGCGCCCGCCTCGAAGTCGCCGAACGCTACGCGCAGCTCGGCGAAAGCCCCCAGTTTCACGAGCGCATCTCCGCCGAGCACGACCGCTCCCGGCAGGCGCTCTCGACGATCACCGGTGAGGAGACTCTCCTGGCGCACAATTCCACGATTCGCCACCTCATCGACGTCCGCAACCCCTACACCGACGTCCTCAACCTGACCCAGATTGAATTGATGCGACGCTGGCGCGTCGCCGACGGGCCCCGCCGCGAGAGGCTCGGTCAGGCGGTCCTCACGAGCCTCAACGGCATCGCGGCGGCGATGCAGAATACGGGATGAGCCTCGGTCCGCACCGACGCGCTGTCGTTCAGACCGGGTCGTGGTTATCGTAATGGGGGGTCGCCCCAGCGAATCGTCGGACGCAAAGGAGGTCCCATGCAGGTGACGGTCATCGGAGCAAACGGCGGCGTCGGACGGCGGCTCCTGCCGCAACTCGTCGACGCCGGCCACGAGACGATCGGGATGGTCCGCGAGCCGGAGCAATTCGAGCGTGTCGAGAAGGCGGGGGCGGAACCGCGGCTCGGCGACCTGGAGGGGGAGTTCGAGTCGGCGCTCGAGGGGGCGGAGGCGGTCGTCTTCACCGCCGGTTCGGGCGGCTCGACGTCGTTCGAAAAGACACTGATGGTCGACCTCTGGGGAGCCAAGCGCGCCGTCGATGCCTGCGTGCAGCGCGGGATCGAGCGGTTCGTACTAGTCAGCTCGCGGGGCGCCGACGACCCGGATGCCGGCCCCGAACCTCTCCGCCCGTACCTGGTCGCCAAGCACTTCGCCGACCGCTACCTGCGCGACTCCCCACTCGAGGCGACCATCCTGCGGCCGGGCATGCTGACCGACGACAATCCGCACTGCCGCATCCGCGCCCACATCGACGAACCCGCCGACGAGAGCGGCCAGATTCCCCGCGGCGACGTCGCGGCCGCGGTCGTCGCCTGTCTGGCCGACGCCTCGACCGTCGGCCACACCATCGAGCTATACACCGGCGAGACTCCCATCCCGGAGGCCGTCAAACCGACCTAACCCGTCACTGTTCGGGAAGAATCAACTGTCCGTTGCACGAGGCCGGAAGCTCGATCTCCTCCTCGAAATCCGCGCACTCGAGCTCCTGCCAGAATGGAAGGCACTCGTCGTACAGTTCCGACCGCTCCCGCACCCGTATGACGTTGTCGCAGTCCCCGTTGGCGGCGCTGTCGATGAAGTTGGCACGCACCTCGCCGCGGTCCCGGTCCTGACACCTCGCGTATGCCTCGGCGACGGCGTCCGCGACATCTCGACACGCCTGATCCGGTTCGACCTCCGAGTCCTCGTCCGTTGAATCGCCACACGACGCTCCCGCAATCGCCACGGTCAGCGACGCCAACGCTACGGCCTGAATCGACAATCGCGATGCGACACGCCTCATCGTTCCCTCCTCTCGAACCGACGTTTCGACTGTCTCGAGCGGTCCTCGTTAACATCTTCCCCGTCCGATGCGAACCTCCCGCCGGTGCATCGCATCGGTCGGAGCTGCGGCCCCCGGAGCACATGATCGCGGGAGCACGGGGAATCCAGCCCAGCTTCGAACGACGCAGTCGAGGCCTTCTCGTGCAGCCCGCACGCCGGACCGTCACGATGTTTTGAACCGGTCCGGATCGATGTCGTACTTGTCGACGCGCAGCCGCATCACCCGCTCGGTGACCCCGAGCCTGCGAGCGGCGGCCGCCTGATTGCCGCGCGTCGATTTCAGCGCATCGATCACCAATTCGCGCTCGAGACTGTCGAGCGCCGACTGCAGGTCGCCCTCGAACTCGGTGCCGGTCGCCTCGGCGGTCTGGAGACTCGGCGGCAGGTGGTGCCCGTGGATGACCCCGTCGGTACTCAGCAGCACTGCCCGTTCGATGCAGTTTTCCAGCTCCCGGACGTTGCCCGGCCAGTGATAGGCGTGCAGCATGTCGAGCGCCGGCGTCGAGATGCGCTGCACGTCCTTGTCGTTGGCCTCGGCGTACTTTTCGACAAAATGGTCGGCCAGAAGGAGCACGTCGCTCTTGCGCTCGCGCAGGGGCGGCACGCGGATCGGAAAGACGTTCAGCCGGTAGTACAGGTCGTCGCGAAACTCGCCGGACTCGAGCATCTGCTCGAGATTCCGGTTCGTCGCCGCCAGTACCCGCACGTCGACCTTGCGGGTCTGCGAACCGCCGACCCGCTCGAAGGTTCCCTCCTCGAGCACCCGAAGTAGCTTCACCTGCAGCGGCGGCGGCACGTCGCCGACCTCGTCCAAAAAGATCGTCCCACCATCGGCCAACTCGAATCGTCCCTTGCGCCTCTGCTCCGCCCCGGTGAACGCTCCCTTCTCGTGGCCGAACAGCTCGCTTTCGACCAGATTCTCCGGGAGGGCCCCGCAGTTGACCTTCACCAGCGGCCCGCCGGCCCGCTCGCTGTTGCGATGCAGGGAGTCGGCGATCAACTCCTTGCCGGTCCCACTCTCCCCGCGCACCAGCACCGTCGTGTCGCTGTCGGCGACCTGCCCCATCAACTCGAAGATCTCGAGCATCGCCTTCGAGTTGCCGACCATCCCCTCCGGGCGGAACTGGTCCCGACGACGGCGGGGGACGCCGACGCCCCGCTCTCCGTCGCGCTCCTTGCTCTCCTCGAGCTTCTGGCGGTGGCGTACCGCCTGGGCGACCAGCGAGGCGATCACCGACATCAATCGCCGCTCCGCCTCGAGCGCCACCTCGGGCCCGAACCGGCGCTGCGCGCTCAACGTCCCGACCACGTCGGTCCGCAGCTTGATCGGCACGCAGATGAACGACAGCTCGTCGCCGGCGAACTCCTCGCGCGTTTTCTTGCGAAATAGAAACTCCGCCGCCTCCGAGATCTTCGGAATCACCGCCGCCTCGCCCGTCTTGACGACCCGTCCGGTCACTCCTTCGCCGATCCGGTAGCGCCCCCGCGCTCGCTCGGTCTCCGAGTAGCCGAACGCCTCTTTGGTCACAATCTGGCGCGCTTCGCGGTGCAACAGCGTCAGCGACGCACGTCGCATCGGCGTGCGCTCGACCAGCGCCCGGACGACCGGCTCGAGAACCTCCTTCAGGTTGACCGTTTCGTCGAGCGCCCGTCCGATCTCGTACAACAACGACAGATACTCCGGCGGCGGAGCGGGCTGGTCATCGTCGGCACGTCGTTGAACTTCCTGCATGGCGGGTATCTCGGAATGCAGAGAATCTCATGCCCCCGGCCGACCCCTCGACCGTCCGGGACGAGCGAAAAACGACGAAACGCACGGCGAACGGCCGAAAAACCACGAAGACCATGGGGTGTCGGCAACCGACTCCCTCTCATGGACGGAGCGTCGGCGGCCGCGTCGACGGGGTCACAAAAATGTAGGATTCGCACACGAGGTGCGCCGACCGGCGCCCCAATTCCCCGGAGCCGACCCGACGCCGCCGCCCTATCCTACATTTTTGTAGCTTACAACCCGAGATCCCACATTCATGTAAGATCCCTTCCGATCGCGCACACCGCCGCCCGCGCCTCCTATCTGCAACTCCGGGCTCGCTCTCCGAGAAGCCGAGATCTCTGGCGACCTGGCATGTCACTTGCTCACCTTTACGGACGGCGCCCTCGGCAGTACGCAGGTTCCGCGGGGGAACGCCATCTTGCCAGCCGACGACCCTATCACGTTCATCGAACCCGCGAGGTAGACCTGATGACCACTCGATCGCAGATCACCGATCGCATCGCCGACGAAGAGATTGATTTCGTCCGCCTGCAATTCACCGACATTCTCGGGATCGTCAAAAACGTCTCGATCCCGGCGACCCAGATCGACAAGGCCATCGAGGAGGGGATCTGGTTCGACGGCTCGAGCATCGACGGGTACGTCCGCATCCAGGAAAGTGACATGCGCCTGGCGCCGGACCTGGAGACGTTCTCAGTGTTGCCCTGGCGTCGCGGCGAAGAGGGATCGGGAGTTGCCCGGTTCATCTGCGACGTCACCGAGACGACCGGGGAACCGTTCGACGGCGACCCGCGGTACGTGTTGAAACGCGCGCTCGGTAAAGCCGAACAAATGGGTTATTCGTTCAACGCCGGCCCCGAACCCGAATTTTTCATCTTTCAGCGCGACGACAAGGGGCGGCCGACGACCGAGACCCACGATGCCGGCGGGTATTTCGACATGGCGCCCAAGGATCTTGCGATGGACATCCGCCGCGAGATCATCCACACCCTCGGCCGGATGGACTTCGAGGTCGAAGCCAGCCACCACGAGGTCGCCGCCGGTCAGCACGAGATCGATTTCAAGTACGCCGACGGCCTGACGACCGCCGACAACATCGCCACCTTCAAGTCCGTCGTCCGGGCCGTCGCCGAACTCAACGGCGTGCACGCGACGTTCATGCCCAAGCCGATCGCCAACATCAACGGCAGCGGCATGCACACCCACCTGTCGCTTTTCCGGGACGGCGAAAACGTCTTTTACGACGGCGAGGCCGAGTTTCAGCTCTCGGACACCGCCCTGTCATTTCTCGCCGGTGTCCTCGAGCACGCCCCCGCCATCTCGGCGATCACCAACCCGACGGTCAATTCCTACAAACGGCTCGTGCCCGGCTACGAGGCGCCGATCTATGTCGCCTGGAGTGACGTCAACCGCTCGGCGCTGGTGCGCATCCCGGCGACCCGCACCCCGGAGGGCGCCCGTATGGAGCTTCGCTCCCCGGACCCGTCGTGCAATCCCTATCTCGCGCTCGCGGTGATGCTTCGTGCCGGACTCGACGGCATCGAGCGCGACCTCGAGGCCCCCGATCCGGTCCGCGAGAACATCTACGAATTCGACGAGCAAAAACGCCGCGATTACGGCATCGAGACGCTCCCGCCGAACCTCGGCCGCGCCCTCGACGCCCTCGAACAAGACGAGGTCATCCTCGACGCCCTCGGCGATCACGTCGCCGAGAAGTTTCTCGAGGCCAAACGCACCGAGTGGAACGACTACAAGCCGGTCGTCACCGAGTGGGAGCTCGAAAACTACCTGGCGACCTTTTAGTCTTCCCGGTGGCTTGCCGCGGTTTCGGGGTTCCCCCGTGGCAAGCCACGGGGCGACATCCCACTTCCAAAACGGCGGACCACCCGCGCCGCAAGCGACGTCGGGCCGCCCCCGCGGCCAACCGGGTTCATCCCACCTGCACCTTCGTATCGATCACGCCGAGCTGGCGCATCAACCCGAAAAAGTCGACCGTCGCGTAGTCCTCGATCAGCTCGTGGTCCCGGAAGCGATGGAAGACGGTCGCGCGTACCGCCACCTCGCGGCCCGTCGCCGGGACGCCCATCAACGCCCCTTCGTGGGTTCCGTGGATGGTCAGCCCGTCGACGATGTCGTGGTGACCGGAAACCCGGTGATCGACGACCATCTCGAGATCCGGAAACGCCTGGCGAAAGGCCGCGATCACCCGCTCGAGTCCCTCCGGACCGCGGACCTCCGGCTCGAAGTTCGGCTCGTCGAGGAGGTATTCGTCGGGCACAAGCTCGCCCACCAGCTCGAGCCGCCCTTCGTTCCACACCTCGTTGTAGAGCCGTTCCAGCAGCTGCGTCTCGTCGGACATCGTCGCCATCGTCGAACCTCCGTGCCACACGGGGGGAGCGAGTCGCCTGCATCGTCGACACGGCATCGAAGGTAGCCAACCGGAAGACCCGTTCAACGGACCCCGCCTGCAGGGCTTCCCGCGGCAAGTCACGCGGCGATCTCCAACCTCCAAAACCGCGGCCGACCCGCTTCGTGAGCGACGCGTCGAGGGGTGGGCCGTGCCTGCACCTCAGCCGCTGGCCGCAGGAACCTCGATCGCACGCACGCAGTCCTTCCCCGCTTCCTTGGCGGCATACAGCGCCTCGTCGGCGCGCCCGAGGAGGTCGTGGATCCGTTCGTCGCCGGGAGCGAGGGCGGCGGCGCCGAGGCTGACCGTCATCTCGATCCGTTCCTCCTCCGCCTCGATCGGCTCGGCGGCCACGCCTCGGCGCAGACGCTCGGCGACCCGCCGGGCGGCCTCGGCGAGCCCCGTCTGCGGGAGCACCACCGCGAACTCCTCGCCCCCGTAGCGTCCGAACAAATCGGAGTGGCGCAATTCCCCCTCGAGGCGCTCGGCGACCTCGGCGAGGACCTCGTCGCCGCAGGCGTGGCCGTGGGTGTCGTTGACGGCCTTGAACTCGTCGAGATCGACCAGCAGCGCCGCCAGAGGTGTCCCGTGGCGGCGAGCCCGGGAGAACTCTCGGGAGGCCAGCTCGAAAAACCGGCGGCGGTTGTACGCGCCGGTCAGGGCATCGACGGTCGCAAGGATCGTCTTTTCGATCGCGACGCCCGCCTGCCCGCAAAGTGCGCGCACCTGCTCGACGTCCGTCTCGTCGAACGCCTCCGGACGGTTCGCACCGACGGTCACCGCCCCGACCGTCTCGTCGCCGGAAGCGAGCGCCGCCACCAGCCAGGCCCGATCGGCGTCGTCGACCAGCGACTCCGAGCGCCGCACCTCGTTCCCCACCTCCGAGATCACCCGAAGCCCCTGCCCGTCGAGCACCTCCTGCACCAGCGGCCCCGGCGTCAGGCGCTGTGCCCGCTCCGCCTTCGGGTCGACCTGCTCGACGTTTCCCTCCCGGAGGCGCGCCTCGATCCGCAGCTCTCCCCCCTCGGGACACAGCCCCCAGCCCCGCTCGACGAAAAGCACATCGCGCATCTCCGCCAGAAGCCGCGCCAGGATCTCGCCGACCTCGAGCATGCCGTTGACGTCCTCGGCGAACCGACGCATCCGCTCGGCATCCGCCCGGCGCTGCTTTTCGGTCGCCACTTCGACCTGAAGCTGCGCCGATCGCGCCGTCTCGAGAGCGACCGGAATGTGATGCGCGATCGCCTCCAGCACCTCGACGTCGCCGGCCTCGAAGACCGCTTCGGCGAGCCGATTGTCGAGATAGATCACCCCGACCAGCTCCCGCTCGAAAAACAGCGGCGCCGCGATCACGCTCCGGACACCGCTCGTCACGAGGCTCTCCGCCCCCAGCCGCTCGCCCTCCTCGGTGCTTCGAACGACGACGGCTTCACGTCGGGAGACGACCTGCTCGAGGACCGTTCGGCTGAAGGTCGGCGACGCGCCGGCGTCGCTCTCGTCGGCCTCCTCCCCGGCGACTCGCACCACCGCCGGCTGCATCTCGGGAAGTCGTCGAACCGGAGCCGAATCGGCCAGAAACAACAGTCCCCGCTCCGCTCCGAGCACCCGCATCGCCGAGTCGACGACTACCCGCGTCACCTCCTCCGGGTCCACAATCGAGCTGGTCGCCATGCTGACTTCGAGCAGCGCGTCGAGCTTGCGTGACAGCTCGATCTGGTGGGCGGGTGTGTCGGAACCGGAGCCGAACCCCGTTCCACCGCTGTGCCGGGGACCGGACCGATCCCCGCCGGTCAGGTCGAACCGCTCGTGGAGCCGACGGATCGGGAGTGACCAGCCGGCGCGCCGTGCGTGACGAACGGCCTCGCCGGCCCGGCTCTTCGACCGCGCCTCGTCTCCCCGTTCGGCGGCCCGCTCGGCCCGGACTTTCGCCACCTCGTAGCGCACCCAGTGATTGTCGATCGCCCGGGCCTGCTCGTCGGCCCGCCCGAGCGTCACCTCGGCGAGCCGCTCCTCCCCACGCCGATACCGCAGATCCCCCCGCGCCGCCAGGGCGTGCGTCCGAAAACTCGGATGGTCCCCGGCCGCGCGCTGTAGGCGGTCGACCGCCCGGCGATAATCCTCCAGTCGCTCGTCGCGCTCAAAGGCCGGTGCCCGATCCAACAGGTAGCGTCGGGCGTAGACGGCATAGATGTAGAAGGTCTTCCCCCAGAACGTCTCCCTCGCCGGCTCGTCCCCGTACGCGAGACGTTTCTCGAGCGCGCGTTCGACCGCCTCCGGCTCGCCTCGCTTCGCCACCTCGTCCATCGCGACCACCCCCCAGTGCGACCTCCAGAAAAACGGCGCCCCGTCCGCCTCGAATCCCCGCTCGCTGCGAGACCGCAGTTGCTCGGCGAGGGCCGGCTCCCCACACAGTCGGGCGTGGTACACACCCGTCGAGTACATCGTCGACGGCACCGGCTCGCTCCCTTCCCCTTCCTGGGTCACCCGCCACCTGCGAAACCACTCCAGGACCTTCTCCGAGTGCCCGCGCATCGCGTAGTTGACCGCGACCTCCTCGATCGCGAGTGATCGTTCGAACAGCGGCAGTTGGTCGGCCCGGCCACGGAGGATCGCCTCCGCCCCCTCGGCCGCCTCGACCGGATCGCCCTCGATGTGCGCCACCCAGGTCTCGACTAGCTCGAGGCGCGTCTCGGCATACGGATCGTCGATCGTCTCGACGACGGCCCACCCCCGATCGAGTTGCCGGCGCGCCCGCTCGAAGCGCTCCGCCAGCGCGGCGACCGTCGCCGACGAGCCGTACGCCCGCACCAACTGCGGCGAGGGTCCTATCCGCAGCGCCGTCGCCATTCGGCCAAATTCGGCGTACAGTGCCAGCAGGGACTCGTCCCGGAAGACCGCCGCAGTCCCGAGCATGTCGTACGCCCGACTCGCCCGCTCGAGCCTCGCTCGCTCCTCGGCCGCCGACGCCGAGCATCCCCCGAACAGTTCGAGCCAACAGACCACACACAGAAACCAGACGAGGCTCGCGACCCTTCCGGTCGCCGACTCCGGCACCGGCTCGTCCAGCCATGCGAACGTCCGGCGCATCGCCCCGTCGACGCGCTCGAACTGCATGCGGCTCAGCTCGATCGTCGTCGAGGTGAGCTGGTAGCGGGCTCGTTCGGCCGGCGTCTCGGCGAGACGGATCGCCCGCTCGAGGTGGGTGATCGCCTCGTCGATCCGCTCCGTCTGCGCCAGCGCCCACCCGTGCAGATACTCGGCGATCGCCGGCAACGTGCCACCCATCCGCTCGACCGCCTCCTCCACCGCCCGGGTGAATACCAGCGTCTGCTCCGCCGCAAACTCCGAGGCCGCCCGACGCGCCGCCCGCAGGCACACCTCGGCGCATCGCTCGGGCCGCGCGCAGTCCCCCTCGGCGTAGTGGCGCGCCATGCGAAACGACCAGCCGCCCTGCTCGTCAAGCCACTCGGCGTACGCCTGGTGACAACGCCGCAGAGTCGACACCTCGGCCTCTTCGAGCAGCCGCTCGCGCAACGCTCGGTGAACAAATCGATACCTCGCCGCCCCCTTCCCGTGCTCGGCGACCACCAAATCCTCCCGGACCGCCGCCTCCAGCAACTCGTCGAGAACCTGCTCGCCCCAGCCGGTCACCGCCGCGAGCGGGGCGCGCCGAAACCGCCCGCCCCAGACGGCGGCGACGGTGCAGACCGCGCGCACCTCGTCCGCAAGCCGCTCCAGCCGATCGACGATCACCCGCTCGGCGTCGTCTGGCATCTCGAGGCGCCCGAGCCGCTCGTGATCGACGATCCAGCCCTCCCAGTCCGGCCGCACCACGCCCCGCTCGATCATCGAGTCCAACAGTTGCTCGAGCGCCACCGGCCGCCCCGCTGTCGTGGCGCGAAGCTGCTCGACGAACGCCTCGTCGTCGACCGACGCTCCGAGATAGGTCGCGACGAATTCTCCGACCTGCTCGCCGTCGAAGGGCGTCAGCTCCAACTCGATCGCCCGAACGCTCCCTTCGCTGCCCTCGCCCCCGGCGCCACCGTCGTACAGCTCGATGCCGTCCCGCAACTGCTCGAGCAACTCTCCGCCGCTCCCCCTCCCGGCGCTCCCGGCGACGACGAGCATGACGTCGAACTGATCGAGCAGTTGCGACAGCCGCCGGACGACCCGCCGCGAGGTCGCCTCCAGTCGCTCGACCTCGTCGACGACCACGAGCGCCGGGGCCCGCCGACCCGCCAGACGGCCGAGCAGCCGGGCGAGTTCTCCGACGAACTGCCGGCCACTCAACGCCCCGCCGGTCGAGCCCCCTCCCGCCTCCCCGGAGCCGACGACGTCTCCGATCAACCTCCGGACCTCCGCCGAGGCGGACATCTGATCGAGCACGCTCCCCAGCAGCTCGAGGCGTCGCTCGACGACACCTCCCCGCGGGCTCGTTCGCAGAAAATCCTCGAGCAATCGGCGCACCCCCGACAGCGGCCGCGGGTCCTCCCCGCTCCCCCCCAGGCGCAGCATCGAACTCGCCTCGCCCTCGATCTCGTCGACAAGCTCCTCGAGTATCGCCGACTGTCCCATTCGCCACCCCCCTTTTACGACCGCCATCGCCCCGCCCTCGATGCGTCGAAACCTCCGCCACTGCTCGCACAGCTCGCGGAACTCCTGGCGGCGGCCGCTGAGGTTCAGCCGGCGTCTCAGATCCTCGCCGCCCGGGGGCTCGTCGAGCGACTCCGCCACCGACGCCCCAGAGCTTCGCCGAACCGCCTCCGAGAGGGCGCGCACCACGACCGTCGCCGAGGCGAATCGATCCTCGGGGGCCTTCGCCAACAGACGGTCGATCACCTCCGCCAGCGGGGCCCACTCCTCGGGCAGGTGCTCGGCCACCGACGGCGCTCCTTCCGTCGCATGCGCCCGCATCAGCCCCTCGATATCCGCGCGCTCGTACGGCGCCCGGCCGGCACAGGCGGTGTACAGCACCGCGCCGAGGCCGAACAGATCGGAGCGTTCGTCGACCGGCCGCTTGACGACACGGAGCTGCTCCGGTGCGGCGTAGGCCAGCGTCCCGACGATCTCGTCCTCCCTTTCGTCCGCTCCGTCGGCGAACCGGGGGGCCGGGTCGCCGACCAGCCCGAAGTCCACGAGCCGCACCCGCTCGCCGTCCCAGACCGCATTCGCCGGCTTGACGTCCCGATGCACCAGCCCCGCCCGGTGCAGCGCCTCGAGCCCCCGGGCCAGGCCGATCCCGATGCGCGCCACCTGCGAGGCCGTCAGTTCCGTCTGCTCGAAGACGCGGTCCAGTGGCTGCCCCGCCACGAAGTCCATCACCAGGTACGGACGCCCCTCGCAGTCACCTACGCTCCAGACCGTCGGCAGCGAGGGATGACGCAACCGAGCGAGCGTCCCCGCCTCGCGCGCAAACCGCCGGCGCGTTTGTTCACCGACCCGCCCGTCGACCGGTTTCTGCCATTTGACGGCATATCGCTCCCCCTCCCGCTCACCGAGATACACGATGCTGTGGCGACCTTCACCGAGGACGGAGTCGAGTTCCACCCCGGCGGCTTCTCCGAGTTGCTTCATCCGTCGACCATCTCTCCAGTTCGACCCACGCTCGCCTCGAGCACGGTTCGATGCCACCCCGCGCACGATGCGCCGCCCGAGCATTCCCGCCCCGTCGAGGTTGCTGAAAATCACGCGGTTGCATCAATCCGACCGCCACTATCGTCGGCCGACCGACGAGATGCAACCGCACGATCGTGGGACCTCCGGATGCGGCGCCGACCCCTACAGGGAACCGCGGCCTCTTCGCCGCGTCTTTCGTGCGATCCCCAGCCACGCCAGAAGCGCCATCAGCAGCGAGCCCAGCACCGTCGGCTCCGGCGTCCCGGTCGCCTTCGAGGGACCGCCGTATCCGGACGACGAGACGTTCGCCACCTGCGGCTCCGGCGCCTCGGCCTCGGCGTTTGCCTGCGGGGTCGGATTGACGGCCTTGTCGGAGACGGCGACGAACGACGTCCATTTGGTCGCCAGATCGTGGGTGAGCCCGAGCCGCGTCACCCGGTCTCGAAGCCCCTCGTCGCCGAGCGTCCCCGTGCGCAGATCGTCGGGCGTCGTCAGCCGGTGCATGTAATCCTCGATGCGACTTCGGGCCCACGTCAGCTCCACCCCGCGCCCGGCGGTCGGCTCGCCGGGCAATTCGAACTCGAGCGGGATCTCGACCTCCTCGCTGCCGGCCCGCCCCCGAACCGCGATCTCGTAGTCGCCCGGTTCGTCGTACCGCCCCATGATCCGGACCGAATCGCCACCGAACAGGTCCGGCACCCGCTCGGGCGTCGTCTCGCGCGCCTCCAGCTCGCCCCAGTCGACCGAAATGTCGGTCAGCACCGGGGTCTCGAGCCTGTCGGCGACCTCCGAAGCCGCCTCCCGTATCTGCTCGCTCGAGGCTTCCCCGGCCCCCCGCCCGATCGTCCGCGTAAACCCCCGGCCGACCTCCGCCATCTCCTCGAGCGCAAACCGGTTCACCCCGGCCCCGACGCCCAGCACGAACAGCCGGCTGTCGCCGATCTCCCGGCGCACCGTCTCGATCACCTCGTATTCGTTGCCGACGTACCCGTCGCTGAGCATCGTCACCATCCGCACCCGCTCGTCGGGCTCCTGCGGTCCGAGCGCCGCCTCCAGCCCCGGCACCATCTCGGTTCCGCCGCCGCCGTGCAGCCGATCGACGTACGAGATGCCCCGCTCGACGTTCTCCTCGGTCGCCGCGAGCGGCTCCCGACTCATCGCCCCGGTCTCCCCGTCGAACTCGACGATCCGGAAGGCATCGCCCGGCCGCAGGTTGCGCAGCGTCTCCCGCATGTAGGTGCGCGCCGCCTCCATCGGCGCTCCCTGCATCGACCCCGAGGTGTCGAGCAAAAAGACCATCTCGCGCGACGCGATCTGTTCTTTTTTCGGGCGCGCGGGTGGCTCGACGAGCAGACTGAAATAGCCACGCTCGAGCTTTTCGTTCCAGTGTGTCAGCACGCCCGCCTGCGTCGACCGTCCCTCCAGCTCGTAGCCGAGCACGAAATGCCGGTTGCCGATCGTGCGCCCCTCCTCCAGCTCGACGCGGCGGGTGCGCGGGTCGAGCTTCGAGGTAGCGAGCGCGTGGGACGCGCTGTCGACCCCCGCGACGGGCACGCCGCCGTCGATGCGCGCCTCGATCGAGACGCGATCCGGGTCGATCGTCTCCGGCGCCTCGAGCTCCGAGACCGCAGGCAGGTCGACCGAATCGCCCTCCGCCCCCTCGCTCTCCCCGTCGATCAGCTCGTTGTCGGACATGTCGCCGGGTTCATAGCGCGGTCCGACCACCAGCGGGACGACCATCTGGTAGCGGCCGTCGACCTTTTCGATGTTCTCGACGTACCGAATCGTCACCTCGACTGGCGTCTCCGGCATCACGTTGGCGAGCCGCTGGGTAAAGAGATTCTCCCGCTGCTGCTCGAGCAGGGCCGCCGCCTTCCCGTCGTTTTTCGCCTCCTCGTACGTCTCGCGCGCCTCCTGTTTTTCCTGGACCTCGCCGCGGATGCGCCGGTCGCCGACCCGCATGATCATCTCGTAGACGGCGGCGTCTTCGGCCATCGGGAGTTGATACTGCGCATCGAGCGGCACCTCGCTCGGGTTCTCGAAGGTCTGCTCGACGGTCACCGTCGCCAGGTCCCCCCTGACGTCGATCGCGTAGTCGGTCTCGACCATCGGCAAGACGACCCGCTGGTCGCCCGGCCCGCGGGCGACCATCCGCGGCCCCTCGTCCGGGAAATCGCCGACGACTTCGGGCGTCTCCCCGGCGTTCGAGTCGGCCGACTCCCCGCCCGACCCCCGTTGCCGGGACATCGCGGGCAGATGTTGCGGCCCTCCGCGAGACGAGACGGTCTGCGACGCCTGCGAGCCGGCCCCGCCCCTCGCTTCGTCGAAATACGTGTACTGCAGCACGATCCCGACGACGACCGCCGAGCTGACCAGCGCGAACGCCGCGGCGAGTCCGATGGCGAATAGCTTCTCGGTCGAGGTCTTCATCGTTCACTCCTTTCCGGTTCGAATGATCACTCTCGTCGACTCACTGTGGCGAGCCTCGGCCACCCCACTTTCATCGAGGCACCGACGACCCGGCTCTCATCGAGCTACCGGCGGTCCGGCTCTCATCGAG
Organism: uncultured Bradymonadales bacterium; assembly: GCA_964600555.1. Taxonomy (GTDB): domain Bacteria; phylum Myxococcota_A; class Bradymonadia; order Bradymonadales; family Bradymonadaceae; genus CAJXPB01. The sequence continues at coordinate 22,388 of CAZRLK010000072.1, forward strand.
CTACCGACGGTCCGGCTCTCATCGAGCTACCGGCGGTCCGGCTCTCATCGAGCTACCGGCGGTCCGGCTCTCATCGAGCTACCGGCGGTCCGGCTCTCATCGAGCTACCGACGGTCCG
>CAZRLK010000073.1:0-22473 GCA_964600555.1 uncultured Bradymonadales bacterium
AAATCGAAGGTGTTGCACCGTTGAAAATGAAAACCGAGGCGCAGCCTGAACGGTGTTGCACCGTTGAAACTGTCACCCGAGGCGCGGCGCGAACGGTGTTGCACCGTTGAAACTGCCACCGGAGGCGCGGCCCGAAGCCGGCTTTTTCGTTCGAGCCGCCACCCGTGGCGCGGCCCGAAGCCGGTGGGCCCGTTCGCGTCGTCACCTCGCGCACGGCGCGAAGCATGTCGACTCGAGCTTTCGGCGAGCCGGGGGGCAGCTCCCGTGGGAGCAGGTGGGGGGGGACTGCTGGTTCGCAGCGGGTCCCGGCGCGTACGGTCTCCTACGCCAAGACGCGAAGACGCCAAGACGCCAAGAACGACGCCGGCGCACCTCCGGCTACCGGCGGCACCGGACGGCGGCGTCGCCGCCCGGGTCGCCGCAACCGGAGCGCAGTGAAAAGCCTGCAGTTCGGCTTTTCATCTGCGTCCGAAAGCGGCGACCTCCCGGGAGACGATGTCTCCCGGTCCGGTGCCTCGATCGAGCGAGTCCTGTCGCGGGTCCGAGGCCCCCTTTGCGTGCTTTGCGTCCTTCGCGGTTCGCCGTCGTTGTTCCCGGACCGTCGAGAGCCCGAGGACGTCCGACATCCGGTCGGGGGAGCGGGCAGATTCGGGGGGCCGAGCGTTTGTCACCCGGCACGCGAATCGATACGCTTCGGGCTCACGATCGATCACGAGTGAATGCGTACACGGGGCGGTCGAGATGTCGGGGATCGAGACGGATGATGCAGATGACGCACAGAGACGAGCCGGGGGCCTCCGGGCAGCCTGGCTGATCGTCGCCGCCGGGCTCGCGCTCGCTGGCTGCGGTGGGAGCGAGCGCGGGACGCCGGCGCCGTGCGAGGGCGTCACCTGCGAGGTCGGCACCTGTGTGCCGGAGATGGGGACGTGCGACGGGGAGAAGCGTTGTCGGCGCGACGAGGAGTGTCGGGCCGGCGATCGGTGCACCGAGGCGGGGGTCTGCGAGCCGGCGACGAGCTGCGAAGGGGACGACGAGTGCGAGGCGGGCGTCTGCGAGCAGGGGGTGTGTCGCAACCCGCAGGCGTGTGCGAACAACGAAGGGTGTCTGCCCGACAGCCACTGTGCGTTCGACGAAGACGACGGGGAGGGGACCTGTGTGCGGGAGTCGCGCTTTTGCGAGGTGCAGACCTGCGAGCGCGGGGTCTGCAGCCGGGAGTTCGGCCGATGCGTCGACGCCCCGGATTGCGCCGGCGAAGATGCGCGGTGTCTGGCCGGCAACTACTGCAGCAGCCGCGATCGCTGCCGGCCCGACCTGTGTGCCGAGCGCGACGTCGCGTGCCCGGACGGCGGGGTCTGCGACCCGCGAAGCGGCCGGTGCGAGAACGCCGAAAGCTGCCGGGCCGCCAGCGAGTGCACCGAGGATCACTGGTGTGTCGACGGGACGTGTCGGCTCGAGGCCTCGGCCTGCGGGGACGCCGGCGGCGAGGGGGGCTGTCCGGCCAACCAGCGCTGCGAGTACGAGGCCGACGATCTGGAGGCCTCCTGCGCGGAGCCCGACGAGTGCGAGACGTCGTTCGACTGCCGGGAGGGGCGCCGCTGCGCGAGGCGGGAGTGTCGGGCGGCCGGGGAGTGCCGGGCGGACGCCTTCGAGCCGAACGACTCGCCTGAGGAGGCGACGTCGTTCGAGTCGGTGACCGACGATTTTGGCCTGCGCGCGAGTCTCTGTCCCGACGATCGCGACGTGTACACCGCCGAGACGGGGGAGTTGTTCGGGACGGGGCAGCGCGGGGAGCTGGTGGTCGAGGCGACGATCCTCGAGGCGGATCGCGGGCTGGGCGGGCTGTCGGTCGAGCTGGAGGGGCCGGAGGGGAGCCAGATCGCGGACGAAAGCACGGAGTCGCTCGGCGGAGAGGGGAGGGTGCGGGTGACGACGCAGGTCGGGGCGATCGAGCACGGGAGCTACACGATCGGCGTCGGGGCGGCCGACGGGATGCGCGCGCCGGGAGTGATGTACGATCTGTCGGTGGAGTTTCTGTCGGAGGAGTCGCTGGCGGCATGCGAGCAGCCCGAGCGGCTCGATCTCGACGGGCGCACCACCGGCACGACCTTCGAGGCGGGCGGCAGTCGCATCGACTCCTCGTGCAGCTCGTACGACAATCCGGGCCGCGAGAAGATCTATGCCGTCGAGATCGACCGGCCCCGGAAGGTGCGCTTCGATCTGGAGCCGAGGGAGGCCGGCTCCGATCTGCCGACGGACGGGGAGGCCGATCTGACGATGAGCCTCCGGGAGCGGTGTACCCAGCGAGCGAGCGAGCGTCGGTGTGTCGACGAGACCGGCGCCGGGGACGCCGAGACGATGAGTCTCGTGCTCGCGGAAGGGACCTACTATCTCGTCGTCCAGACGGCCGCCGGGACCTCGGCGGCGGGGCGGTTCGAGCTGACGGTCGAGCAACTCGAGACGACCTGCGCGCCGGGGAGTACGTACTGCGAGCGCGGGGAGACGGCGCGGGTGTGCCGCGACGAGGGGCGGGTGTATCGCAGCGTGTTGTGCGACGAGGGCTGCGAGCCGGCGACGGGGCGGTGTCGGCGCCTCCCCGGCGATCTGTGTCACGACGCCGAGACGATCTCGCCGGAGGCGGCCGGAAGCCGGGAGTTTACGTTCGGGCAGTTCACCGACGACTATCGGATCGACCCGGCCGACTGCGACGGGGCGGTCGGGCGAAGCGAGGGGGCGGCCGAGAGGGTCTACCGGGTCGAGATTCCTCCCGAGACGGGCTTTCGGGTCGAAGCGACCTTCGATGGCGGCGAACTCGGCGGCCGGCTGTACCTGGCCCGGGAGTGCCCCGACGTCGACGATACGTGTGCGACCGGGGCGCAGGGAGACGGCGACGAGGGCCCGGTGCTCCTCCAGCACGCGAACCGCTCCGGGGACCCCCGGACGCGCTATCTCGTCGTCGAGCCGCCGGCGGACGAGCCGGGCGCCCGGGTCGAGCTCGAGCCGAGCTTCCGGGAGGTCGTCTGCACGCCGGGCGAGCGGCAGTGCGGGCCGGACGGGCACGTCGAGCGCTGCGAGAACTCGGCGACGGAGTGGACCCGTAGCGAACACTGTGAGCTCGGGTGCACCTCGAAGGCCTGCCGCGGCGAGAGCTGCGGGCAGGCGGTCGAGATCCCCGACGACGGGAGCTTCCACGAATACACCTTCGATCTCCGGGAGATGAGCAACGATCTCGACGTCTCTCCGAACCGGTGCACCCGGGAGACCTGGCACGAGGAGGGGGGAGACGCGATGTTCGCCGTCGACCTCGAGCGCAACGAATTGCTCGAGGTGACGTGGGATTCGGTGGTCGCCCCGGAGGTGTACGTCACCTCGGGATGTCAGGCGGGGAATGCGACCGTCCACTGCGTGCCGCCCCGGCGCCTCCGCTCGGGGTCCGACAGACTCGAGTACGTGTCGGAGAGCGACGGGAGGCATTACGTGGTCGCGAAGGCCCCCGACGCGATGGGCGCCAGGAGCGTCGATCTGTCGGCGCGGGTTCGTCCCCGGCCGTGCGATCCGGCGAGTGCGTCGCCGCGGTGTGCGGGCAGCCAGCAGCTCGAGTACTGCCGGGCGCCGGGGCTGTGGGAGCCGTACGCCTGTGACGGCGGGTGCAGCGGCGGCCGGTGCGGCGACCCGAGCGGCGATGTCTGCGCCGACGCGATCGACGTGCCGCGCGACGGCAACGCCCACACCTACGCCGTCGATCTGAGCCAACACGAGGCGAACTACCGGGTCGATCCGACGAGTTGCCCGGGGGCCAGCCTGTACGGCGGCGACGGCCGGGAGGTCGTCGCGAAGGTCGACGCGGCGGCCGGCGAGATCATCGACGCCGGGTGGGAGCCCCAGCAGCCGAGCTCGCTGGCGATCGTCACCGACTGCGAGGCGCCCGATGCGACGTGCGTCGGCCACCGGGAGGTCGGCAGTTCGGTCGACCTGCGCTACCCCGCCGAGGCCTCGCAGACGTACTACATCCTCGCCGACACGCGCGCCCCCTCCGACCCCTCCGAGTACGGCACCGGCGAGCTGACCGTGCAGGTCCGCCAGCCGACGTGCACGCCCCACACCGGGCTCGGATGCGACGGCGACGCGTTGACGTACTGCTCGAGCGCCGGACTCGAGGAGTCGGTCGACTGCGACGGGAGCTGTACCGCCGGGAGCTGCGATCCGGCGAGCGGGGAGGTCTGCGCCGACCCGATCCCGCTCGAGGACGGCGACGTCGTCGGGCGGACCTTCACCGGCGGGCTGGCCATCCCGACCGGCTTCGGCGATTTCGGCAACTGCACGTTCGACGAGACGACCCGCCCGAACATCGACGACATCTACGAGATCGACCTGCAGGCCAACGAGACGTTGACCGTCGACTACGAGACGGGGGCGCACCAGGTCCACACCAACGCCGGGGTGATGTATCTGACGACCGGCGGCTGCGGCGAGCTCAATACCTGCCAGACGCTGGCCGGCCCGCTCAATACCTTCGGCCAGCCGCTCCCCGGGGCGCTGACCTACGACGCGCCCGTCGGCCAGACGGTGTATCTGGTGGTCGGCCTCGCTTCGAATCCCTCCCCGTATTACGACTACGAAATTCAGGTCTCGATCGACTGACCCTCCGCCGGCGCCGAGCTTTCGGATTCGCCCGCGTTTCGTCACAATGCGCGGCGACGCGTCGCGAGCCGAGGAGGAGAGATTGTCCGACGTCGCATCCCGTGAACAGATCCAGCAGTCGATCGCGGTGGCCGACTCGCCGGCCGAGCGGTTCGGGGAGTTGCCCGGCCGCCGCCAGCGCCGGGTCTTTTTTGCGCTGCCCGAGACGGTCCGGCGGGCGGTGCTGGGCGACATGGCGCGCGAGCAGCTCGAGGGATTCGTCCGCCGGCTCGACCCCGACGAGGCGGCCGACGTGCTGGGGCTGGTCGACGAGGGGGTTCGCGAGGAGGTCGTCCGGGAGCTGAGCGAGGCGCGGCGCGAGAAGGTCGAGTATCTGCTCGATTTCGACCCGGAGAGCGCCGCCGGGATGATGGACCTCGATTACGTGACGGTCGATCGGGAAGCGAGCTTCGAGGAGGTCGCCGAGCGGGTGCGCCGCCACGACGAGCGGACGGGGCGGTTCCCGACGATCTACGTGGTCGACGAGGAGGGGCTGGCCGGGGAGTTGCCGGGGCATACCCTCCGGATGGCGGGGGATGCGGACGGCGAGGGGGCACGGGTCGACGATCACGTGAGGGAGGCGCCGTCGGTGCGGTTCGATGCGCCCGACGAGCAGGTCCTGGAGGTGTTTCGCACCCACCCGAACCGCCGGCTGGCGGTGCTCGACGAGCACGGCGAGATCCTGGGGGTCATCCACGCCGACGATCTGCTTCGGGCGATCGACGAGCAGGCCGGCGAGACGCTCTACGAGTTTACGGGCGTCTCCGAGGAGGAGAGCGTGCTGGACGGGCCGATGGCGAAGGTCCGGCGCCGGTACGGCTGGCTGTTGATCAACCTGGCGACCTCGTTTCTCGCTGCCTCGATCGTCGGGCTGTTCGAGGAGACGATCGCGGCGTTTACGCTGCTGGCGGTCTACATGCCGATCGTCGCCGGGATGGGAGGCAACGCCGGGACGCAGACGATGGCGGTGACGGTGCGGGGGATCGCCCTCGATCAGGTCTCGCTCCGGGCCGGGGGGCGCGTGATCGGCAACGAGGTCGTCGCCGGGGCGATCAACGGGTTGATCAACGGGGTGCTGGTCGCCTTCATCGCGACGGTCTTCAACGAGAGTCCGACGCTCGGGTTCGTGATCGGCGTGTCGATGATCATCAACCTGGTGATCGCCGGGTTTTTCGGGGCGTTGATCCCGCTGATTTTGGACTCGCTCGAGATCGACCCGGCGACCTCGGCGACGGTGTTCATCACGACGGCGACCGACGTGCTCGGGTTTTTCGTCTTTCTCGGCCTGGCCTCGCTGGTGATCTGACGCCCACGGGATTCACCCGGAGGTGGCCTCCGGCTCGGCGGTCACCTGGACGGTCCGTCGGCCCCGTCCGCCGCGGCCCGCGATCCAGCGGAGCACGAGGGTCCCTTCGCCGGTGACTCGCCAGTCCGTCCAGGTGCGGTGGCCGCGCTCCTGGAGGGTCGCATAGGAGGGATGCTGGCCGGCGCCGGTTCGCAGGTTCCCCCAGCCGTCCATGTGCTCGAGGGGACGCCGGGCGGGGCCGGTGATCTCGAGCCCCTCGTCCGCCTCGAGTTCGACGCGAACCTCCGGCGTCTCGGCGACGGCCTCCCCGCGCTGCAGCCCGCTGGTCGGCAAAAACCCGCGATTTTCGAGCACGACCCGCAGCCGGTGGGTCTCCCCGCCGAGCGGTTCGAGGTCGACCTCGGCCCCGACCTCCGGCAGAGCCCGGCGGGCCCGCTCGGCGATCGTCCAGGCCTTCTCGCATTCGTCGGCGAGGAGTTCGACCGGCGGGTTGCGGATCGTCCGCAGATACTCCAGGCCGCCGACCTCGACCTCGCCCAGTTGCGGATGTTCGACGGGGCGCCACGGCTGAACATGGGCCTCCTCGCCGGCGAAGCCCTGCAGAAACTCCCGGATCGTCTCCTCGTCGGGGTCCTGAAAGAAACTCGCCGGATTGTCGATTTCGACGCCGACGTGGCCGAACGGATCCCACATCTCGACGGTGTAGCCGGGGACGCCGAAGACGGTGCTGATGGTATCGGCCCAGACGCCCGGGATCGGCCGTCCCTCCTCGTACATGAAATCGGGGTAGACCTCGTAGACGTCGTAGCCGGTCCCGTCGACGAGATCCTCGGCCAGAAGCCCCATCAAATCGATGTCCCCGTCCCCCAGGGGCGTCTCCTCGCGATACGGCTGGGTGAGGATGCCGCCGGTGTAGGTGTGCATGGTCACCGCGCAGCCGATGTGCGGGTGCTCGGAGAAGGTATCGACGACGGTGCGCGATTCCGGCTCGCTCAACGGATACGCCCCGGAATCCATCCCGAACATCGAAAACGGCTCCCAGTGGGCCGGAAAATTGCGGTTCAGATCGAGGCCGTGCTCGGCGGAGGCGCGCGTCCACTCGACGCCGTTCCAGTTGATGAACTCGCCTTCGTCGCACACGAAATACGCCTCGTCGGGGTCGTCGTCGAGTCTGCGGGGGCGCAAAAACGGGGCCCAGTCGGGATCCTCGACGAACGAGCCGGCCGGGTCTTTCCAGCGCATCATGCGGACGGTGCCGTCGCCGTCGATGTCGCACGGATCGAGGCCACTGCGGACCGTGCCCTCGGCCGGGGGGCGGAGGCTCGATCGCAAAAATGGGGCGCCCTCGTGGATGGCCTGGTAGCCATCCGGCGAGATGCACGGCATCGCGAGGACGTCGTGGTGGCGAAACCAGTCGGTGTAGGCGTCGTTCCCGTCGGCCAGGCGCTCGAGCCATCGCGAGAGGACGAAGACGACGGCACTGACGCCGGTCCATTCGACGGCATGCGTCCCCGCATCGAGCCAGACGGCCGGGCGCTCGCCGCGCTCGACGCCGTCGGGGCCGGGTTCGGCGGCGCCGAGGGTCACCAGCAACAACGGCCGGCCCTCGCGCGAGGCGCCGACCTGCTCGAGCGCGACCCACTCGGGATGCTCCTCGGCGATGGACTGACAGAAGGTGACGACGTCGTCGAAATCGAGATAGCGGTCGGCGCTGTAGTTCATGAGAGTTCGGGGGCGGCTGGCAGCAGGCTCCGGAACGGCTCGGACAGGTGCAAATAAATAAAGGTATGCGGGCGCGAGTATACAGGCAGGGGCCGGCTTTTTCCCAGACCGGCCTCGGACAGCCCCCGAACGCCCGCCGCCCGCCGTTCCCGATCCTTTCACCCGCCCCGAGATGATCTATATTTGAAGGGAGTCCTCGCTCCCCCGCTCCCCGGAGTCTCGCGATGCTTTCGAGAAATTCCCGGTATCTCGCCTCCACGCTGCTCGCCGCCCTGGTGTTCTGGGGAGGATTCGTCAGTCTCTACGAGTCGACTCCGGACGACCGCGACGAGCCGCACCCCGGGCTGCGCGACGACGAGTTGAAAGAGGCCCTCCGGGAGGACTGGACCCACGAGCGGTTGTCGTACTGGGAGGCTCGCCAGCAGCTGTTCAAAGAGATCGACGGCAACGGCCGCCGCGCCGAATGCCGCTACACCGGCGAGCGGGTCCGGTATTTTCGCCAGCCCCTGCCCAACAAGCTGATGATCGAGCACGCCTGGGAGCTGACCCGGCTGCCGGCCCGGGCCCGCACCGATCTGCATCACCTGTTTCCGGTCGTCCCGGAGGCGAACGCGGCGCGGCTGAACTTCCATTACGGCAGTGTCGTGTTTCCGATCTGGTCGTCCGGCGGCTCGAAGGCCGGCCCCTCCTCGCGGGTGACCCCGGTCTTTCAGGTGCGCAAATCCCACCGGGGCAACGTCGCGCGGGCCATGTTTTACGTCGCGACGATGTACGAACTCCCCCTCTCCGATCGCGAGCAGCGCATCCTCGAGCGGTGGCACCAGCAGGACCCGGTCGACGCCGCCGAACGTCGCCGCAACGACGAAGTCCAGGCGGTCCAGACCTCGCGCAACCCCTTCGTCGACCATCCGGGTCTGGTCGATCGCATCAGCGATTTTTGACGATAACTTGACTCGCGGCTCCGAGGGGCGTAATCCACACGTTACGCACGATGGTGACATGTGTCTCGAGTATTCTTGCACCAGGGATTGTCAAGATGTTTACCAAAAACCGTTCGTCTACTTTGCGAAATCCATCGCCTTCGAATCTGTGGACGCTGATTGGAACCGCTTTGGTGGTGGTCGTGGCCGTCGGCGCCTGCAACAGCGGACCCGACAAGGTCGAGATCGTTCCGAACAACGAGCGCGCCGGGGAGCGCGGCGAAAGCTGCGAGCAGAGCACCGACTGCAAGGAGTCGCTCGCCTGCGTCAACAACCGGTGCATCAAAAACGAATACAACATCTCGGCGTCGGCCAGCGAATGTCGACGCGTCGAATGCCAGAACCGAGACGACTGCTGCGAGCTGTCCGAGCAGTGCCAGATGCTGGAGGACGAGTGTGAAGAACAGGGCGACGGAAGCCCCGCCTGCGAGCAGTTCGACAACATCAACTGCGGCGAGTGCAACATGCAGTGCGAAAATCGCCTGTGCGTCCAGGAGACGCCGGCCTGTCAAGATGACGACGACTGCGGGTTGAGCGGTACGTGCGAGAACGGTCAGTGCGTGCAGTGTGCCGAAGACAGTGATTGCAGCGGCGACGCCGAGTGTCGCTCCGGGGTCTGCGAGGAGCCGTGCGAAGTCAACGAGGAATGTCCCCTGTTTCAGGAATGCTCAGAGGGCGAGTGCGTCGAGACCGGCTGCACCAGCGACCGCGAGTGCGTCCTGTATCTCGAAGATGGAACCGCCACCTGCAGCGACGGGGAATGCCTGCTTCCGTGCCAGAACGACGCCGAGTGCAATCAGGGGACGGACGGGTACTTCAACATCTGCAACAGCAATGGCCGCTGCGAGTTCGTCGGCTGCGAGAACGACGCCGAATGCCGGGTCGTACTCGACCTCGAGAACACCGACGACGCCGAGGCCGTCTGCACCAACCCGAACACCGGGGATGGCGGCAACGGCAACTGACCGATTCGCATCGGCGGGAGGATGACTGAGCCTCTCGTCGATCGTATGCTCCGAGGGAGGGCGTTTTGCCCTCCCTTTTTGTTTGTCTGTTCGAATCCACTCGACTTCTCGAGTCCCTCTCGGATCGTGTCCGGCATTCCCGCCTCCGCCCGCCCACACCACTGGGGATTCGCCCACGCCTGGCTTCGACGCAGTTTCGAGCGCCTCCCGGAGACGATCGTCGCCGCGATCGCCCGGGCCCGGTCGGCCGCACCGGTCGTCGACGCCTGGCAGAACTTCGGCCGGACGCTCGACGACGCCGAGCGCCTCGCTGCCGATGGGCTGGAGGCCTCGAGTTACGTCAGCCCCTCCGAGACCGGCGACTGGTACCTGGCGGTCGTCTCGTTTCCCCCGCCCGAACATCCCGAGGAAGTTCATTTTGCGGCTCTGTGCGTCCGTCCGCCGGACGGCGAACTGCGGCCGGGACTGCGGGAGGAGGCCGGCCAGGAAGGTCCACGGGCGGCCGGCCTGGAGGAAGACGACCGACCCTCCGACAGCGCCGAGGGCCGCCCGCCCGAACCGGAGGCGGATCTCCGGTACATCCTCCTGGAACGGATCGACCCGGGAGAGACCCGGCTGGTCGAGTGGGAACATTCCTCGCGCGAGCAACTGGCTGCTCCTTCCGGGGCCGACTCCCCGGCCGCCGACGAGCAGTCGTTCGTCCGGGCCGTCGGCGACCTCCTCGAATAGCGAAGCTGCCGGCTCCGGGCGCGAGGCGGAGGTCAGGTGTAAAAGAAGTACAGCATCGTCGAGGAGACGGCGATGAACAGCACCGACAGGAGGCTCCCGGCTTTCAGGTAGTCCGGCACGCGATAGCCGCCGGGCGTCATCAGCAACGCGTTGACGTGGTGGGTCGGCAGGATGAACGAGTTGGCGGCACAGATCCCGACCTGCAGGACCAGCACCTGTGAGTCGAGTCCGCCGATGCCGGTCAGCTCCAGCACCAGCGGCACCATCAAGACGGTGGCGGCGACATTCGACATGAAAAGGGAAAAGACGGTCGTCAGGAGACCCAGGCCGAGCAGGATCACAAACGGATGGACGCCCTGAACCCCCGCCACGAACCCCTCGGCGATAAAGGCGGCGGCCCCGGAGCTTTCCATCGCCTTGCCGATCGGAATCAGCCCGGAGATCAAAAAGATGACCTTCCACTCGATCGCCCGGTAGGCATCCTCGATGGTCATCACTCCCATCAAGATCATGGCGACTGCGCCGGTCAGAAACCCCATCGAAATCGAGAGGTCGACGGCGAGCACGACCGCGATCGCGCCGGCGAAACTGGCGACGGCGTGCCACGCCTTGTCGCGTTTTTTGGGCTTGTACTCGAAGGGCGTGACGGTGATGAAATCTTCACTCTCTTCGAAAAACTGCAGGTTCTCCCACTTGCCGTGTAAGACGAGCGTGTCTCCGGCCTGGATCTCCCGATCGGCGACGCCCTCTTCGATGATCTCGCTGTTGGAGAAGAACAATACCACCTGGGCGTTGTACGTCTCGCGGAGGCCGACCTCGCGGAGAGATTTGCCGACGAGATTCGAGCGGGCCGGGATGACGACCTCCAGATAACCCGCCTTGCCGTCGCCGCTTCGCTCGTGTTGTTTCTGGAAGGCCAGATCGAAGGTCTGGGCGAACCGGACGACGTCCTCGTCGCGTCCCTGGACGACGATGCGCTGGCCCGATTTAAAGCGCATGTCGGCCCAGATGTCGTATTCGTTGTTTCCGTCGTAGACCCGCAGGAGATTGACGTTGTAGTTGGCCCCCATCTCGGATTCCTCGACGGAATTGCCGATGATCGGGCTGTCGTCAGGGATGCGAAACGTCGAGACGTTCTCGGAGAGCCCCCAGACGTTGAGCAGGGTTTTTCCGGGCGATTCGGTCGTCTCCTCGGGCGGCTCGGACGGGAGGAGCGAGTCCCCCAGGAGGGCGAAATACAGGATGCCCGCCCCGAGAAGTGCCAGACCGATCGGGGTGACGCTGAACAGCCCGAACGCTTCGTAGCCGCGATTTTCGAGCAGGTCGTTGAGGACGATCAGAGAGCTCGTCCCGACCATCGTCAACGTTCCCCCGAGAAGCGCGGCGAAGCCCATCGGCATCAACAGCCCCGAGATCGGGATCTTCTCGCGTTTCGAGATCCCCATCATCACCGGCAAGAACAGCGCCGCGGCTCCGATGTTTTGCATCAGTCCGGACATGGTGCCGACGGTCAGCGAGACGGTCGACAGGATGCGCCGCTTGCTCTCGCCGGCGATGCTGAGGATGAACTTGGCGATCTGTTCGGTCACGCCGACCCGGTACAGCCCTCGGCCCATGATCATGACGCCGATGATGGCGAGTACGGCGTTGCTCGAGAATCCGGAGCGGGCCTCCTGGGGGGTGAGGCTTCCGGACCAGACGAGCGCGAGCATGGCCAGCAGGGCGACGACGTCGATCCGAAACCACTCGGTCACGATCAGGACGACCGTGGCGGCGAGGATCACGAGGACGACCAGCAACTGTGGATCCATCAGACTGGAGACTTCGCTCCTTGTTGGGGAGCGAACAGGTGAGGGGACAACCGGAGAGTGGGGCGAGTGTGTAGCAGGCTTCGAGTGGGCGGACAAACGGCAGTGGATCGGGGGCGTTCGGAGACGTGCAGGAAAGCTCGGGTTGGTGGCAAAGGCGGCCGGTATCGGTGGGGCCGTACCGTCGCGACGAAACGATCGGGGTCGTCGTGTCGGTAACGTATGATGACGGGAGGTGTACGGTGCCCGAGGGGATGTTTTGGCGGGGGCGCCGTCAGTTGGCAACCGCGTGACCGGCGGTCGGTGTCGCCCCCCGTCCGGAAGGCACCGGTCGGGGCGGAGCCTCAGGGCTCCCGGAGGGGTTAGATGGGGTTCCTGTATCTTCACCGACGGGGTGGACACGAACCGGCGGCGATCGTAACCATGAGCGTGCACTGTTCCCCTCACCTTCCGCCACTGTCATGCAAGACGTCAAAGAGACCGTCTCGGAGTATTACGGCGAGACCGTCCAGCAGACCGGCGATCTCGAATACGCCGCCTGCTGTGTCGACGACTACGACCCGGAGCTGCTGGAAGCCCTCGACGATGAAGTGCTCGATCGGCGCTACGGGTGCGGCAGTCCGATCCCCGCGCTGCTCGAGGGCCGGACCGTCGTCGACCTCGGCTGCGGGGCCGGGGCGGATTGCTTTATCGCCTCGCAGCTGGTCGGTGCGGACGGGCGCGTCATCGGCGTCGACATGACCGACGAGCAACTCGAGATCGCGCGGTCGCAGATCGATCCCCACATGCAGCGTTTCGGCTACGAGGAGCCCAACGTCGAGTTCCTCGAGGGCGACATCGAAGCGCTCCCGCTGGACGACGGCCTTGCCGACATCGTCATCAGCAACTGCGTGATCAACCTGTGCGGCGACAAAGCGGCGGTCTTCGAGGAAATCTCACGCGTACTCTGCGAGGGCGGCGAATTTTACATCTCCGACATCGTCGCCGACCGCCGGGTGCCGGCCCATTTGCAGGAGGACGAAAAGCTCTGGAGCGAGTGTCTGACGGGGGCCGCGTATCGACAGGATCTTCGTCGTATCATGGCCCGTGCGGGATTTCCCGACGTGCGGACCGTTCAGTCGTCGCCGACCGGCGATGTCGTCGAGGGGATTCGGTTTTACTCCGAGATTCTCCGCGGGTTCAATCTCCCTCTCGAGGATCGATGTGAAGATTACGGGCAGACCGCGGTCTACCGCGGGACGATCCCGGATTGCGAGACTGCATTCGTGTTCGACGACCACCACGAATTTCCGGCCGGTGAAGCCAGGCGAGTGTGTCGGAATACGGCGCGTATGCTGAGTGAGACTCGGTTCGGCGGGCACTTTCAGGTCAGCGAACCGCTCGCTCACCTCGGTCTGTTTGATTGCAGCGAGCTGGGGGGGATCCAGTCCGAGAACGCCGGCCGCGAGTTGCCAGAGACGATCGAGCCCGACGGCGGTTCGTGCTGTTGACAGCTCCGCGCCGTGAGGCCCGGTGTCGCCGCCGCCGGACCTTCGCCATTCCGACCTCCCGCCTCCCCCCCCGTCAATCGTCGGTTGCTCCGTTTTCGATCCAGGTCTCGATGTCCGAGCGTGCCCCTTCGGAGAGCGTCCCCTCGCCGTCGACGGGATTGACCGGCATCGGTTCGCCCTCGATCTGCTCGGCGTAATCGTCGTTGTGGCGGGCGTTGATCTTGAGCCACAGGTAGCTCTCCTCCGGACTTCCCGGTTCGATGCGCGCCATCTCGGGCTTCTGGGTCGAGTCGGCCAGCAGGTTCGCGTACGCCTCGTCGCTCAGAATGTCGAACTCCGCTGCCGGCGACTCCCCGCCGTGGCATCCGCCGCAATTGGCCTCGAGCACCTTCGAGACCCGTCCCGTCCAACTGACTCCTTCGCCGAGCAGGTTCAACTGCTCGGGATCGTCGCTGTACGAGCAGTTTTTGTAATCGATCGGCGCGGTTCCTTCGGGAGGGTCCTCGAGATCCTCGGGCAGCCCTTCGACGAAGCAATACAGGGCGAGCATCTCGGAGATCGACAGCGGCTGGTTGGCCAGCGGCATCTGAGTGCCGGGGATCCGCTCACCCTCCATTTTGCCCCGCATTCTCGCGATCAGGTAGCTCTCTTCCGGGGAACCGGGTTCGAGCAGGGAGACCGGGTTGTCGGCCGATTCCCGGGCGCCGTACGTCCCGTTTCGATTGAGGTCCCCCTGGGTGACGCCGACCGACAGCAAATCGTTGATCTCGTCGCTCTGGTAGTCGCGGACCTCGGCCATCAGGTGCGAGCCGTCTCCGAGAATCCACCAGCGGGTCTGAAAGTTGAAATAGGCCAGATCGCGGACCGTCTCGTCGGCGTCGACAAAGGTCCGGACAAATTGCCCGGTCGCCCACCGGCTCTGACGATCCTCGGTCTCGAGTGGGACCGGCGCGTTGAGATGCACGTGCAGTCCGGGCGAGGAGGCATCCGGCGTCTCGTCTTCCTCCTGGTAGTCGACGTACTCGCCTTTGACCCGCTCGACGTAGCCGATCTCGATTTCGTTGAAGGATTCGTTGCGGAACCGAAATCGGTCGCCGGGCCGCTCGCAGCGATCGTAGACCGACGCCAGCTCACCGGGTTGGACGTTGCACGGGGCACCGACGGTCGACAAGAAATTCGCCGGGGTATGCAGGTCCGGATACTCTTTGCGATTGTGGCAGACCCCTCCCGACGGGCTGCAGGTGCGCTGGATGACCTTGCGGTGCAAATCCAGCGGAGTGCGCAGGCGTTGTTGGGCCTCGAGCACGTGCTCGTTCGATCCCTCGTACGGTTCGACCTCGGAGCCACTCTCCTCGACGGAGGGACGGTTGGGCTCGAACTGCATTGCGCCCTCGGCCGATTCGCCCGCCTCCGATCCGCACCCGACGGCGAGGAACATCCAGACGGCGACGAGCCCGAGGCCTGCGTGTCGGTTCTCATGCAAACAAATCATCGAACGGCTCGTCTCCCTGGAAAAACTCACTGTGGTCGCACCCGAGCGTATCCATCAACGTTTTGAGGACGGACCGATACGAATAGACTTGCCCCTTGGCGCTCAGGTCGTTTTTGTCCGTCTCGCCGAACGAACGGCCTCCGTTGCCCCCCTCCGAGATCGGGCCACCCATGAACGGCATCGACATCCAGCGCGTCGCCAGGTCGCCGCCGTGGTCGCTTCCGCGCGCCGAGTTGAATTTGTCGCCGTCCGCCGTGCGTCCGAATTCACTGCCGAAGACGACCAACGTGCGATTCCAGTACGTCCCGCCGGAGGGGTGTTCCATCGTCTGAAGCGCGACTTTGAGGCCGCTGATAATCCGGTTTAACTCGTCGATCATGTCGGGCAGTCGGTCTTTTTCCCCGGAGTGCAAATCGTAGCTTCCCTGGTTGAGGTACACGGCCGGCGTGCCGAAATGAAACAGTCGCAACGCCAGTCTCACCTGGCGGGCGGTTCCGCTGTTGCCGAAGATCCGCTCGAGCTCGGCGTTGCTGATTCCGTCGATCTTTTCGTCGGAGCCGTTTCCGATTTTGAGCGTCTCGCTGTTGAAAATTTCGCTGTAGGTCGCCGTCGCCTCGCGGGTCTGCACGTAGTTTTCGATGCGGCGCTCGTCGGCTTCGATCAACCGGGACTTCATTCGTTGATCGGCGTCGCCGGCCATCTGCCGGGCCCATTCCGGCAGCGACGAAGAGGCGTCGAAGCCGAATTCCTCGAAGCCGTCGCCCTGGATGACCGGCGGTCGGTAGCCGGCGTACTTGCCGGCGCCGCGTGCCATCCCGGAGTCCCCGAGCGAAAAGGCCGGGAGGGCGACCTCCCCCTCGGAGCGGGCCTGCTCGAAGCGCTCCCGGAGCCCGTAGTTGATCATCGTAAAAAAGCTCGTGGCGGTGCCGACCCGTCCCTTGTGAAACCGCTCCAGGCCCGTACCGTGATTGCCGTCGGCCCGCGCGGCGAACGGCTCGTGGTCGACACACGGGATCACCGCCATCGCATCGGACATCTCCGGGACGGGAACCATGCCCATCTCGCGGAGCGCATCGCCGTCGTCGCCCTCCAGCCAGGGGGCGTCGCCGAGAATCTGCCCGACTCCCCACTCCGTGCCGTCGGCCGCTCCGTCCGCCTCGCCGAACGGGTTGTACTCGGCGGCGGTCCGGGCGTTGAAGGCCGTCGTAAACCGAAATCCTCCCGCCAGCCGGATGTACAACAGATGGTCGACTTCGCCACGTGCCGACGTCGAGCCATAGGCCTCGTCCGGGGCCCAGATGTGAGGGGCGACTGCTCCCGCCGTCGCCGCCACGCCGAGTCCCTTCAAAAAGGTCCGCCTCCCCTGGTCGGGAGCCTCGTCGTCGGGATCGGTCTCCTGGGGTCCCCCGTCGCATTCGACTACGTCGCTCGCCTCGTCGGACCGGTCGCTCATCGCTCACCTCGCCGGGGCAACTCAGTAAAACAACATCTCGGAGCTCGACAGGAGGGCAAAACAGGTCGGCCGCGCAAATTCCTCGGCATTGCAGACCGACTGGGCGCACTGTTCGCCGTACTCCCGCGCACTCGACAGCTCGTCGTTGGTCGGTTCCCGCCCGTAAAAGGTCTCGGTCTGATAGCGGACGATCTGTTCGGCGACTTCCGGGCGCACCGCCTTCTCGCGGCCGACGGCCTCGGGGAGAAGCTGCGACGCCGAGACGCCACCGTCGGTCTCCTGGGAGGGATTGCAGACTTCGTTGACGAAATTCAGTTGTTGGGCGGTCGTGAGGATCGAAATGATCTTGAATCGTCCGCCGACCTCGTTGCGGGGACATCCCCCGAGCGCTCGCGCCAGCTCCCGGTAATCTTCCCGGATCTCGCCCTCCTCGTCGACCTGCCATCGGGAGTTCTCGAGCAGGGCCAGGGCCGCCAGCGAATCCGACCGCTCGAACTCGCTCGGTTCCGGCAGCCGGTGGTCACAGCGGCCCAGATCGTGGCCCGTCACCTTCTTGATCGTATCGATCCAGGTCTCGGCGTGAACCTGTTTGAGTGGCCCCCAGGTCCATCGATACGACGAGGGGGCCTCCCCGAACGCCGACTGCCGATACGGGATCGACGTGGCGACCGCATAGTGGAGGCTCCGGAGATCCCCGTCGTTTTTGAGAAAATACTCGACCAATTCGTCTCGCACCGTCGGGACCTGGCGGCCGAGCTGGTAGCCGAGATACTGCTCAAGGACCTCGTCGACGGCGTGCTCCCAGAAGGTGCGCTGTCTCGACAGAATCTCGCCGGGAAGCTGCAGTCGCTCCCATTCTTCGCCGCGCAACTGACCGCTCCACATCCGTTTGTCGCCGGCATCTCCCTCGGCGCGTAGATCCGGTGTCAGCACCAGTTCGTTGTAGCCCCACAGGATGCTCGTACACTCCCCCTTCGACTCGTCGTCGACCTCTCCCTGTTCGGTGACGCACTCGAAGTCGATGAAGGCGTCGGGGAGACGCATCTCGAGTTCGGGATGGTCGTAGTAGCCGTTGTCCCAGAGGGTGTACAGGCGGCTCAGGTCGCTGCGCTCGTTGCCCAGCGGCGGACGCCCCATCAACAGCTCGAAGACCGCCTCGGCCCGATCGCCGGCGTTGGCGTACCGGCGGGTCATGACGGGATGCGCACTGATGATCGCGGCGAACTGGTCGTACGGGATTCGCCCCTCGTACATCTTGCCGACCAGTTTATCGGCGTCGAAGATACGCAGGATGCTGACCGCCTCGTTGTTATACAGCAGCTTGTCCGCCCACCAGCGTTGATTGACCAGTACGAATTGCTCGGAGTCGAGCAGCTCGGTGACCGTCTCCGCCCACGGTCGGTCCGTGCACGTCTCGACCTCCTCGCGTGTCGGGAAGCGCCCGATCATGTCGGCGTATACCCGCCGACATGCCTCGACCCGGTCGACGGAGCTGTGGCTCAGACCGACTCCCCAGAGACTGGGACAAAGTCCCCGGTGGACGGGGTTGGAGAAATTCTGATTTTCACAAAAGTCGCGACACTCGCTGCCACAATCCGGGGGCGCCGAACCGTCGGGCGGGTCGACCTCTCTCGGCTCCGGGATCTCGTCTTCACCCCCCTCGAACGGGAGGTCGTTGAGCGGCTCCCCGTTGCCCGCCAGTTGGCCGGGACCTTTGCCCGGCGAGGCGGGATCGAACTGCGAGTCGGGCTCACCCGAACAGCTGCCCGTCAGCCCGCCGACGACCGTGGTGGCGACGAGCGCGGCGAAGAACCGCCGAAACTTCCACCAACCGGGCGGCGGGTTCATGAATGGCTCCCGAACGGAGAACTGATTTGCCGCAACATTATGTCCACATCGTAACCGATGCCGCGCCACAGCGTCAATTTGCTCCCTGACTGCCTGTCGACGGTCCGCGGGACGGTTGCCGCTCGCGTGCGGCTGGAGCGAGGCGACCGGCATCGCGCGGCCCGATCGTCGAGGTCCCTCGAGCGGTCAGTGAGCGCGCGGGGGGAAATCCTCGTGCATTTCGTCCCGAACGTAGACGTTGCCGCTGGGCCATTCTACGTCGGCGGCTTTCCAGAATTCGTATCGGCTTTCGAAGGTCCGCTCGAAGCTCCGGGCGAGTTCGCCGTCCAGAAATATGCGGAGTGTCGCCTCGGCCGGACCGACATCCGAGGGGTGGTCGAAGTTGTAGACGCCGACCCTGTATGTGTTGCTACCCGGATTCGAGTGGACGATCGTCTCGGGACCGGGGGGTTGCCCGAAGTCGGTGGTGAGGTTGGGATCACCACCGTTCGGCCAGCTGGCCTCCGTGTTGTCCCAGTAGATATCCCAGGGCGCCTCGTACCAGTTCGAGGCGTTCGGGTGGAGGTAGTGCAGGTCGAGATCGGGGCCCGAGAGTCGCTCGTCCTCCTCGGCGTCCGGGACGTACCAGGTGAGTTCGATGTAGATCTCTTCGTCGGGAATGACTCGGATCTGGGTCCTCGCAGGTTCGCAGGCGGAACTCGGTATCTCGTTTTCGCCGTGAACCTGGAGGCCGAATTTCCACGTCCCCGCGGCATCCAGCTCGATCTCCGCAGTCGGCGAGGTGGTGTCCGGAGAGAGTTCGGCCCCGGTTCGGACGGGTCGCTCCACGATCGACCACTCGTAGGAGATGTTCTCGCCCGACGCCTCGCTCGCCGTCCCGTCGAGTTCGATGCGCGTCGACGGAGCAACCGTTCCTCCTTCAATCTCCTCGTCCCCCTCGACGGCGCTCGGGTCGATCCGAGGCGTCGGACACTCCACCGAGACCTCACCCTGAAGTTCGAGGGTCACCGCTCCCTGTCCGGGAAGGTCGGTCTCGAGCCGCAGGTCGGTCTCGAAACTCTCCGTGCGCCCGCCGGGGGCGAAGGTAACCGGCAGTTCGCGCGTCTCGCCGGGCCGAAGCTGAAGGGAGTCGGTCTCCGCGAACGAGTACATGCCGCCGTGATCGTCGTCGAAACTGGCGCTGATCGCGACGGCGTCTCCCGACTCCTCCATGCAGTTCGTGATCTCGACGATCTGGGTCATCTCCGCGCCCGGCGAATCGACTTCGAACGAGAGAGTCTCGGCGGGGGTGACGTCCAGACAGCCACTCGCATCGGCCAGCAGGTCGACGCGGGTCGGTGCATCCTCGGCATCGGACTCGATCGTCAGTGTCCCTTCGTAGGTAGTGAGTTCGGAGGGCGTAAATTGCACCCGAATGGTCGACGACTCCCCGGGCTCGAGGCGGGTCGGCTCATCGGGTTCGCCGCCGCCCGCACGAGCGGTGACCGAAAAGGGGGACCCGTCGACCTCGATCCCCTGGATGGTGACCGGCGCGCTCCCGGAGTTGCGCAACTCGACGGTCTTCGTTTCGCCGGCCTGCTCGTAGATCACGGCCGCCGGGGCCTCGAGGGTCGCCTCGCCACCGGGGGAGGAGGCATCCCCTCCGGCGTCGACGCCCGGTGCGTGGATCCAGCTGGGATCGACACACTCGCCACTCCGACAGATCTCACCGTCGGGACAGTCCGCATCGGTCTCACAGATCGACCCAGCGGGATCTCCACAGCCTCCGACGACGAATGCGAGTCCCGCGAGAAGTGCGCCGTAGGATGTTCTCATTGCGATGTTCCTCCGGATGTCGAAAAGGACGACACCAGTATAAAAGAGCCGGCTCCGGTTCGCCACTGGATTCATACGGACGAGCCGACGACGCTGGTACAAATTACCGCACCCGGCGGGACGCTCCGGTGCGGCGCACCGGGACCGGGAGCGCCGCGGCCTTGGGGCACTCGCTCTAGCCTGCTACCCTCTGGTGCGCGCCAACCACGACCCTCGCTTTGAGCCTCGACCATGACGACGATCTCGCCGCGTTTGTCCAGCTCGTCGCCCCTATCTGCACTCCTGATGTTCGTCGCCGTAATCGGCGCGTGTCTGGCGGCATCGCCGCTCGTCGCCCAGGAGGAGGGAGCGGACGACTCCGAGCAACAAGACGAGCAGGTCGACCGCCATCTCGACCGCGCCGACGAAGCGTATCACGCCGGGAAATGGAACGAGGCGCTCGAGGCGTACGAAAAGGCTTACCGGGCGGCGCCGGAACAGTCGGCGCGTCGAGTCGAGGCCGCGCTCGGCCGCAGTACCCTCCTGTGGGAGCAGGGTCAGTACGACGCGGCCAGCAAGTTCATCGGCGAAGCCCTCGAGCTGGCCAAACAACAGGAGTTGCACGGGGCAGTCGGGCGGCTTTTATTGACGCTCGGCCACACCCAGGCCAGTCAGGGGCGGATCGGCGAGGCGGAGCAGACGCTCGAGACGTGCGTGACGTTGGCGGCCGAGCAGGACGATCCGGTCTTCGGGCCGCTCTGCAAGTTGAACCGGCGCCTGGTGCGCAAACTCCAGGGCAAAGACGTCGGTTCGGAGGAGGACTACGAGCGGGCCCTCCAGCGCCTGGAGGCGGTCGGATCGCCGCTGACGGCGGGGCTGTCGCTGGCGAAGACCGCGGAGTTGTATGCCGACGGCGGCCAGCGCGGCCGAGCGTTCGATCTGCTCGACCGGGCGGGGGCGAAATACGACGAGGCGGGGAGTGTGCCGGCAAAGGCGCGCAACCGGATGTTGCAGGCGCGCCTCCTGCAGGAGAACGGCGAGTGGAAGGTGGCTCGCGGCAAGCTCCAGGGGTTGCTCGAGAAGTTCGAGTCGATGGGCAGCAAGCCGGCGATCTTCGACGTGCTGGGGTTGCTCGGCAACGACGCGCAGCACCGCGGAGCGTTCGAAAAGTCGCGCAGCTACTACGATCGGGCGTTGAAGGTGGCGAAGGCGACCGGCAGTCCGCAACTCATTGCCAAAGCGAGGGCGGCGCTGTGCGATCTCGGCGGCTCGACCGGCGACGCCTCGGTCGACGAGCAGTGCCGGCAGGCGGCGGCGAGGTTCGAGCAGCTCGGGATGCCGAAGATCGCCGCGCAGGTGCACGCCTCTCGGGGCCGCCTGGCGCAGTCGACGGGTGCGCTGGAGAAGGCGCGCGACCAGTTTCTCGCTGTACGGGAGATGCTCCAAGACAAGGTGCATCCCGAACTTCGCGAGCCTTCGCGCACCCGGGAGATTCTGGCGAATCTCTGCCAGGTGGAGATGAAACTCGAGAGCGACGGGGCTCACTACCGGTGCCGGGAGGCGCTGGAGGAGCTGCAAGAGGCGGACTCGCCGCCGGAGGGCATGGTCGCGTCGACCCGCTACGCGCTGGGGAACGCGGCGGCTCGCGCCGGGCACCGCGAGGAGGGGATCGAGCAGCTCGAGAAGGCGGGAGAGATGTTCGCCGCCGGCGATTCGTCGGACCGGGCGATGCTCGGCGACGTGCAGCTTCGGCTCGGGGCGATGCACCAGGAGGCCGGCGACCGGGAGGCGGCGGCGAAAGCGTTCCGGAAGGGCGTCGAGCGGCTGGCCGGGACGGACGATGAGGCGTTGTCGACGACGCTCGTGCAGCTTCGCTCGCAGTACGCCCAGGTGGAGCTCAGGCGGGAGAACTGGGAGTCGGTGGCCAAGCAGTTGCCGAAGGTCGCCGACGAAGCCGAAGCGATCGGGGATACGGCCACCCGGGCCTGGTCGCTGAGCGCCCTGGCCCGGGCGAAAAACAAACTCGGCGAGGAGGAGGAGGCGCGCGAGGCACTCGACCAGGCCCTGCCGCTGGCCAGAGAGGCCGGCGACGAGAAGTTGATCGAGACCATCGAATCGAACCTCGAGGCCTTCTCGGAGTGAGCGGGGCGAGGCCCAAGGCTATCGCATTAGAGCCTTCGCAGCGGTTCCATTGGCCAGAACCTGGAGA
>CAZRLK010000074.1:0-4625 GCA_964600555.1 uncultured Bradymonadales bacterium
GTCTGTGCGATCAGCATCGGGGCGATGGTCGGGAGTGGGATTTTCATCCTCCCGGCCCTCGCTCTCGAGATGGCCGGGCCCGCCGTCGTGCTGGCCTACCTTTTGGCGGGGCTTTTGGTCGTCCCGGCCGCCCTCAGCAAATCCGAGATGGCGACGGCGATGCCGGAGGCGGGCGGGACCTACATTTACATCGAGCGCGGCATGGGGCCGATGCTCGGGACGGTCGCCGGGATCGGCACCTGGTTTTCGCTGACGTTCAAATCCGGCCTCGCGCTGGTCGGCGGCGTCCCGTACGTCTTCCCCGAGATCCCGGTCAAACCCCTGGCGATTGGCCTCGCCCTCGCCCTGGTCGCGTTGAACGTCTTCGGCACCAAATTGACCGGACGCTTCCAGAGCTGGCTGGTCGTGATCATGCTCGCCGCGATGGTCTGGTTCATCGTCGGCAGCGTCCCCGAAGTCGAGGGCGGGAATTTCTCCGGGTTTTTCGACAAGGGCTCGATCGGGATCCTGAAGGCGACCGGCTTCGTGTTCGTCTCGTACGCCGGTGTGACCAAGATCGCCAGCGTCGCCGAGGAGATCGAAAACCCGGGCAAAAACATTCCGCTCGGAATGATGGGCTCGCTGATTTTCACGACCCTCTTGTATCTGCTGCTGGTCGTGGTGATGGTCGGCGTCGTCGCCCCCGATAAACTCGCCGGCAGCGTCATCCCGATGTCCGACGCCGCCCAGGCGACCCTCGGGACCGCCGGCGTGTACGTCGTGATCGGCGCCGCCGTCCTGGCGCTGATCAGCACGGCCAACGCCGGGATCATGTCGGCCTCGCGCTACCCGCTGGCGATGGCCCGCGACAAGCTCGTCCCCGAGTCGATGAACGCCATCAGCGAACGGTTCGGCACGCCGATCCAGGCGATCACGTTGACCGGGGCGGTGTTGTTGTTTTTGATCGCCGTCTTTCCCATCCAGGAGATCGCCAAGCTCGCCTCCGCCTTCCAGATTCTGGTCTTCGTGATCGTCAACCTCGCGGTGGTCGCCTTCCGCGAGGGCAAAGAGGACTACGACCCCGAGTTTCGCTCCCCGCTTTATCCGTGGATGCAGGCGTTCGGTGCGCTCGGCGGCCTGGTGGTCTTGACCCAGATGGGGGCGCTGCCGTTCATCGGCGCGCTGATTATCATCGCCGCCAGCATCGGGTGGTATTTCGTCTGGGGGCGCCGCCGGGCCGACCGCGAGGGAGCCGCTACCGAGGGGATCCGCCGGGCGGTCAGTCGCAAGATCGTCCGGGAAACCAAGGACAGCCTCGAGGATGACGGCGAGTTTCGCGCCCTGATCGGCCTGCGCGAGGGGACCGACATCAGCTCCGAGCTGCACCTGATGCGCCTCGGCAAGGCCCTCGTCACCCGGAAGGACGGCGATCTGTCGGTGATGCAGTTCGACCAGGTCCCCGATCAGGTCCCGCTCGGGTTCGCCGTCGAGCAGTTGTCGACGGCCGACCGCACCTTCGAGCGCCAGAGCGAGCAGCTCGAACAGGAGTACGGCTTCGAGGCGACCTACGGCGAGATCGCCGCCCACGACATCAAATCGGCGCTCGTCAACTACGCAACCCACAAAGAGATCGACGCGCTGATTTTGCCGGCCGGCCGGCGGACCCTCCGCGACCTGTTGCCGGCCGGCGATCTCGAGTGGATTCTGCGCAATGCCACCTGTGACGTGCTCCTCGTCGATCTGGGGCATCTGGAGGTGATCGACCAGGTCGTCGTCGTCACCAGCCAGGGCGCCTACGAACCCTCCAAGATCGATGTCGCCGACTCGCTCGCCGAGCATCTCGAGGTACCGCTTCGCCTGATCCATCCCCTCGAGGCGACGGCGGCGACCTCCAAGCGCGACGCGCTCGACGAGTATCACGACGAGCTGGCCGCCAACTGCCGGGCCGAGGTCGTCTCCGAGATGGTCGAGGTCGAGGACACCTATGCCGATCTCGCTGGCCACTTCGCGCCGACCGACCTGGCGATCGTCGGCCTCGAACCCGGCGGTTTCAAATACCGGTTCTTCGAGCGACCGGAGAGACGCCTGCTCGATCGGCTCCCCTGCAGTTCGATCATGTACCGACCACAGGCTCCCGAACAATTGAGCGCCATCGAGCGGTTTCTCGAACGACGCGTCTTCTGATCGGTTGCATCGGCGGGGAGCCGATGGTCGTATCGTGGAGCGGCGAACGTCTGACGAGATGTCTGCTCGCCCCTGAGTCCCCCGGAGATCCCTCGTGCATCACGGTCCCCTGATCGGTCTCGCGGCCATCATCGTGCTCGGCATCGCCGCCCAGTGGCTCGCCTGGCGGGTGAAACTGCCGGCGATCCTGCTGTTGCTGGTGGCCGGCTTCACCGTCGGGCCCGCCACGGGGTTTCTCGACCCCGACCCCCTTTTCGGCGAGTTGCTGTTTCCGGCGATCTCGGTCGCCGTCGCGATCATCCTGTTCGAGGGGGGATTGATGCTGCGCTTCTCCCGGATCACCGAGATCCGGAACGTCATCTTCAGGCTGGTCACCCTCGGCGCTGCCCTGACCTGGACGCTCACCACGCTGGCGGCCTGGGGGATTTTGGGGTTTCGCTTCGACATCGCCATGTTGTTCGGCGCAATTCTGGTCGTCACCGGCCCGACGGTGATCGTGCCCCTGTTGCGCCACATGCAACTCAAACCGCGCGTGGCCTCGCTGGTGCGCTGGGAGGGGATCATCAACGACCCGGTCGGCGCCGTGCTCGCCGTGTTGGTCTTCCAGGGCATCGCGGCGGGCGGATTCGAGGCGGCGAGCTTCGAGGTGCTGCAGGGGTTGGCGCTGACGCTGTTCGCCGGCAGCCTGCTCGCGGCCGGCGGGGCCGTCGTCTTGATCCTGGCGCTCGATCGCTACTGGGTGCCCGATTTCCTCGAAAATCCGGTGACTCTGGCCCTGGTGGTGACCGTCTTCGCGGCGGCGAACACCGTCCAGCAGGAGGCGGGCCTGTTCGCGGTGACCCTGATGGGGATCTTTCTGGCGAACCAGCGAGTCGTGAAGGTCGGGCATATCGTCGAATTCAAGGAGAATCTCCGCGTGTTGCTGATCTCGACGCTGTTCATCGTCCTCGCGGCGCGGCTGGACATCGAGACGATCATGGCCCTGCCGGAGCGCAGTGTCTTGTTCATCGTCGTCCTGATTTTCGTGGTTCGCCCGGTGGCGATGTTCGGCGCGACATTCGGCACCGAGATCGCCTGGAGGTCGCGGCTGTTTCTGGGGTTGATGGCGCCCCGCGGGATCGTCGCCGCGGCGGTCGCCTCGGTGTTCGGCTACCAGCTCGCCGAGATGGGGGCGCCCCATGGCGACGAGCTGCTCTCGGAGACGTTCCTGGTGATCACCGCGACGGTCGCCCTGTACGGGCTCGGCTCTCGGTACGTCGCCGACTGGCTCGATCTCGCTCAATCCGAGCCCGACGGGGTGATGATGGCCGGCAGCCACGCCTGGGGCCTCGAGCTCGGCGAGGCGCTCGATGCGCTCGGCTTCGAAGTCGAGATCCTCGCCCAGGACCCGTCGGACGTCGAGGCGGCCCATCGCGCCGGTCTTCGGGCGCATCGCGGTAGCGTCGCCTCGCACGATTTCGTCGAGGAGCTGGATCTGGAGGGATTCGGGCGCTTCGTCGCCCTGACGCCGACCGACGAGGTCAACGTCCTGGCGGCGGTGGAGTTCGCCGAGGTGTTCGGCCGGGAACACGTCTATCTGCTGCAGCCTCGAGAGCAGACCGACGGCGACGACGAGGAGACCAACGACGCGGCGACCTCGAAGCCCCGCGGACGAACGCTTTTCGACGACCCGTTCACCTACGACAATCTCGATCGGTTTTTTCGGCGGGGTGGCGAGATCCGGACCGTCTCCGTGACCGATACCGCCAGCTTCGAGGAATTCCGGGAATTTCAAAAGGAGGTCGTGCCGATGTTTTACGTCCGCGGCGACCGGCTGTACGTCTGCAGTACCGACGCCGATTTCTCGCCGCGGGTCGGTGACACGGTCATCTGCGGGGTGCGGTCGAAATGAGCCGGGGGCCGTCTCATTGCTGCGGGGGCGGGACGACCTCTGCGAGCATCTCGCGTCGCCGGGCCTCGAACGCCTCGTCGGAGTCGGCTTGCTCGGCGAGTTGGCGTAGACGCTCGGCGTACGGGTCGGCGGCCTCCGGATGCTCTCTGAGATAGTCGCGAACCCGGATCCGCCGCTGCCACCGCTCGCCGCGGTACAGCACCACCGAGACGTCGAATCCCACCGCCCCGCGTTTGCGAAACAACAGCCGCCCCTCGACCCCCGCCTCGCCGAGATACTCGTAGCCGATCTGCTGGAGGGCGACGACGCGGCGCGAGACCGCCTCCAGAGCGTCGACGCCGACGAGGATGTCGACGACCGGCCGGGCAACCATCCCCGGGACCGCCGTCTCGCCGACGTGCTCGATCGCACGCACCGACTCCCCGAGGGCCTCGAGCACGGTGAGCCCCTCGTCTTCGAAGTGGCTCTCCCAGGCCGGGTCGTAAGACGTTATTTCAACAACGGTCTCGTCGCTCATCGCCTCATCATTCGTCCGTAAATAAAAAAACGCCTCGTCGGGCCGGATGACACC
>CAZRLK010000074.1:4635-22267 GCA_964600555.1 uncultured Bradymonadales bacterium
GGCATTAATCCACTTACAGCTTGAACTGGGGTGTTGGGTTATGTACAGTCCTTTTTACCACGGGGAATAAAAAATCTTGTAGAAACGCAGTCTTCAAACAGGAAGTACGATGCAGTTGAGTATGAATCGATTTTGGCGGCTGAGTCTGTGGGCGGGAGTAATCGTTGCTGGAATGACCTTGACGGCCTGCGGCGGCGAAGAGGAGCGCGATCCGTGCGCCGGCGTCAGTTGTGACTTCGGAGTCTGCGATTCGGAGTCGGGTGAATGCACGAACGAGGAGAGTTGCAATCTCGACTCGCAGTGCATTCCCGGCTACGAGTGCAGTGACGGAAGTTGCGAGGCGCTGACCGAGTGCAGCGGCGACGGCGACTGCGAGGCCGGCGTCTGCGGCGACAGCGAGGTCTGCGTCAACCCCGACTCGTGTACGGAAAATGGCGACTGCCTCGCCCGCACCTACTGCGATATCGGCGAGGACGAAGACGAGGGTACCTGCGAGCGCGATCCTTGCAACGACAAGACCTGTCGGCGCGGCGTCTGCGAGCGCGGCACCGACAACTGCATCTCCGCCGATAGCTGTACTCAGGAATCCGAGATCGTCGACTGCGTCGCCGGCCAAAAATGCGCCAATCCCGACGATAGCGACTCCGGCACCTGCCGCGGAACGGACAGCTTCTGCGACAACTACGATTGCGGCGACAACGGCGTCTGCCAGTTCGGCGCGGGAGGCTGCACCGACGCCGACACCTGCGAGAGCGACTCCGATTGCCTCGAAGGCAAATTCTGCAACGACATGGGTCAGTGTCGTCCGAACCTGTGCGTCCAGCAGGACGTCGACTGCGAGGGCGACGGCGTCTGCCAGCCCGCGAGCGGCCTGTGCGAGAACGCCGAAAGCTGCGAGTCGAACGAAGACTGCGTCAACAACCCCAACCACCTGTGCGTCGACAACACCTGCACGCTGGAAGCCGAAGCGTGTGGCGATGCCGACGGCGACGGCGGCTGCCCCGGCAACCAGAGCTGCGAGTACGACGGGGACGAACTGACGGCGAGCTGCGCCGAGCCGGAGACCTGCGAGACCTCGTTCGACTGTCTCGACGACCGTCAGTGCGGCGGCGAGACGTGTGCCGACCCCGAGGCGTGCTCGGAAGACCAGTACGAGCCGAACAACAGCATCGACGAGGCGACGAGCTTCCTCGACGTCGCGACTGACAATTCGGTCGGTGCCTCGGTCTGCTCCGACGACACCGACGTGTACACCTTCTCGACCGAAGACCTCGCCGAGGACCCGGCCGCCACCGGAACCCTCCTGGTCGAACTAGACGTGCCGGAGCGTGAGCGTGGCCTCGGCTCGCTCGACGTCAGCGTGACCAACACCGACGACGGCACCGAACTCGAATCGGCGAGTACCGGATCGATGGGAACCGACGGAACACTGGAGGTTCCGGTCCAGATCGACGTGCCGGACCACGGCCAGCACTCGATCGAGGTGAGCGCCGGCGACGACGTGTCGACGGCCGGCGTCGACTACGACCTGTCGGTCAACTTCACCACCCAGGAGGCGATCGACGCCTGCGAGAACGCCACGACGATTCCGATCGACAGCTCCCGGACCTCCGGGACCACCGTCGACAGTGGCTCCTCGGAGCTCGGCTCCTCGTGCACCTCGGCCGACAACACCTCTTCCGAAAAGATCTACGCGCTCGAGCTGGACGCGCCTCAGGAGTTGCAATTCGAGCTGACTCCGCAGCTGAGCGATACGAAACTGACAATGAGCCTGCGCAGCCGCTGCACGCAGCCGGCCAGCGAGCGGGCGTGTGCCAACAGTGACGACGTCGATCCGGGGCAGACGGAGGAGATGACGGCGCTTTTGAGCGAGGGAACCCACTACCTGATCATCCAGGCGCCCGCCGGAGAGGACTCCAGCGGCGGCGGTCCCTTCGAACTCAACGTCGAGCGGGTGTTTACTACTTGCGGTCCCGACGACAACTACTGCGGTGAGGAGGGAACCGCGAACCTGTGCTCGACCGACGGCGGTCGATTCAATCAGGTCGACTGCGATGCCGGGTGTGACGCCTCGACCGGCGAGTGCATCCCACCAGAGGGCAACACCTGTGGCGACGCCACGGAGATTACCCCCGACAATTCCGACCAATCTCGCGAGATCAGTCTCAATCAATTGACCAACGAGTACACGATCGATTCCGGAACGTGTGCGGAGGACGATGGAGTCAGCAATACCGGCGGCCCCGACCAGACCTATCAGGTCACGGTTCCGCCGCGCACGACCTTCACCGCCGAGGCGGAGTTTCAGAACGAAGTCGAAGGTTCGTTGTATTTGGTCGAAGACTGCACTTCCGCCAGCGGGAGTTGCCAGGCGGGCGCCCAGGACTCGATCGAAGGCGAAGATTACCGCGAGCGAGTGAGTTACGCGAACCTCTCCGAGGAGAGCGAAGACGAGGACAACTCCAAGACGCTGTATCTCGTGGTGGATACTGCGGCCGGCGAATCGGTGACGACCGCTCAACTCGAGACGAGCTTCGAAGATGTCATCTGTACGCCGGACGCGAAACGCTGTGACGAGGGAACGGGGACGAACGTCGAACAGTGCGAGCCCTTTGGACGCTCCTGGGAAGTTGCCCAGAGTTGCGGGCTCGGGTGCGACGACGGCGCCTGTCAGGGAGATAGCTGTGGCGACGCCATCTCGGTTACGAAAGATGGGGCGTGGCACGAATACACCTTCGACAACGCGGATGGCTCGTTCACCGACCAGTACAACTACGACGGCAACGATTGTACCTCGAGCACGGTCGACGATTCGGCCGGGCCGGAAGCGGTCTTTTCAGTCGACGCCGACGAAGGTGACATCATCGAAGCGACCTGGGAGCGCTACGACCCGGCGCTATACGTCACTGATGACTGCAGCGATGTCGCCGGTTCGTGTCTGGCCGGCGAAGAAGACTTCGATACCGAGCAGGTCGGAGTGACCTACGAGGCCAACTCGGCTGGCATCTACTACATCATGGCCGACGTCGATGAAGATTCCGGTACGACTTACAACGACGATGGCACCTTCCGCATCCGAGTTCGGTCGAGCTGTGACCCTGGCAACTACTCGGCGAGCTGTCAGAGCGGCTCCGTCGACTACTGCGGCGTCGTCGATGGAACCTCCATCAACGCACCCAACCAGTATGCCTGCGGCGGGTCGGGAGGCTGTACCGACGGCAAATGTGATACGAAGGATGCCGAGATTTGCTACGACGCCGAAAACATCACCTCGGCGGCATCTTCCGGCATGACTCGTCAAATCGACTGGAGTAACTTCGAGAACGACTACAGTCGGGACGGGGCATGCGGCCTGTCGGACTTCGAGACGGAAGGTCCGGACGCTGTCTACGCGCTCGACCTGCAGGAAGACGATGTCCTGACAGCGAGTCTCGATCAGATGTCGTCCTTCGATGACACCGCGCTGTCGCTCGTCGGCGAGCAAGGCTGTGGCGCTCCGTTGAACAACTGTCTGTCCGCCGACGACGGCGATCTCTCTGAGATCAACTATATCGCCGACAGCGCGCAGCGCGTCTATCTCATCGCTGATTCTGACGACGACGGTACGAGCGACACCTTCGAGCTGGAAGTCGAAATCGAGTCGCAGGAATGTGACCCGGCGACCCACGCGGCGACCTGCGACGGGTCCGGTAATCTCGAGTATTGCGACCAGCTCGGCTTCCTGCAGACGTATTCGTGTCAGGACGGCTGTTCGAACGGTTCGTGTGGAACACCGACCGGCGGGGTGTGTGCCGACGCAGTCACCGCGGACTCCGGCGACTCGTTCAGCAATGACTGGATTGGCGACAACAACATGGACCCGGTGGGAACCGGGATCACCGGAAATTGTAGCTTTCCGGAAGATACCGCCGGGGCCGACTGGGTCTACGAGGTCAACCTGGCCGCCGACGAAATCCTGACGGCCGATTATGGCGGCAATTCCTCCGGCGATTCCTCGTCGGACACCATGTATCTGCTCTCGGAGTGCGGAAACGGGTCGGATTGTCTCGATGCCGTGGGAGACAACGAGACCATTCAGTACAAGGCTGGAAGCAGCTCGGAGACGGTCTATGTGGTCATGGACCACGGAAGCTACACCGACGAGCCCGACTACGGATATAGCCTCGATATCGACAAGACGGCTTCCGAGTGCGACCCGAGTTCGCATACGCCGCAGTGCGACGGCTCCGGGAACCTGGAGTATTGTGTCGAGCCGGGCCTTTTGGAGACATATTCGTGTGACGGAGGTTGCAGTAGCGGGGCCTGCAACTCGCCACGGGGCGAGGCGTGTTTTGATGCGGTACCGGTTTCGAGCGGGGACTCGGAAAGCCAGGCCGAGTACGTCGGGACGAACAATATCGACCCGGTGGGTACCGGCAACACCGGAAACTGTTCGTTCCCCGAGGAAACGGCGGGAGCCGACTGGGTGTATGAAGTGGATCTCGCCGCAGGCGAAGAGTTGACGGCGGATTACACCGGAACCGGAGCTCTCGCGGGAGGCTCGTCGTACGATACGATGTACCTCCTCGCCGACTGTAGCGACACGTCGACCTGCATCGACGCCGTCGATAATGATGGAAGTATCACCTACACGGCGG
Organism: uncultured Bradymonadales bacterium; assembly: GCA_964600555.1. GTDB lineage: Bacteria > Myxococcota_A > Bradymonadia > Bradymonadales > Bradymonadaceae > CAJXPB01. Next base: position 9,273 of record CAZRLK010000074.1, read on the forward strand.
GTAGCAGTGCTGAGACGGTCTATGTGGTCATGGACCACGAGGACTACGTCGACGAGACCAGCTACGGCTTCACGGTCGACTTCACCATCCAGTAGTCGCCGGCCCACGACTCGGACACCGAACCCCACCCGGAGACGGGTGGGGTTTTTTATTTGCTGCACTCGTAGCGGGTCTGGCGTGGGAAGCGGGTGTTCGTAAATTAACGGGCTATAGAGTGGCTTGGATGATCCGGAGGGGCCAAATGGGTCAAATGTGGAATAGGCGTGTGTGCGAGGAAGTCAGACCGTTTGAAAAGCAATTTGTAGTGTGACATGCATGGGGTGACCGGAGTTCTTTGAATCGACCGACGAACTGCAAGGTGCGCGACGATGTTTGGCGGTAGCGGTACAGGTGTCGTGGTGGAGAAGGCGGGATGGATCGTGGTGTTGGTGGGATGGGTCGGGGTCGTCGGGGGATGCGGCGGGGGCGACTCGGAGCGCGATCCGTGTGCCGAGGTCACCTGCGAGTTCGGGGTCTGCGACGAAGCGAGCGGGGAGTGTCGCAACGAGGAGCCGTGCGGGGTCGACCGCGATTGTCTGGCCGGCTACGAGTGTGAGGACAAAACCTGCACCGCGCGCACCGAGTGCGAGTCCGACGACGATTGCGATCCGGGTCTCTGCAGCGAGAGCGGTGTCTGTACGAATCCCGACTCGTGCACCGAAGACGCCGAGTGTCTGTCGGGGACGTACTGTCGGTTCGACTCGACCGACGCCGAAGAGGGGACCTGCAGGCGCGATCCGTGCAACGACATCGTCTGCCAGCGCGGCGTTTGCGAGCGCGGAAGCGACGAGTGCGTCTCGGAGGAGAGTTGTACGAAGGAGACCGAGGTCGAGGCGTGCGTCAACGGCGAGAAGTGTGCCGTGCCCGAGGGGGAGGAGAGTGGGGAGTGCAGAACGGAGGAGAATTTCTGCGAGGGGATCACCTGTGAGCGAGGGGTCTGTAGCTTCCAGGCCGGCGGGTGTGCCGACGCCACGGACTGCCAGGAGGATGCCGAGTGTCTCGCCGGGAAATTCTGCAGCGATTCCGGGGAGTGCCGGCCGAATCTGTGCGTCGAACGCGACATCGAGTGCATCGAGGGCGGTGTGTGTGTGCCGTCGAGCGGCGAGTGCGAGAATGCCGAACCCTGCGAGTCGAACGACGACTGTCTCGACGCTCCGGCCCACCTGTGTGTCGACGGGACCTGTCGTCTGGAATCGGCCGCCTGCGGGGACGCCGGAGGCGACGGCGGGTGTCCCGGGAATCAAAACTGTGAATACGACGCGGACGAATTGACCGCGGAGTGCACCGAGCCGTCCGACTGTGCAACCTCGCTGGATTGTCTCGACGACCGCCAGTGCAACGGCGAGACGTGCACCGAGGCGCAAAGTTGCGCGGAGGACGTCCACGAGCCGAACGACTCGGTCGACGAGGCGACCGACTTTCACGAGGGAGCGACCGACCGCAGCCTCTCGGCCTCGCTCTGCCCCGGGGACGTCGACGTGTACACGGTGACGAGCACGGAATTCGTCCCCCAGGCGGAGTCGGGAACGCTGCTCGTCGAGCTCGACGTCCCGGAGCGAGAGCGGGGCCTCGGGGAGCTGACGCTCACCGTGATCAACCCGGACGGCGACGAAGTCGGGACGGCGACGACCGGGGCGGACGGACGCGAGCCGAAAGCCGAGGTGGCCTCGCAGCTCGCCGTGGTCGACCACGGCGACTTCCAGGTCGAGGTGACCGGCGGCGACGGGGTGAAGACGAGCGGCGTCGACTACGATCTCTCGGCGACCGTCGTCTCGGATGAGACGATCGAGGCGTGCGACGAGGCCGAGCCGCTGCCGATCGACGCGTCGTCGAGGATTGCGGGGACGACCGAGGAAGCGGCCGGAAGCAGTCTCGGGTCGACGTGTACCGACCCCCAAAACCCCTCGCCGGAGAAGGTCTACGCCCTCCAGCTCGAGGAATCCCAGGAGCTGGACATCGAGCTGATCCCGCGCACCGAGGACGCCGATTTGACCATGAGCCTCCGGAGTCGCTGCACGCAGCTCGGGAGCGAGCGGGACTGTTCGGCGCCCGATGACGAGAACCCGGAGATGACGGCGGTGCTCGGCGAGGGGACGCACTATCTGGTCGTTCAGGCACCGGCCGGCGAAGAGGTCACCGGCGGGGAGTTCGAGTTGTCGGTCGAGCGGGTCTTTACGACGTGTTCGTCGCGCAACGACTACTGCGACGGGCAGACGGCGAACGTATGTGCGCCGGATGGCGGGGCGTTCCAGCAGATCGAATGCGAGGCCGGATGTGACGTCTCGACCGGGGAGTGTGTGCCGGCGGAGGGCAACCGCTGTGAGAACGCGCCGGCGATCGAGCCCTCCGACACGGAGGATCGTTCGATCGATTTCGGCCAGTTGGCCGACGAATACGCGATCGGGGGCGGCGGGTGTCTCGGCGAGGCGCCGACCCGCAGCGGCGGGGCGGACGCGGTGTATCGGGTGACGATCCCGCCGCGGACGGCGTTCACGGCGGAAGCGAGCTTCGACAGCGAAGTCCGGGGGTCGATGTACCTGGTCGACGACTGCGGCGCGCTCGGGAGTAGTTGCGAGGCGGGGGCGAAGGGGTCGACCGACGATGCCTCTCGCGAGCAGTTGACCTACTCGAATTACGCGGCGGAGAGTGACGAGGAGGACAACGCGGAGACGAAATACCTGGTCGTCGACACCGAAGCCGACGCCCCGGCGAGCGGGGCGGAGCTGGCGGTGAGCTACGAGGACGTCGTCTGCGAGTCCCCGACCCGCGAGTGCCACGAGGGAGACGTCCGCGAGTGTGCCGAGTACGGACGAAGCTGGAATCGCGTCCAGGAATGCAGCGACGCCCTCGGCTGCGGCAACCAGGAGTGTCTCGGGGATACCTGCAGCAATCCGGTGGACGTCACGACCGAGGCCAGACAGCAGACCCACGGGGTCAGCTACACGGCCACCTGGGAGGATTTTGCCGACGACTACGGGGGCGACGCGACCTGCAGCGAGACCGAACACGAGGATGTCGACGCCGATGTGACCGAGGGTCGCGAGACGGTCTACGCGGTCGACATGCAGGCGGGAGAGCGCCTGGAGGCGACGTTGAGCGGGGTGGGCAATCTGTCGCTGTATCTCAAGGATGCGAGCAACTGTGGAAGTCCCGACACCGCCTGCCACGAGGCGATCGCACGGGAATTCAGTCAGCCGGCGAGTGTGGCGTATGTCGCGGATACGGCCAAGACGGTCAACGTCGTTGCCGACCGCGAGGAGCGCGAGCCTGGCGACCGATTCACGATCGACATCAACCTCGAGAGTCCCGCCTGCAATCCCCACACCAGCTCGCAGACGTGTGCCGACAGCTCGACCCACGAGACGTGTACGATCGGCGGCGAGTATCGCCGACGCAGTTGTGTCGACTGCAGTTCCGGCAGTTGCGGGGCGGATACCTGCGGAAATGCCCGGGAGATTCCCGCCGACGGCGAGACGCACGTCTACGAGGTCACCCCGGAGCTGTACTCGGACGACTACGCAGCCGAGCCGAGCTGTCTCGACGACGAGTCGGTCGGCGAGGAGGCGGCCTTTCAGGTGACCGTCGATCCCGGTGACGTGCTCCGGGCGAACTGGCGGCACGACGACCCGGCGCTGTATCTCGTCGAGAGCTGCAGCGACATCGAAAACACCTGCCTGGCCGGCGAGAGCGAGACCTTCGAGACGACGCTCGACATCGAGCATCAGTTCAGCTCCCAGGGCACCTACTATCTCATCCCGGACCTCGCCGATGCCGGCGAGTTTACCGACTACGGGACGGGACGGCTCGAGGCGACGGTCTTGAGCGGCAACTGCAGTTCGGGCAGCGACGATCCGCAGTGCACCGGCAGCGACCAGCGCCAGGTCTGCTCTCAGAGCTACAGCCGGTGGGAGCGGAGGGGCTGTCCGGGGTGTGACGCCGGAAGTTGCGCGGGGGACAGTTGCTCGGACGCGGTCAGTGTGCCCGCCGACGGGACGGAGCACACCTGGGAGTTCAATCCGGAGGAGCTGTACACCGACAGCCTGGACGTCGGGCCGGCGAGTTGCACGGAGGATAGCGACGACAATTCCCCCGGCCGGGACGCGGTCTTCGCCGTCGACGCCGATCAGGGAGACCTGATCGAGGCGACCTGGGATCACGACGAGGTCCCCTCTCTGTACATCGTCACCGACTGCGACGACGTGGGCAGTTCGTGTGTGGCCGGACGCGAGGATACCTCCGGCCCCGTCTCGACCTCGCACGTCGCCCAGCAGGATCAGACCTACTACGTCGTCGCCGACGTCGATGAATATCAAGACAGCACGGATTACAGCGAGGCCACCCTGCGCATTCGAGCGGGAGACCGACCCTGCGACCCCGCCAGCTCGACGCCCACCTGCGACGGAACCGACACCCTGGAGTACTGCGTCGAACCGGGTGTCTACGAGACCCGCCGCTGCCTGGGCGGATGCTCGAGCGGGGAGTGTGGCACGCCCAGCGGCGCGGTGTGTGCCGACGCGATTCCCGCCGGCGACGGCGACAACTTCAACTTCCAGCACGTCGGAACCAACAATCTCGATCCGGTCGCCAGCGGCGCGACGGGAAGTTGTTCGTTCCCGACCGACACCGAGGGTGGCGACTTCATCCACGAGGTCGATCTGACGGGAGGCGAGACGCTGACCGCCCAGAGCACCTCGGAGGCCTCCGACGGGGTGATGTATCTGCTGACGGAATGCACCGATACGACGAGCTGCCAGGAGGCCGTCGACGCCGACGGCGGATCGATCAGCTACACGGCGGCAAGCGGCGGCGAGTCGGTGTACGTGGTCATCGACCACGACGATGCGACCACCGAGGATCCCGGCGGCGGCTTGTTCGGCGGGCCCGACGCCTGGGGACTCGATATCAGCGTGCAATGACCGGGGGCGTGCGAGTGCAGCGAGGTGCTCGCTGCGCACGGGGAGGGGAGATGCTCGACGAGGAGATGAACGAAAGCAGTAGTGATTGCGGAATCGAGGTGGCGAACAATGTTCGCGAAGTGGATCGACAGAGCCGTATCGTCGGACGTCTGGTTGGCGGCGCTGCTGGTGGGGGCCGGCCTTGTGGCCGCCAGTTGCGGGCCCGAGCAGCAACGGGATCCGTGCGACGGCGTCGACTGCGAGTTCGGAAGCTGTGAGTCGTCGAGCGGCGAGTGCGTCAACCGGGAGGTCTGCGACGTCGATGCCGACTGTCTGGTCGGCTACGAGTGTCGCGACAGCGAGTGCGCCGCGATCGAGGAGTGCGGGGCCGACGACGAGTGCGATCCGGGGGTCTGCAGCGACGAAGTGTGCGTCAATCCCGACACCTGCAGCGAAGACGCCGACTGTCGGGCGCGAACCTACTGTGCGGTCGAGTCGGGGGAGGAGGAGGGAAGCTGCGAGCCGGATCCGTGCAACGAGATCCAGTGTCCGCGCGGGGTCTGCGAGCGCGGGACCAACGAGTGCGTCTCGGCCGAGACGTGTACCGAGCGCACGGAGCATCTCGACTGCCTCGCTGGTCAGCGATGCGCCGTCCCCGACGGTGAGCAGGAGGGGACGTGCCTGGAGGCCGACGCCTTTTGCGACGCGATCACCTGCGGGCGTGGGGTGTGTGCGTTCGAGGCGGGCGGATGCACCGACGCGACGGATTGCGAGGGCGACGATGCCCGGTGTACCGAGGGGAAGTTCTGCAACGACATGAACCGATGCCAGGTGAATCGGTGCGTCGAACAGGGGATCGACTGCGAGGACGCCGGGGTGTGTGTGCCGGCGAGCGGGGAGTGTGAGAATGCCGAGTCCTGTAGTTCGAGCGACGATTGCGTCAATCAGCCCGCACACCTGTGCGTCGAGGGGACGTGCCGACTCGAGTCGGCGGCCTGCGGGGATGCCGGCGGGGACGGAGGGTGTCCCGGCAACCAGATCTGCGAATACGACGAAGAGGCGTCGAGCGCCGAGTGCGTCGAGCCGGAGACGTGTGAGACCTCGATCGATTGCACGGAGGGGCGAGAATGCTCCGGCGAGCGATGCATCGAGGCCTCGGAGTGCTCGGAGGATGCCTTCGAGCCGAACGACGGCGAGGGGGAGGCGACGAATTTCGACCGCCACGCCTTCCGCAACACGCTCTCGGCGTCGATGTGCGCGGGGGACGTCGACCGCTACACCCTGGAGACGAGCGAATCGGTCGGGACCGACTCGGCGGCGAATCTGCTGGTCGAGCTCGATGTGCGTCGCCGCCAGATCGGGCTCGGCGGGCTCGATCTCCGGGTGCTCGGGCCCGACGGCGAGGAGGTCGGCTCGGCGTCGACCGGCGCGATGGGGGCGGAGGGCCACGTCGAGACGTCGGTCGCGATCGGGGCCGACGAGCACGGCTCGTACACGCTCGAGGTCTCGTCGGCGGAGGACGTCACCAGTTCGGGCGTCGACTACGAGCTGTCGGCGAATTTCGTCTCGCCGGAGAGCAACCAGGCGTGCGCCGATGCGCCGAGGGTCGCGGCGGGTGAAAAGATCACGGGGCGGTTTGGCAATGCGACCTCCTCGAGTCTCGGCTCGAACTGCACGAGTGACGGAAACGGGGCGGCCGAAAAGATCTATGCACTGGAGCTCGAGACGGCGCAGGAGTTGACCTTTACGCTGACGAGCTCCTCGAACAGTGCCGACCTGTCGATGGACGTGCGGAGCCGGTGTACCGAACCGGGGACGGAACGTGCCTGTGCGAACGACGCCGGTGCCGGCGGCGAGGAGACGATGACCGTCGTGCTCGGCGAGGGGACGCACTATCTCGTCGTCCAGCCCGACGAGCCGGGGCTGGGCGGCCCGTTCGAGGTGGCGGTCGAGCGGACGAACGTCGCGTGTGACTCGACGGACAATCGGTGTCGGGCGTCGGGGGAGGCGCTGGTCTGCGAGCCGCGCGGGGGCCGGTTTCGAGAGGTGATCTGTTCGGACCGATGTGAGACGTCGACCGGACGATGCGCGCCGGTCGAGGGAGACCAGTGTGTGAACGCGCCGACGATGTCGCCCGAGGAGGTGGGGCCAACGACCCTCCAGCTCGACGGGGCACGCGACAGGTATCGCGTGCCGACGGGAGGTTGTCTGGAGGACGAAGCGACGAGCACGGACGGTCCCGACATGCCGATCCGGGTCGAGGTGCCGGCGAACCAGGGGTTTACGGCGGATGTGACCTTCGAAAACGACGCCGAGGGGGCGGCGTACGTGCTCGAGGATTGCGGGGGCGCCGACGGCCGATGTCTGATCGGCGAAAACGACTCGACTGATCAAGCGAGTACCGAAGAGGTGGTGTATGCGAACCTCTCGGACGAGGCGGAGACGGTGTATCTGGTCGTCGATACGGGGGAGAGCCAGCCGGTGACGGGAGCGAGTGTCGAGCTCGAATACCGCGAGGTGACGTGCTGGCCGAACACGAAACGATGCGACGGATCGGGCGGGGTCGAGCAGTGCAGTCCGACGGGTGCGGAGTGGCAGGATCCGGAGTCGTGCCCGAACGGCTGCAACGACGGCGGCTGTCGCGGCCAGACGTGTGCCAACGCGATTCCGATCCCGAACAGTCAGGAGGACAAGGGCGAGACGCACGAATTCATCGCGAAGACCGACGAGTTCGAGTACGGCAACGACTATCAACTCGAGTTGCCCGCGTCGGACGACGGTCCGGTGTGCGACGTGCAGGAAAACGACTTCGGGGGAGAGGCCAACGGCAAGGACGCCGTCTTCGCGATCGACGCCGACCAGGGGGATACGATCGACCTGACGTGGAGTCTGAACGACGGATTCTTGTCGATCGATCCGATGGTCTACGTCGTGACCGACTGCTCGGAAATCGATCGCACCTGTCGTGCCGGTCACATCCCGTTGAGTGGGAACGAAAGTTCCGTGACCTTCCGGGCCGAGCAGTCGACCACCCACTACGTCATCGCCGATTTCGACTGCGGGTCGTTTTGTTTCTACCCCGCCGAGATGAAGCTAGAGGTCACCGTCGAGTAGTTCCCCCGACCGGTGGGGCGGGAGCTCGAACGAATCGATCGATTCGAACGCCGTTTGTTCGCTCAGCGCACAATCTCAATGTCCAAGCAAGGTCAGCGAGGAAGTCCGATGCAGTCCGTGGCGAGTCGATACCCGTGTGTGACGTACGTGGCAGCAATGATCGTGGTCGGCGCAATGGTGCTCGCTGGCTGCGGCCCCGAGGAGGACCCGGACCCGTGTGCGGACGCAAGCTGCGAGTTCGGGGTCTGCAACCCCGAGAGTGGGGAGTGTGACAACCGCGATTCGTGCGAATTCGACGACGATTGTATCGCCGGGTACGCATGCCACGAAGGCAGTTGCACGGCGGTGACCGGCTGCGATGCCGACGAGGATTGCGCGACGGGCAACTGCGAGGAGGGAGCGTGTGTGAACCCCGAGACGTGCACGAGCGACGAGGAGTGTGTCGAGCGCACCTACTGCCGGATCGAGGAGGAGGCCGAAGAGGGCACCTGCGAGCCGGACCCGTGCACCGAGACGACCTGCGAGCGCGGGGTGTGCGACCGGGGGACCAACGAGTGTGTCTCGGCGGAGAGTTGTACGGTGGCCTCCCAGAGTGTCGACTGCGTCGCCGGCGAGAAATGTGCCGTGCCCGAAGGCAGCGAGACGGGCACGTGCAAAGGCGCGGAGACGTACTGCGAGGAGGTCACCTGCGATCGAGGCGTCTGCAGCTTCGAGGCGGAGGGATGTACCGACGCCGCCGAATGCGAGGCCGACGAGGAGTGTCTCGAAGGCAAGTTCTGCAACGAGATGGGACAGTGCCAGCCGGATTTCTGCGTGCAGGACGACATCGAATGCGAGGGGGACGGCGTGTGCATTCCCTCGAGCGGGGAGTGCGAGAATGCCGATCCCTGCAGCTCGAACGACGATTGCGTCGACTCGCCGAACCACTGGTGCATCGACGGGACGTGTCGGCTCGCTTCCGCCGCGTGCGGGGATGCCGGCGGAGAGGGGGGATGTCCCGGGAACCAGGAGTGCGAATACGACGGCGAGGAGACTGCCGCGAGCTGTGTCGAACCCGAGACCTGCGAGACCTCCTTCGACTGTACGGGGGATCGTCAGTGCGGCGGTCGTGGATGTGTCGATGCACAGAGTTGCAGCGCCGACGAGTTCGAACCGAACGACGAGCCCGGCGAGGTGACGAACTTTGCGGAGGCGGCCGACGAGCAGACCCTCTCGGCGTCGCTGTGTCCGGGAGATACCGATCAATACGAACTCCTGGTCGACGAGATCGTCGACGGGGAACCGTCGGGGACGCTGGTCGTCGAGGCCGACGTCCGGCAGCGGGAGCTGGGTCTCGGGGCGTTGAACCTTCGGGTCGTCGGCGTCGACGGCAACGAGATCGGAGAGGTGAGCACGGGGGCGATGGGCGAGCAGTCGCACCTGCGGATCACGACGGACCTGGGCGAATCGAACCCGGGTGAATTCACGATCGAGGTGACGGGCGGAGGCGACGTCAAACCGTCGGGCGTCGACTACGATCTGAGCGCCGAGGTCGTCGGGACGAACAGTGTCTCGGCCTGTGAGGACAGCGAGACGATCCAGGTCAACCAGCGGGTTTCGGGGACGACCGCCAACTCGGAGGCGACCGGCCTCGGCTCCTCGTGCACGGAGCGTCGCAACGGCTCCGCCGAGAAGGTGTATGCGCTGCAGGTCGAGGAGCCCCAGGAAGTGACCTTCGAGCTGACACCGCAGTCGAGCGACGCGAACCTGACGATGAGTCTGCGCAGCCGCTGTACCCAGTTCGCCAGCGAGAAGGGCTGTGCGAACGCCGCCGGTCCCGGCGACAGCGAGCAGATGACGGCTCTTCTGGCGCCGGGGACGCATTATTTGATCGTGCAGGCGCCGGCCGGCGAGGAAGACGCGGGCGGCGCCTTCGAGCTGAATACCGAGCGCGTTCCGACCGCGTGTACGCCGCGGGGCAGTTACTGCGAGCAGGGGGGGACGGCGCAGGTGTGTACCGACGACGGGGGGCGATTCGAACAGGTCGACTGTGACCTCGGGTGCGATCCCTCGACGGGCCGGTGCAACCGCGACGAAGGAAACGTCTGCGAGACGGCGGCGACGATCACGCCGGACAGCACCGAGAATCGGCAAGTCGACCTCAATCAAGTCTCCGACGAGTACGGCCTCGAGGACGGGAGTTGTCTCGGGGAGACGCCCCGGACCGGCGGCCCCGATCAGACCTTCGAGGTGACGGTGCCGGCGCGGACGGCGTTCACGGCGGACGTCGCGTTCGGCAACTCGGTCGAGGGATCGGTGTATCTCGTCGAAGACTGCAGCGACACCGACGAAAGCTGCAAGGCGGGGGCCCAGGGGACGGTCCGCGGGGAGTTCCGGGAGCGGTTGACCTACGCGAACACGACGCAGGCGGGGGAGGAAGACGACCCGGCCGAGACGTTGTATCTCGTGGTGGATACGGCGAGCGACCAGACGGTGACGACGGCGGAATTGCAGGTGAGCTACGAGGACGTCGTCTGCGAGCCGAACGCGAGTCGATGCGACCAGAACGACGGGACGAGCGTCGAGGAGTGCGGCCCGTACGGGCGTCAGTGGGAGACGATTCGCGACTGCCCGCTGGGGTGCAACTCGAATACCGGCGCGTGCATGGGGAACACGTGCAGCTCTCCGGTCGAGGTGCCGGACAGCGGGGGCGAGCAGACCTACCAGTTCAATCCGGACGGGACGTTCTTTTCGGACGATCACGACCTCAGTTTCGAGGACTGCGGACCGGAGGCGATGCCGATTTATTCCGGGCCGGAGGGCGTCTTCGCGGTGGAGGCCGACGCCGGCGAGCGGATCGAAGCGAGCTGGGACCACGACGATCCGGTCCTGTACATCGCCTCGGAGTGCGGGAACTTCGAGGGCACCTGCGGGCACGGGGCCTCGTCGGAGGAGGACGAGACGGTCTCGGCGACATACGTCGCCCCGTCGGACGGCACCTATTTCGTGGTGGCTGACGTCCAGCATACCGCCCGTGATTGCGGGTTCGGGTCGGGATGTGACGAGCCCGGAACGCAATACGATCAGGGGACGGTGACGATCGAGGTCGAGTCGGCGGCGTGCAACCCGCACGACGATCCCGTGCAATGCAGCAGTGGCGGGAGTGCGCTCGATTACTGCAGCCGGGTCGGCGAGTGGGTGCCGCAGGCGTGCGTCGGCTGCAACAACGGAAGTTGCAGCGGCGATACCTGCAGCGACGCCGTCAACATTCCGGCCGACGGCACCGAGCACACCTACGAGGTGAATCCGGAGACGTACACGAACGAGCTGGATATCGACGGGTCGACGTGCATGGAAAACGACTACGACGACTCGAACGGGCCGGAGGCGATCTTCAGCGTCGACGCGCAGGTCGACGACGTCATCCGCGCGAGCTGGCACCACGACGATCCGAGTTTCTATCTCACCGACGAATGCTCCCAGTCGTCGCTTCCGGGCAGTTGCCTCGCCGGGGAGGAGGCCACGGGGGACGAGGAGGTCGAGGTCGAGCATGTCGTCGACGAGGCGGGAACATATTATCTCGTGCCGGATATCGACGGGACGAGCCCGGACTTTCGGGACGGAACCTTCACCGCTCAGGTCCGCGAGCGCGACTGCACCCAGGGCTCCTATGCGCCGAGATGCGATGGGGATCAGCTGCGTTGGTGTACGCCGCTCAACATCACCGAGTTGTACGACTGCCAGGACGGCTGCTCGAACGATGCGTGCGGGTCGCCCCAGGGCGAGATCTGCGCGGACGCCAGGCCGATGGAGGACGGCGACAGCGTCAGCGGGGAGGCGTTCGAGGGGACGAACCGGCTCGACCCGCAGGCCGATGCCGGCGACGACGAAACGATCGGCAACTGCGTGTTCGACGACGAGGATCTGGGGGCCGACGAGGAGACGGCCGGGGCCGAGCGGATCCACGAGGTCGAACTCGCTTCCGACGAGGTACTGCACGCCGACTACGACGGCGATTACTACGGCGACGTGATGTATCTGCTGTCGGATTGCAGCGATACGTCGAGTTGCCTCGACGTGGTCGATACGGACGGAAGCATCACCTACGCATCGGGCGACAGCCAGGAGACGGTCTACGTGGTCGTCGACAACCAGGAGGTGACCGACGGCTCGGAGTCGTTCGATCTCGATATCGAGGTCAGCGAGGAGTGCTCGGCGGACAGCTTCACCCCCACCTGCGACGGGTCGGGGAATCTCGAGTACTGTGCGGACGGACGCCAGCAACTGTACGACTGCCAGGATGGCTGCTCGAGCGGGGCCTGTGGCACGCCGACCGGCGGGATCTGTGCGGACGCCGTCGAGGTGCAGGACGGCGATACCGTAAGCAACAAGTTCGACGGGACCAACTCGATCGACCCGGAGGCCGACGCCGACGAGCAGGGAGAGATCGGAAGTTGTGATTTCGGCGACGACGGCGTCGACCAGGGGACCGCCGGGGCCGAGACGGTCTACGAGGTGAGCCTCGGAGCCGCCGAGACGTTGACCGCCGATTACGACGGGCAGTCGAGTCCGGACGGCTCCGACTCGGGCTCCGACGTGATGTACCTGCTGAGAGACTGCAACGACACCTCGACGTGTGTGCGGGCGGTGGCCTCCGACGAGCAGTTCTCGTACACAGCGAGCGACGGGGCCGAGGACGTGTACGTCGTGGTCGATCACGGGAGTTACACTGACGAGCCATCGGGGGAAGATGGCTACGGATTCACCCTGGATATCTCGATTGCGAGTCCGTGACGCGTCGGTGAGCCAGAGAAAATCAGGGTGTGGAGCGGCCGGTGGCCTCGCCGCGCATCCCGCGCCCTCCGAGACCGTCGTGGTCAGAGGATGATAGCAAGGGGTGTGCTCCAACTCCTTGGGATCGGGGTGCCGGCGTCCCGCGTCGCATTCGCCAAGACGCCATGACGCCAA
>CAZRLK010000075.1:0-22130 GCA_964600555.1 uncultured Bradymonadales bacterium
ATCGGACAATCGGACAATCGGACAATCGGACAATCGGACAATCGGACAATCGGACGTATCGGACGTCTCGGACGATTGGTGATTGGTCGCGGAGTCGCGGAGGCCCCCGCGCGTCGGCGGGGGCTGCTCGCTGCCACACGGGTCAGTTACACGCGATCGTTCCGGTGCCACTGGTGGCGTCGTCGGAGTTGTCCTCGAAGGTGACGTTCGAGCACGGCTCGACGCTGGAGCCGTCTTCGACGCGGATGCCGTATTTGCCGCTGCCGGCGAGATTGGCGTCCTCGAGCCGCAACTTCGAGTTCGCGCCTCCCCCGCCCTGCAAAAAGATGTTGGCGACGCTGTCGGCGCCCCCGTGCCATCGCCCGCTGCCTCCGTACATGATGTCGGCGTTTGTGATGACGTTGGCATCCGAGAGGCTCTCGACGAACGAAATCCCCTGCCAGTAGCCGCTGACCGTTTCACCGTCGGCGGCGATGAACTGGATGCGGTCCCCGCCCGAGGCGTCGGCCTCGAGCGTGCCGCCGTACACCTGCAGCCCCTCGCCCTGTTCGAACGCCAGGGTCGTGCCCGGCGAGATGGTCAGGTGGGCGTCGGAGCCGACCTCGATGTCGTGGTGGATGCGGTAGGGGACCTGCAGGGTCGGCCAGGTCTGATCTTCGAGGATGTTGGTCGACGGTTCGTCGAACCCGACCAACACGTGGCTGTCGTCGTTGTCCGAGAACTCGAGATCGGCGGAGAGATCGCCCACGTGGTTGGCGGCGACCCAGACGGACCGCTCGTTGGCCTCGAAGCTCGAGGAGGCGACCGACAGGTCGGCGGTCCCGCTGGTCGCCAAGAGGCCGGCGTGGGCATTCTCGCGGAAGGTGGTGTTTTCGATCGCGAGGGTGACATCCTGGTCGCTGACGAACACACCCGCCTTCGAGCGGCTACCCCCGGTCCAGCGGCTGCCGCCGGCGTATTCGACGACGACGTGGTTCAGGACGTTGTCGTCCGAGACCGTGCCCTGAAAATACAGGCCCGCCCAGAAGCCGCGCTCCTCTTCGACGCCGGTCAGCGTGATCGGCTCGTCGGCCGAGCCCTCGGCGGTCAGCCGGCCGTCCCCGCTGACGTCCACCCCGACGCCCTCCCGGAACTCGATCGTCACGCCGGGATCCAGGGTGAGCGTGGTGCCGAGATCGATGCCGTTCCGGACTCGATAGGGAACCTCGAAGGCCGGCCAGGTCTGCTCGTCGGTGACCGGGGCGGCGGCGATGCCGGTTCGCACGTAGCCGTTGTCGTTGCCGTCGAACGACAGGGAAGCGAGATTGCCCAGGAGGTTGTTCGGTAGCCACAGGGGCATCTCGTTGTTCTCGAAGCTCGTCTCTTCGATCGTCAGGTTGGCCCCGGGATCGTCGGCGACGATCGCCGCCTGGGCGTTTTGGCGAAAGGTGCTCTGAGTGATCGCCAGCCGGTTGCCGTCCCCCTGCAGATAGATGCCGCCGCGCGACTCCTCGCCGCCGGTCCACTGGCCGCTGCCGGCACTCTGGAGTTCGACGCCGGTCAACTCGTTGTCCGCCGAGTTGGAGTCGACGAAATACAGTCCTTTCCAGTAGCCGCGCTCATCGCTGGTTCCAACCAGCCGAACCGGGTTGGCCTGGGTGCCGGCGGCCGAGAGAGCGCCGTTGCCGGTGACCGACAGCCCGACGCCCTGGGCGAATTCGATGGTGACGCCGGGCTCGAGCGTCAGCGTGCCCTCGTCGACGGTCAGGCCGTTTTCGGTCTTGTAGCAGCCGGCCTCGAGGGTCGCGCCCCCGTTGACATCGGCGTTCTCGAGGGGCGTCGGCGGCTCGCAGTCCGAGCCCCCGTTGCCGGTCGTCGGCCCGCAGCCAGCCGCCACAGCGACGAGGAACGCCAAACAAACAGTCAGACATCGGTCGTAATTGGAGCGCATACAGCTCTCCTCTCGTTCGAGACGGATTCACGTAGTCGACAGCAGCTCTGATTTGTAGAAGTAACGGAGAGTCGATGCAAATCGGTGCGCCCCCTCGTTGAATCCCTTCCCACCGCCGTTACGTTTGCGACGTTTCGCGCTCTCTCGGCCCGGAGATCTCACCGCTCCTCCCAGAGTCGGACGCATCTCGATTTCGTGGACATCTCATGGAAACCAATTCCACCTCGTCCGCCCACGAGACGATCCTCGGGCGGGCACGTGACGTCGCCGAGCAGATCGCCGGACCGAAGGCGGAACAGGTCGACCGCGAGGCCCGGTGGCCCGAGGAGTCGATGCGCGCGCTCCAGGAGGCCGGCCTCGGCGGACTGGTCGTCCCGGCCGAGCACGGCGGGCTCGATCGAGGCCTGCGCACCATGGTCGAGGTCTGCGAGATCCTCGGCAAAGCCTGCGGATCGACGGGGCTCTGTTTCGGGATGCACTGCGTCGCCACGGCCTGTCTCGCGTCGCGGCCGACCGATCGCCAGATCGAAAAGTTTCTCGAGCCGATCGCGGCCGGCGAGCATCTGACGACCCTGGCGTTGAGCGAACCGGGGACCGGGGCCCACTTTTATCTGCCGGAAGCCGAGCTGCTCGTCGACGACGGCCACCTGCGTCTGCGCGGCACCAAGTCGTTCATCACCAGTGGCGGGCACGCCGACTCGTACGTCGTCTCGACCGCCGCCGCCAGCGACGGAGCCGCGCCCGGCGAGTTTTCGGTCGTCGCCGTCCCGAACGACGCCGAGGGCGTCTCCTGGGGCGACCCGTGGCGGGGGCTGGGCATGCGCGGCAACGCCTCCCGGACGATGACCCTCGAGGACGTCGAACTCCACGCCGACAACCTCCTCGGCACCCGGGGCGATCAGATCTGGTACGTCTTCAACGTCGTCACCCCCTATTTCGTCTGCGCGATGTCGGGGACGTACCTCGGCCTCGCCGACGCCGCCCTCGAGGAAGCCGTCGAGCACCTCCGCACACGCGACTACAGTTTCGGAAAACGCGCGCCGGGCCAGCACGACACCATCCAGCGCGATCTCGGCAAAATATGGCGGCGCGTCGAGGCGACCCGGCGGCTGCTGTACCACGCCGCCGACGCCGCCGACGTCGGCGACGACGAGAGCCGACTCGCCATCTTTGCGGCCAAAGCCGACGTCGCCGAGTGCGCCGTCGAAATCGTCAACCGGGCGATGACGCTGGTCGGCGGCCGCGGCTACGCCGAAAACGCAAAGCTCGGGCGCCTCCTGCGCGACGTGCGCGCCGCCGACGTCATGGCGCCGACCACCCAGTTGCTCGAAATCTGGACCGGACGCAGCCTGCTCGACGTTCCACTTCTGACGGAGTAACCATGGAGATCCTCTGGATCGGAGCCGACGGGGAGCCGCCCGCCGATGTCCCCGCTCGCGTCGAGCCCCGCGAGGCGCTCGACGAGCCGGCCGACCATCTCGACGAGGTCTCGGCGATCGCCGTCGGCCCCTCCGTCTCCCGGCCCTTCGAGCTGGTGCGGCGACTCCGGCGGACGGATGCCCTGATCAGCATCGTCGTCGTCACCGAGCCCGACCACCTCGAGCAGCGACAGGCCGACCTCGATCACGACCCGTTCGTCGGACCCCACACCACCCTGGTCTCGACGCACGCCGAACTCGAGCAGGTCCTCTCCGAGGCCGTCGAGTCGACCCGGAATCGCCGGCACCACCGGGCGACCGTCGACTCCGTCCAGGAGGCCATCACCGAGGACGCGGCGTCGACCGGGAGCCCCTCGACCGCCCAGTTCGCCGAGGCGATGTGGGAGCACTCCCCGGTCGCCGCCATCGCCGTCGTCCGCGACTCCCGGCACGTCGTCAGCGCCAACCCCGCCGCCGCCGCGCTGCTGGACAGCGACGAGATCGACCTGATCGGCCATCGGCTCGACGAGATCATCACCGACTCGGCGAGCCTCGACGGCTCGCTGTTGGCCCGGCTCGACCTGGCCGCCGACGAACGGCTCGTCTCTCACCGAACCGACGATGGCGAGGTCGTCCATCTGCAGATCCGATCGACCGCACTCGACAGCACCGCTCGCGACCTGTGGCTGGTGTTTCTGTGGGACGTCACCGACCGGGTCCGCCTCGAGGCTCGCCAGGCCGCGACGCTGGATGACGAGCGCAGAGCACGCCAGCAGGCCGAGCGCGCCAGCCAGATCCGCGAGGAGGTCCTGGCAGCCGTCTCCCACGATCTGCGCAATCCGCTCCAGCAGTTGTTTCTCTCCTCGCAGATGCTCGATCGCTACGTCGACGACGACCCGAAGTTGAGCGACATCGCGGACGAAATCGAACGGACCGCCGAGTTCATGGATCAACTCGTCGAGGACCTGCTCGATGTCGCGAGGATCGAGGGTAAAGGGTTGTCGCTCGACCTGCAGGCCACCTCGCTCGACGACCTGATCGACCGGGCGATCGAGCTGACCGGCGCCGCGGCCGCCGAACACGGCGTCCGGCTCGTCCGCGACAGGGTCCCCTCGACGTTCACGATCGTCTGCGACCCGACGCGCGTCGTCCAGATGCTGCAAAACCTGCTCGACAACGCCATCAAGCACAGCCCCGAGGGCGAGGCGGTCGACGTCGAGGTCGACTCGCTCGACGAGGTCGTCTGCCTGTCGGTCCGCGACCGCGGCCCCGGCATCGCCTCCGAGCAACGCGAGGCGATGTTCGAGAACTTCTGGCAGGCAAGCCGCCGCGACGAAACCGGCCTCGGGCTCGGCCTCGCCATCGTCGCCGGCATCGTCGACGCCCACGGCGGGGATATCACCGTCGACAGCATCGTCGGCGAGGGGACGCGGTTTATCGTCGAGTTGCCGCGGCAGCAGTGAGGTGCCGGCGAAGCTCGACGACCGCCGGGCGCTGTAGCCAGACCATCCCTGGTCTGGAGCACCCGAACGTCGGCACCAGACTCCCGCACCTACTCCGGCTCGAGGCCGAACACCTCCGGCCGGTGCCAGTGGAGCTGCCCGAACCGCAGCTCGACCGGCATCGGCAGCGAGCGCAGCGGGTCGGCGTAAAACTCGAGCATGCCGCCCTTGCGCTTGCCGAATTGCCGCAGGTACCGGTCGACGAACGGGTGGTTGAGCAGCCGCATCATCGTCTTCAGATAGGCGACGGGCCGTTTCACCGAGTCGGGCGCGAGCAGGTAGGTGCAGTCGCTCGAGACGACGCTGGCGCTCAGGTCGAGGGCGAACCGGGGACCGTCGGCGCGGCGGGGGACGACGAGTTTCGGCTCCGTCTGCTCACGGCGGCTGCGCGGCCAGTGCATGCGGTACCACGGCATCGTGCCGCGGCGCACCTCGCGGCGGTTCTCGAGGGCGGGCCGCAGCGGGCGCAGGTGGTCGACGACCCACTCCTGGTCGTCGTCGAGTTCGCCGTCGAGATACAACGCGACGTGGCGCTCGGGGGGCTCGACGACGACCCGGCCGGCCTCCAGGTCACTGCCGCGCAGGAGGGGCCGGACGACCAGCCCCCGGAGTGCCTCCATCGCGTCGGTCAGCTCGCCGGTCTCCCAGACGAAAAGCGGATCGCCCGGCTCGACGCCCTCGGGCACCTCGTCGAGCTGGCCGAGCCGCCGGCCGGTCACGCGGTCCGCCCCGCTGACGAATCCCTGCCGGTCCTCGAGCAACTCGCCCAGCGGCGTCCCCACCTCGCGCAGCCGCTCGCCCCAGCGGAGGGTCTCGGCGCCGGCGAACGGACTCCACGGCTCCGCGCCGAACTCCTCGCGCGCCGGCCTCGCCACCTCGGCCTCGACCCCGGCGGGCGGCTCGCGACGCTCGACCAGGGCCTCGACGAGTGCCGGCCAGTCGGCCGGTTCGCCGTCGAGGGTGCAGGCGACGACCGGCCCGGGCTTCTCCGCCCCGGGCGCCTCGCGCTCTCGACCCCCGTCCGCCCAGATCGAAACCTGCTCGCTCGGCGGCGCGCCGGACCGGCGAAACAGACTCACCATCGAGTGGTGACCCGACGCCTCGGCGAAGAGCCGTGCCGACGGGATCCGCACGAACGCCTCCGGCCCGGCCCGCTCCGAGAGGTCGGCTCGCAGCCGGCGGGCACCGGTGGCGGTGAGCCAGTACGCCGGCGTCAACAGGGCCAGCCGGCCGCCTCCCCGCAGAAGGGACAGCGCGCGATGGACGAACAGGTAAGCGAGGTCGCAGCGGGGGCCGACAAACGCCTCGAGGTGGGCGTGGCGCTCGCGGATGCCGGCAAACAGCTCGCGGTTGCCCTTTTCGCCGACGTACGGCGGGTTGAGCAGCACGGCGTCCACCCTCCCCTCCCGGCGGCTCCACGGGGCGTCGGCCGCGAGTCCGTCGC
This sequence comes from uncultured Bradymonadales bacterium, assembly GCA_964600555.1. Lineage (GTDB taxonomy): Bacteria > Myxococcota_A > Bradymonadia > Bradymonadales > Bradymonadaceae > CAJXPB01. Next base: position 6,295 of record CAZRLK010000075.1, read on the forward strand.
CGACGTGGATGCGCACCCGGTCCCGCGGCCGGTCGAGCTCTCCGCCCAGCTCGGCCAGCCGGGTGGCGGCAACGACGGCGAGGGACCACTCGCGCTCGATTCCCACCAGTTGAGCGCCGGGCGCACGCCGGGCCACCGCCAGCAGCAACTCGCCGGTGCCGGCCGCCGGGTCGACGACGACGCCGGCCTCTTCCCGGACGGCGGCGGCCAATCCCCGCGCGACCCGGGGCGGTGTCGTATACACCCCGGCCGCCCGCCGCTCCTCTTCCGACAGCGCCCGGACCACCCTCGACGGATCGAGTGCGCCCGGCGCCGCGACCTCGCCGTCGGCCGCCTCGAGATACGCCTCCAGGCGCCCCGCCGGCAGCACATCGATCAGGGCGCGGCGGATCCGATCGCCGGGAAACTCCTCGGCCTCCGGGGCGAGCCGGCTCCAGGCGAATTGCGCGGCCAGTCGGTCGGGATCGGTGAGCATCTCGGCGCTCCTCGGGACGTCGAACTGCGGGGCGCGAGGATACGGCTGACCGGCCGGCCGACAAGTCCCCCGGCGTCTCGACCGCCTCCGGCTCCCGACAAATGTCGACGAGGAGGCCGTCGAGCGGTTGCCTCGGGCGAACTTCTCGTATACGGATGCACGGGCGATATCGCGCGGTGGCCATCTCTCCCACCATCCGATATGCTAAACGCAGGACGCATGCGCTTTCCCCGCACAGAAAGCCCCTCCCACTTCCGCGCTCCGGGCGATGAGTGAGTCAGACTCGACATTGGAGCCGGGGGCGGTACTCGACGAACGCTACGAGCTGACCGACGAAATCGCCCGTGGCGGATTCGGACGGGTCTATCGGGCGCGGCAGATGAACATCGACCGGGACGTCGCCATCAAAATGCTCCCGCCGAAGTTCATGGACCTCCCGGATCTCGTCCGGCGCTTCGAGCGCGAAGCCCGGCTGGCCAGCCGATTGAGCCATCCCAACACCATCACCGTCCACGATTACGGCCAGCACGGCGATTATCTGTTTCTGGTCATGGAGCTTCTGGAGGGCGAGGATCTGGCCGACGTGCTGGCCCGCAAGGAGCGCCTGTCGCTCGACCGCATCGCCCGCATCGCCCGCCAGGTCCTCAAGAGCCTCAACGAGGCCCACCAGCACAGCATCGTCCACCGGGATCTCAAGCCCGAAAACATCTTTTTGACCGAGATCAGCGGCGAGCAGGATTTCGTGAAGGTCGTCGATTTCGGGATCGCGAAACTGGCGATGCCCGAGATGACCCGCGAGGGCGACCGGGAGTCGCACCGCAGCCTGACCGTCGAGGGCAACACCGTCGGCACACCGACCTACATGTCGCCCGAGCAGGCGGCCGGCAGCGAAATCGACGCCCGCTCCGATCTGTACGCCCTCGGGGTGATCTTGTACGAGATGGCCGCCGGCCGGCCCCCCTTCGACCACGACGATGCCGCCAAGCTGATGCGCAAACACATCTTCGAGCCGGTCCCCGCCTTCGACGACGAACGCCTGCAGGAAAGCTGGCTCGAAGCGGTCGTCGAGCGGGCGCTCGAAAAGGAGAAGAAAGACCGCTTCCAGGACGCCACCGAGTTTCTCGAAGCGATCGACTACGCCATCGAAGCGAGCGAGGACGGACGCGCCTTCGCGCCGACCCGCGAGCAGAGCGAAGTCGACCTCGGGGACTCGCCGCTCGAGCAGGACAGCGACGCCTTTTTCCCCTCCGACGACGAGCGCACCGACACGCGGCAGGGAGGCGAAGAGCCGTCCCACGACACGCCCTCCGGCGGAACGCACCTGGGAGCGGAGGCCGACGGCGAGGCCCTCTCGACCCCCTCCGAGATGGGCAACACCTCCTCGTCGATCGTGACCGTCCTGGAGCCGAGCCCCGAAGAGGACGTCATCGTCCTCGACGAGCCGAAAGAGCCACCGCCCGGCGCCGAGCCCTCCCCGCGAGAGGCGTCGGGAAGCGACCTGTCGACCGCCCCGGCGCCGGTCGCGCCGGTCGAGGCCGACGACGCCCGCGCCCCGTCCGCCGGCGAACCCGGAGCGGAGAACGGCGACGAGGCCGACGGCGGGCCGGCCGACGAGGCGCCGGCGGACGGCGGAGCAGAGCCGTCGGCCAGCTCCGACCAGAGCTGGTCGTGGGACGACTCGACGCACGTCCCCGACGAGGATTTCGAGGCGGAGATGTACACGACGACGATCGAGCGCGGCACCAACTGGGGATGGATCGTGTTGTGGCTGCTCGTCGCCGCCGGTGCCGTCGTCGTCGGCTACCTGTACGCCTCGGGGCAGCTTCTGTAAGCGTCGGCGAGGCGGCCGGCCCGCTCACTCCCCGCCCGGCTGCTCGCCGGCCTTCTGCTTCACCCCCTCGTCGGTCAGCTTGTAGAAGCTCACCCCGAACGACCCGCACTAGCGCTGATCTCGCCAGAAATTCCAGTGCAGATACACGTTGCCGTCGGGGCTGACGATCTCGTCTGGCGCCTCCGGATGCGGGGCGACCGATTTCGCGATGGCGACCGCCTCCATGTCGTAGGTCGTCTGCCCGGAGGACTCGGCGATCGTCACCTCCTCGAGCTCCCCGCTGTCGCCGTCGACGACGAACTCCAGGACGGCGTTGAGATCGGAGTCCGACAGGGGGCTTCCCGGCCCGAACCGCCGGTCGAGCCGCGGCAAAAACTCGCCGCCCCACTGCGGGTGGATCTTGCTGTGGATCTCGTTGACATACGTCGCCGCGGCGTCGGCCCGGGCGTTGACCGAGGTGTGATTGCCCGGCTGGACTTCGGCGATGTGGTTTTCCATCGCCTCGCGCACCGCCCCGTCGGAGCGTTTCATCCGCTTGAACATGTCGCTGCCGACCCCCTTTTCGGCGTGCTCGCGCATCTTTTTGCGGTCCTCGCTGGCGTCGAAGACCTCGTCGTAATCGCCCGGCGAGGGCATCGGCGGTGGCGGGGGCGACTCCTCGCCCTCGGTAGACTCCTCCGGGGCCTGCTCGCCGGTCGGCCCCGGCGTCTCCTCTCGGTCGGTTTCGGCGCGGTCCTGCTCGGAGGGCTGCTCGGCGGAGTCGCTCGTCTCCTCGCGCTGCTGCGAGTCGGGCTCGGGCGGGGGCGTCGACTCGCTGGTCGGCGGCTCCGGGGAGGATTCGCTGCGGGCGGCGAGCTTCGAGCCGAGCTTCTGTTCGGTCTGCTCCGAGTCGGCGGGCTGCTGTTGGGCCTCGTCGTCGGCCGAGCTGTCGGTCGGCTCGTCGGTCGTCTCCCGGGCCCGCGTCTCCCGGTCGGTCTTGTTCGCCTCCGAGGAGACGTAATCGGCCTCGTCGGGCTGCTCTTCGTTGGTCTCCTGCTGGACGGCCTTGGTGTCCTCGTAGTCGCGGATCTTCTCGCGCTTCTCCTCCTCTTCCTGCTCCTCCGGCTCGTCGTCGGACCTGTCGTCGCGTTCCGGCTCGGAGGTCTCGATCGGGTCGGTCTCGGCGCGCATCTGCACGTTCAGCTTCTGCGCCGGCCGCGTTTTCGCCTCCCGGCGCGTCTCGTCGGCCTCGGGCTCGCCAATCCAGTGGGCCACCAGCCCCAGCACGCCCACGTGGATCGCACACGAGACCCCCAGCGCCACCCAGACCACCGGATTGTCACCAGGGGCTCGTCTCGATGCCATCTTGTCAGTCCCACGTCGACTCGCTAAAAGCAGGTGTCGAATCTTCGACGCCGTCTCGTTCCCTCCACCACTGTGCCCATGGGCCGCTCGCTCGCTTACACGACCGTCTTGCTGTTGGTTGCAACGTCTCTGGCGACGGGGTGTGTTCCCTCGATCGGCGACGAGTGCAATACCAACGACGACTGCCCGACCAGCAGCAACGCCATCTGCGATTCGACCGCGCCCGGAGGTTATTGTACCATCCCGGAGTGTACAATCGGCAGTTGCCCGGGCGACTCGCTGTGTGTCGAGTTCGACCGGAAGACGGCCTATTGCATGAAGTACTGCGAAGTCGACGCCGATTGCCGAGACGGCTACACCTGCCGGGATGATACCGACTCACGTTCATATTGCTACGTCCCCGACCAGTAAGGCCGCCGTGCGCCTGACGGTGCGGCTCGCAGCCGCCGCGGGGCTCCTCGCGGCCGCCTTGCTCACCGCCGGGTGCGCCGAGATCGGGTGCGAGGAGGTCGGCTGCGATCCCGGGTTCGTCTGCGACGAGTCCTCGGGGCGGTGTGTCGAGCAGATCGCGGATTGCCATCAGGACGACTGCCCCTCCGACCAGGTCTGCAACCGCCAGACCGGCGAGTGCGAACCGGAGACGCAATCGTGCGAAAACCGGCCGTGCCCGCGTGGACAGGTCTGCAACGGAGCGACCGGTTACTGCCGGCCCGACACCCGGTGCAGCGACGACGAATGCGGGGCCGCCGAGCGCTGCGACGAGCAGGCCGGCGAGTGCCGTCCGAAATCCTGCGAGGACGACTCGCAGTGTCCGGCCGGCTACATCTGCGGGACCTCGGGCGAATGTACGGCGGGCTGCCGGCCGGAGACGCCGAACTGTCCGTTCGACCAGTCGTGCTGGCGCAGCTCCCCGTCGACCGGGCAGTGCCGCGACGAGTGCAGCTCGGATACCGACTGCCCGCACGGACAGGCATGCACCTCGAGCACCGGCCAGCCGGTGTGCCGGCCCGAACCCCCGTGCAGCAGCAACACCGACTGCCGCGACGACGAGGTCTGCCGCGACGGCCAGTGTGCCGCCCCGCCCTGCGAGTCGAACGCCGAGTGCCCGAACGAACAGGTCTGCGACCGGGCGACCGGCATCTGCGTCGGCGGCGAGTGCACCGAGGACGACTTCGGCCCGAACCAGACGCCCGGGGAGGCGACCGAGCTGCATTTCGAGACGTTCACCGACCTGCAGTTGTGCCCCGGCCGAAGCGACTGGTTCGCGCTCGAGGTCGAGGCCGGCCAGGGCATCTCGGTGCAGGTCGCGCACGCCGCCGACCGCGACCTCGATTTCGTGATCTTCGACGACCGGGGGGACGTCGTCGCGCTCAATCAGCAGGCGCCGGCGAGGCAGACGGGTCGGACCTCCAGCGAGGTCACCTTCGTTTCGGCTCGCTCCCAGACCCTCCGCATCCGCATCTACTCGACCTCCCGACGCTCGCCCGACTCCGACGCCTCGACGCCCCCCGTGCCGAGCGCCGCCAGCTACGACCTCGCCATCCGCCATGCCGACGAACTGCTCTGCCGGGACGATCGATGGGAGGACAACGACACGCGGCGAAGCGCCGAACCGCTCTCCAGCAGCATCGGGGCCTCGCCCGACTTTCCGTTCCTGCAGATATGCGGTGCCGACGAGGACTGGTTCGAGCTCCCGGATCTCCCGCGCCGGGCTCGCATGCAGGTCCGCCTGCGAGATGCCGAATCGCATTTCGAACTCGACGTCTACTCCGAGCAGGGGGCGCACTTTCGGCGCTCGCCGGTCGAGGCCTTCCAGTTGTGGCGAAACGGCGACCGCCAGGACTGGTTTCTCCGGGTGCACTCCCGGCGAGATCGGTCGGGGGGCTACACCCTCGGCTACAGCATCGACGCCCCCTGGAACTGCCCAAATGCCGGGGAGGCCGACGATGCCGACAGCGCCGCCGTCCTGCCCCCGGACGAGGCGCACACCCGGGTGTTCTGTCCCCTGACCGACCGCTGGGAGGATGACTGGATCGCCCTCGAGGCGCCCTCCTCGAAGACGTACCTGGAGGTGCGCGTGACCGAACGCGCCGCGATCCCGCCCGTCGAGGTGAGGCTGTACGAACGAGACGACGACTCGCTGACGCTGCTTCGCACCGCCAGCCGCCACGGGGGCGTGCACGGCGCGGCGCTCGAAGTCGAGCCGTCCCGGGAGATTCTCGTCCGACTCTCGACCGACGCTACCCCGGGAACCCTGACCGCCCGACCCGAATACGAGATCACGTACGCCTACCAGAACGGCTCGGAGTGACCGACGCCGCTCACGCCTCCTCCCCGTCCCCCTGCTCGTCCGGCCCCTCGCTCTCCTCCCCGCCGGCCCGTTCGGCGGTCTCGAGCACCTCGCTGAAAACCCCCATCCAGATCGAGACGTCGCGCCGATCGAGGCTGGCGCGCAGCCACTGGTTTCTGAGCGTCTGCATGATGTGTTCGGTCTCGTCGAACTTGAAAAAGTCGACCGCCTCGAGCGCCCGTTCGGCCATCCCGAACATCCGCTCCATCGCCTCCATCTCGGCCGGTTCGTGGAACGGCTCGGCGGAGACGGAGGCGACATCGGGCTGTTCGATGGGCTGATCGGTGGCGACGCGGAAGACCTCCCAGAGGTTCAGCAAGACCGCCTGGCCGAGGTTCAGAGAGGTGTAGGCAGGATTGGTCGGGATCGTGACCACGGAGTTGCACGCATCGATCGCCTCGTTGGGAAGCCCCGAATCCTCGCGGCCGAACACGTAGGCGGCCGGCCCGCGATCGGCGTACTCGACGACGGTCCCGGCTGCCCCGCGCGGTTCGGTCACCATCTGGCGAGAGGCCCGCTCTCGGGCGGTCGTGCCGACGACGTAGACGCAATCGGCGATGGCCTCCTCGAGGCTCTCGTAGGTCTCGATCGCCTCGATCAAATCGTCGGCCTTCGGCGCGCTGATGGCGATGCGCTCCGGGTCGGCTTCGGCCGGGCGCACCAGCCGAAGGTCGGCCACCCCGAAGTTTTTGCAGGCACGGACGGTGTTGCCGATATTGATGTCGTCCTGCGGCTCCCAGAGGACGACCACGATGTTGTCGAGCGTCGAAGGGAGTGACTCCAAACTCGGCCCCGTCGGACGATCAGTTGTCCTGGTTGGATTGCTGATTGCGCAGGAAGGTCGGCACCTGCATCTCTTCTTCTTCGCGCGGCGAGAGGCCCCCGGAGACTTCCTGGACGCTGCCCGACGACGACGAGCGAATGAAATCGGCCCGGCGCTGCTCGTCGTCCTCCTCGTCGGCCCCGTCGGCCTTGGCGGCCCGGCGCCGCTCGGTCTTGCGGTCGCTCCCGACGGCATCGTGCTGTGAGGAGCGCCGCCCGGCGCCCTGACGGCCGGTCCCCTCCCCCGCCGCCGCCTTCCCCGCTGACCCGCGGTCGCGGCGGCGGCTCGTACGTTGATCCCCCTCGGAGTCGCGATCTTCGCGTTCGAAGCCGGTCGCGATGACCGTCATCTCGATCTCGTCGCGCATCTCCTCGTCGATGACCTGCCCGTAGATGATGTGGGCGTCGCGGTCGGCGACGTCTTCGATGAATCCGGCCGCCTCGCTCACCTCGTGGATGGTCATCCCGGTGCCACCGGTGACGTTCATCAAAATGCCGGTCGCCCCCTCGATCGAGACGTTCTCCAGAAGCGGCGAGGAGACGGCCATCTCGGCCGCCTCGATCGCCCGGTCCTGCCCGGAGGCCCGACCCGTCCCCATCAGCGCCCGGCCCTGGTCGTTCATGATCGTGCGCACGTCGGCGAAGTCGACGTTGACCATGCCGCCGACGGTGATCAGATCCGAGATGCCCTGGACGGCCTGCAACAGCACCTCGTCGGCCATCTTGAACGCCTCGATCATCGTCGTATCCGCCCCAGCGATCGCCAGCAGCCGCTGGTTCGGGATCGTGATCAGCGTGTCGACCGCCTTTTGCAGATGCTCGATGCCCTGCTCGGCCTGCCGGCGCCGACGCCGCCCCTCGAAGTCGAACGGTTTGGTGACCACCCCGACCGTCAACGCTCCGACGTCACAGGCGATATCCGCAATCACCGGCGCCGCCCCCGTCCCGGTGCCGCCGCCCATGCCCGCGGTCACGAACACCATGTCGGCCCCCGGGACCGCCTCCGCGAACCGCCCCGGATCCGCGAGGGCCGAATCGCGCCCGATCTCGGGGTTCGCCCCCGCCCCCAGCCCGTCGGTCAGACTCTCCCCGAGCTGGATTTTCGTGTTGGCGAGGTTGTTGCCCAGAGCCTGAAGGTCGGTGTTGGCGGCGATGAACTCGACGCCGTTGACCCCTTCGGTGATCATCGTGTTGAGGGCATTGCCGCCCCCACCTCCGACTCCGACTACCTTGATGTCGGCCGCCTCTGGCGCTTCGGCGTCGTCAAATTCCAGCATGGTACTGCATCCTGCTTCTGAGCGAGATGTCGGCTCCGAAAATTAACACTGCGCACCCGAAGCTGCAACCTGGAACCGGGTGCTCGACCGCCCGAGCGAGGCTCCTCAAAACATTTCGCGCAGGGCGTCGGTGAGGCGTTCGTACAGACTTTTTTTGGTCGGCTCGAAGATAGTGCGATGCGGATTGCGGGCCCCGTACATCACCAGGCCGACGCCGGTCGCGTATTTCGGGTTGCGCACCACGTCGGCCAGGCCGCCGACCTCCTTGGGCACGCCCCGCCGCACGGGCACCCCCAGCACCTCTTCGGCCAGCTCCGGCATGTGCTCGAGCGTCGCCGAGCCGCCGGTGATGACGATGCCCCCGGCCAGCGACTCCTTGTAGCCGGAGTTGATGATCTCTCGGCCGACGTACGCGAAGATCTCTTCGGCACGCGGCTCGATGATCTCGCTGAGGATCTGCCGGCTGAGTACTCGCGGCGGGCGCCCGCCGACCGACGGCACTTCGATCGTCTCGTCCGGGTCGACCCGCTCGGTCATCGCCGAGCCGAACTTCTGTTTGATGTGCTCGGCCTCGTTCATCGGCGTGCGCAGCCCCTTGGCGATGTCGCCGGTCAGATGGTTGCCCCCGACCGACAGCACCGCCGTGTGCACCAGACTGCCCTCGTCGTAGATGGCGATGTCGGTCGTCCCACCGCCGATGTCGACGACTCCGACCCCGAGCTCTTTTTCGTCCTCGCTCAAGACCGCCTCGGCACTGGCGAGCTGCTCGAGGACCACGTCCTCGACGTCGAGCCGGCAGTCGTCGGCGCATTTCATGATGTTGCGCCGGCTGGTCACCGAGCCGGTCACGATGTGGACGTTCGCCTCCAGGCGCACGCCGGTCATCCCGAGCGGCTCACTGATGTTTTCCTGCTCGTCGACGATGTACTCCTGGGGGACGACGTGCAGGATCTTGCGGTCGGTCGGCATCGCCACCGCCCGGGCCGCATCGACGACGCGTTTGAGATCGTCGCGGCCGACCTCGTCGTTTTTGACCGCGACGATCCCGCGGGAATTGAACCCCTTGATGTGCCCTCCGGCGATCCCGGCGTGGACGTTGTGCACCTCGCAGCCGGCCATCAACTCCGCCTCCTCGACGGCGCGACGGATCGAATCGATCGTCGCGTCGATGTTGATCACGACTCCCTTACGCAGCCCCTTCGACGGCTGGCTGCCGATTCCGATGATGTCGATCCCGGCTTCGGTCACCTCCCCGACGATACAGGCAACTTTGGTCGTCCCGAGATCGAGCCCGACAAGTATCTCTCCCTGCTGCATTGCAACCACCTTCCCTGGTCAAAATCATGCGTCCATCCATCTCATTCACCTTCGGGCGCCCCGCGGCGCGGTCCGTGGCGTTGGCGACGCCCGACAGTGATACGCTCCAACGAATCGTCGTGATCCATCAAAATATAGGCGGGTTCGACCTCCCGATCGGCGAGTGCCCGGCGGACTCGCTCGAGGCGCTCGAGGCGCCGGCGGTATTCGCCGCGACCGAGTCGAATCTCGGTGGCTTCCTCCCCGATCGTCAGGGTCAATCCCACGACCGGATCGACGTGAACCTCGCTGATCTCTCCCCCCTCGTCCAACCCCATCGTCTCGTACAATTCGGCGACCTTCAGCGCCTCGCGCATCAGGCGACGTCCCTGCTTTTCGTCGAGTTCGCCGGGTGCCAGACCGGTCACCAGCGGCAGTTCGAACAACTCCTCCGGAATCGGCCCCGCGAGTGTCTCGATCTCCCGCCCCTGCTCCGAGACGACCACACGGCCTCGCCCGACGAGAATCGCCCCGGGGTCCGGCTCCTCCAGTTCGACGACCAGCGTATCCGGCAACTGCCGGTCGATGTGCGCCCGCTCGACCCACGGACTCGCTTCGAAGACCCGTTCGGCCCGATCCGGATCGATCGCGAAGATGTTCTTCCCGTGCTCCAGGGCGGCCTGTTCGGCCAGTCGGTGGACGTCGGAGTGGGTCGCTCCCCGCACGTCGATGTCGGCGACGTCGAAATACGGGCTGGTCGTCACTCGACGATAGCCCGAGAGGACGAGATAGGGAATCGCCACCGCGACCGCCGCCAAAAGCAGATACGGACCCACGCGGCGCCCCAGTTCGACACAGCGGTCGAACCACCCGCGCAGCCGGTCGCGCAGACTGCGGCGTTTTCGGTTTTTGCGGCGTCGAAACATCTACGCCCTCCGTGGCGTCTGTCGCTCTCGTCCGTGAGAGCCCGTCGGTCCCTCGGGCGACCCTGCGGCCGCCGGAGAGGAACCGGTCATCGCTCGAGCGGCAACTCGCAGGTCGCCCCCGAGATCATCAGTTCGGTGAATTCCGCAAACGACATCCCTCGCTCTTCGGCGAGTTTCGGCACCAGACTCGTGGCCGTCATTCCGGGAATCGTGTTCGCCTCCAGAACGTACAAGACCTGATCGCCGCGACGATCACCGGCGACGAAATCGACCCGGGCGACCCCGCGGCATCCGAGGGTCTCGTAAGCGAGTCGGCCGGCGGCCCGGAGGCGCTGGCCGAGACTCGGTTCCTCGACGATCTCGTATTGCGTCTCGTTCGACTCATACTTGGCGTGAAAGTCGTAAAAATCCTCGCCCGGAATCACCTGCAGTGAGCCCAACACCTCGCCGTCGAACAGCCCGACGGTGTACTCGGGTCCCTCGACATACTCTTCGATCAGGACACCCGACGAACTCGTCTGCTCGCTGTCGGCTCCCAGGCCGGCGACCGCTTCGAACATCTCCTCGATCGTCTCGCAGATGGCGACTCCCTGGCTGCTTCCGCCGTCGGTCGGTTTCACCACCGCCGGCGCCGCCAGGTCGCGTCGATCGAGCCACTCGTCGAAGACATCTTCGTCCAGATCGCACGCCTCCGTCAGGTCCATCCGCCCCCAGGCCGGCGTCATCAGGCCCGCCCGCTCGAACAGTGTCTTCGCCCGCGCCTTGTCGAGCGCCAGGCCGCTGGCGAGCACGCCACTGCCGGTGTACGGCACGCCGAGCGTCTCGAAAAACCCCTGGACCGTGCCGTTCTCGCCGCTGCCGCCGTGAAAGGCCACAAGCACCGCCTCCGGCGGATCGTCGACGAAGGCGTGCAGTTCCTCCGGAAAATCGTACTCGTCGACCTCGTAGTCGAGCGTCCGGAGCGCCTCGGCCAGCGCCTGGCCCGTCTCGAGGCTCACCGGCCGCTCCGGCGACCGACCGCCGTAGGCCACCCCGATGCGCTCCCCCCGGAATCGGTCGGTGTCGATGTGATCTAGCATATCTCCTGCTCGTAGTTTTTCAGGCGCCGCATCCCGTCGAAGCCCACAAACTCGACTTCCGGCCGCAAATCGACGTCGAAGCTCCTTCGGACGTGGACACGCGCCAGCGCCATCAATCTCAGAAAGTCCTCGCTGGTCGCGTCGTCTTCGTTGATGAAAAAATTCGCATGAGTCTCGCTGACGCGCGCTCCGCCGACCCGCGCGCCCTTCAGTCCCGCCTGCTCGATCAGGCGCCCCGCATAATCGCCCTCCGGATTGGCAAACGTGCTCCCGACGCTCGCCAGCTTGTACGGCTGCGTCTCGTCGCGCCGCTCCCGGTCGACACACATCTGTTCTCTCGCTTCTTCGACGTCCCCGCGCCGAACCTCGATGCGCCCGCCGGTCACGACCGCCCCCTCCGGCAGCTCCGAGTGACGATAAGCGAGCGAAAGCGCCTCCGCCGGCAACCTCCGCTCCACGACCTCCCCCTCCTCGACGCGAAGAATATCGACATCGGCCAGGACCGACGCCAACTCGGCTTCCTTCGTCCCCGCGTTCATCGCGACCGCTCCCCCGAACGTCCCGGGAATCAGGCGCAAAAACTCCGCACCGACCCAGCCCGCCTCGAGCAACCCCGCGACCAGATGGGCATTCACCAACCCGGCGCCCGCGTACACCAGCGCCCGCGCCCCATCGCCGTCCCTCGATTCGATCCGCCAGTCGGCCAGTTCATCGGCGAGTCGGACGACGACCCCATCGATCCCTTCGTCGGGAAAGACCACGTTGCTGCCGAGGCCGACGACGTGGATCGACAGTTCCTCGGCCGCGGCCGTCTCCAGCACCGCTCCGAGCGCACGCCGAGACCCCGCCTCGACCCAGTAGCTCGCTTCGCCGCCGGTTCGCAGCGTACACCGCCGCGCGAGCGAGACCCCGGACTCGACCTGGACGGCGAGATCACTTCGCTGGGAGAGGGGTTCGAATCCTCGTGCAGATTGGCGATCGACACACGGCATTAGTTCGCGTCGACTCCACTCACAGATTGAGGCTGGAAGAATCCGACACCTGTCGGATCTAGGATACAAGATCCGTTAATCTCCGCAACACCATTTTTTACTGGTGACACCCGGTATTCCCGTATATTCAGTGGTTTATGGATCATCATTGGAGCGTCTCTTCACGTTTTCGGCGTTCCTCGATCCAGTACTCGACGTCGTCGTCGAGTCGGCTCGAGAAGGACTTTATCCCCCGCATCGTCGATGGAGCTTTGAAGTGGTCTCCGAGGGGTTTTTCAGGTGTCGCGTTCGAGCAGTTCGAGACAACCCTCCGCGATCGCCACCGCGGCATCGTGAGCGCCGAGACGACGCGCTTCGCGAGCCATGTTCTCGAGCGAGACGGGATTGTTGACCAGTCCGCGCACCAGTCGCGTCGCTCGGCCGGAGCCGACGGCCTGATCGGGAAGCAGAATCCCGGCCCCCTGCTCGGCGATCTCTCGAGCGTTTTTCGTCTGCTGATCGTCGGTGACGTGCGGCGAGGGGACGTACACGGCGGGAAGGCCGAACGCCAGCACTTCGGCGATCGTCGTCCCACCTCCCCGACAGACCAGCAGATCGCACCAGCGATACGCCTCGGCCATCTCGTCGATGAACTCGACGAGCTCGACGCGGCCGGCGAACTGGTCGTAGCGGCCGGCGACCTCGTCGGCCCGCCCCCGACCGTACTGGTGGCGCACCTCGAGCCGTTCGGCGATCTCTCCCAGCTCGACGAGCGCCCCCGGCAGGCGCGTATTGAGGCTCTCCGCCCCCCCCGATCCTCCGGTCACCAGCACCCGGAACGCCCCCCCCTCCTCCGGCGGTTCGTACTGAAAGTCCCGGGCCGCGCGCCGGATCGAACGCCGCAGCGGATTGCCCACCGGCCGACACTCCGTCGCCTCGAACGCCTGGCAGGTCGACTCGAAGGCGACGAACGCCCGATCGACGAACCGCCCGAGGATTCCATTGGTCATCCCCGGCTCGCGGTTTTGTTCGAGCAGCGCCGTCGCCCGCCCGCCGACGGCCGCCGCCAGCGTAAACGGCCCGGCCGCATATCCCCCCACCGAAATCGTCAGGTCGGGATCGAGCCGCCGGACCAGCGAGATCGCCTGAACGCCGCTCTTCGAGAGTTTCAGTCCCCCTTCCAGCCACCCCGCCAACCCCTGCCCTTTGAGCGGGGGGACGTCCATCAACTCCAACTCGTAACCCTCCGCCGGCACGACACGCGATTCGAGCCCGTCCTCGGTCCCGACGAAGCTAAACTGCAGGTCCTCGCGCTCCTCCTCGAGCGCCTCGACGACCGCCAGGCCCGGATACAGATGCCCCCCGGTCCCCCCCCCGGCTACGACGACGCGAGGCGATCGGTCGGTCTCGTAATTTTCAGACATCCGTGTTCCCTCTCATCGACAGGCCAAATTCATCCGAGATCGTCGCGGCGCTCGAGGATCCGTTCGCGCTTTTTCTCCCAGCGCTTCTGGCGGCGACGACGCTCGCGCTGCTCCCGGGTCTGCTCCCAGCGGTCGGGCTGGCGTTTGGAGATGTTGAGCAAGACTCCGACGGCAAACAAGGTCATGATGACCGAACTTCCGCCGAGGCTGAAAAAGGGAAGCGTCAGTCCCTTGGTCGGCAACAGGCCGGTGACGACACACAGGTTCGCACTGGCCTGCATGCCGATCAGCGTCGTCAACCCGAACGCCAGGTACGTCCCGAACTCGTCCCGCGCCCGAAAGGCGATCCGAAAGCCTCGCCAAACGAACACCCCGAAAAGGCCCACCAACACGACGATCCCGAGCAACCCCAGCTCTTCGGCGACGATCGTCGCGATGAAGTCGTTCCACAGCTCCGGCACGTAGCCCAGCTTGCTCGTCCCCTCGCCCAGGCCCCTTCCGGTCACGCCGGCGGAACCGATCGCGATGAGCGATTCGCTGACCTGATAGCCGATGTCTTCCCGGTATTGAAACGGATCGAGAAACGCCAGGATGCGCTCGCGGCGGTACTGACTGCTGGCAATCACGTAGTACATGCCGACCAGGCCGAGGATCCCGAACCCGCTCAGATACACCAGCCGGGCGCCACTGACGAACAACATGATCCCCATCATCGTCACCAGAATGACCGAGGAGCCGAAGTCCGGCTGCATCAGCAACAATCCGACCATCGCTCCGACGATCACGATGTGGGGGACGAAGCCGATGGTGAATTTCGTCATCTTCTCGCCCTTCTTGCTGATCGAATAGGCGAGAAAGACGACCAGGACCACCTTCGCCACTTCGGCGGGCTGGATACTGACTCCGGCGATCGAAAACCAGCGGCGCGCGCCGTTTTGCACCACCCCGACGCCCGGCACCAACACGATCGCCATCAACACGAGCGTCAGGCCGAGCAGCGGGTAGACCAGGCGCCGATACCACCGGTAGTGCACGGTGCTGGCGACGAGCATGACGGCGATCCCCAGCCCCACCTTCCAGCTCTGCGAGAGCAACAGGTGGAACTGGTCGCCGAACTCCTCGGCCGACATCACGGCACTCGAGGAGTACAACATCACCAGCCCGTAGGCGATCAGCGCGAAGACCGTCGCCACGAGGAGACTGTCCCAGTCCTCGCCGCCGGCCCTGCCCTCCCGCCCGTCCGGGACCGACTCGTCGGTCACACTTTCGAGCAAATCCGTGCTCATGATCGGCCCTCCGTGGCCGCTCGAGCCTGCCGCGCCGCTCTCAACGCAACTTCAACGAGGCCAGTGCAATCAGACTCAACATGATCGAAAGAATCCAAAACCGCACGATGATCTTCGGCTCCGGCCACCCCTTCATCTCGAAATGGTGGTGGATCGGCGCCATCCGAAACACCCGCTCGCCGGTCAGCTTGTAGCTGATCGTCTGCGTGATGACGCTGATCGCTTCGACCAGAAAAATCCCGAAGACGATCGCCGACAGCAATTCGTGTTTGGTGATGACCGCCAGCGCTCCGAGCGCTCCCCCGAGCGACAGACTGCCGACGTCCCCCATGAAAATCTGCGCCGGAAAGGTGTTGTACCACAGAAAGCCGACGCCCGCCCCGATGATCGACGCACAAAAAATCGCCAGCTCCTGAGCCCCCTCGATTTTCGGAACCATCAGATACTCGGCCAGATCGAACTCGAAGACCCTCGCCGCCCCGTCGACGACCTGTTCGAAATGCAGGACCGTCGCCGAACTGTAGGCCAGGATCAGAAACGTCCCGGCGGCGACGATGACCGGGCCGATCGCCAGGCCGTCGAGGCCGTCGGTCAGATTGACCGCATTGGCCGTCCCCACGATCACCACCAGGGCAAACGGCACGTACAACCACAGGGGCAGCGTCAGACTGAACCGCTCGGTGCTGACGAACGGAAAATACAGCTCGGTCGAGTAGGTAAACGCCTCCGAGGAGAACATCACCAGCATCGCCCCC
>CAZRLK010000076.1:0-7633 GCA_964600555.1 uncultured Bradymonadales bacterium
ACCGACAACTGTCCCGGTGAACTCAATCCGATGCAGACCGACACCGACGGCGACGGGCAGGGCGACGCCGGCGACGAGGATCGCGACGGCGACATGCTCGAAAACGACGGGGACAACTGCCCCGACACGCCGAACCCCGAGCAGACCGACACCGACGGCGACGGCCTCGGCGACGCCTGCGACCCGGACAGCGACGGCGACGGGACCGACGACAGCGAGGACAACTGCCCGAGCACCGCCAACCCCGACCAGACCGACTCCGACGACGACGGGATCGGCGACGCCTGCGATCCCTGCCCCGAGACGCCCGGGGGCGCCGAGGTCTGCGTGACGGACGGGGGTATGCCCGGGGGCGATGCCGGGGACGACGGGGGAGATGGCGGAATGTCCGGGGGCGATGGCGGGATGCCGGGAGGCGACGCCGGGGAATCGGCCGACGGCGGCTCGACGCCGGGCCCGGACGGCGGAGGCTCGGATGCCGGCGGTCTCACCGACGGCGGGGGGGCCGACGGAGCGGCCGGCGATGCGGGACACAACCAGCTCGTCGGGTCGAGCTCCGAGGGCTGTGCCTGCTCGAGCGACGCCCCGACCGACGCGCCGCGACCCGGCACCGCTCTGCTCGCGATTCTCGGCCTGGCGGGCCTATTGTGGCGCCGGCGGTGACGCCACGATCACGGTGCCACCCACCCTGGCCAAACGGCCGCCCCCGTCTGGTAGACGGGGCTGGGAGAGGGACAAATCCTGAGGCGGCCGGCCCATGGACCGCCCTGTCGAATGCGACGTTGATACACGGTGCCACCCACCCTGCATCTACCTGATAAATCTGCGAGATCCGACGCTGGAGTGAACGGACGTTCGCCCCGTGCAGCCCCACTCAAAAGTCCGAGATCTCGCCGACCAGTTCCGGGCAGTCGACGAAGGGATTGCGATTGCCCTGCACGTCGGCGACGGCGTCGTTTCGGGTGCGTTCGCGCTGGTCGACCGGGTCGACGTCGTCATGCCAGTCACGCAGGGTCTGTTCGTCACCGGTGCCGATCCCCCAGCCGTCGGCCTCGCCGTCGATGTCGACGTCCCGTTCGTAGATCGTCGCGTAATAAAAGATCGCTCGGGCCAGATCGCCTTTGCGGGCATCTCGCGGCTCGAAGACCAGCCAGCCGCGGTCGTTTTCACCCCGCTTCGAGCCGTCCGACGACCACTCGGTGTAGCCGGTGACGTTGTCGAACGGCAGGTTCGAGCGTTCGGCATTCGCGTCGGAATCGGCCGGAAACAGGTGGTGCAGATCCGAGAGCGTCGCCCCCTGTTCGGTTTCCATCTTGCTGCGGGCCCAGGCGTGCTCGGTGTTGTACTGGTCGGGATTCGGGATCGAGTCGGTCTCGAACCGCTCGCCGGTGTAGACGGTCGTCACCCGCCCTCCGTCGTTTTCGATGTTGCCGTACAATTCCTCGCGGGCCCGGGCGTCGTCGTAGTAGCTCAGCACCTGGTGGTCGCGGTAGGCCGCCCGCAGCCGCTGCTCGAGCTCGTCGCCGCTCAGATCGGTCGGACACTCGAAGGTCGTCGGGTTCGGGTCGCAGGCATCCCCCCAGATGTCGTTGTCGCGGTTTTGCTGGGAGGGATTGGAGGTGTCGGGGCAGTTGTCCTCGGCGGCCGGGATCCCGTCGTCCCCGCCCCCGGAGTCACCCTCGGTGCAGGGGCCCTCGAGACACTCCAGCTCGAAGGCCAGCTCCCCCGAGGTGGAGGCCTGGTTTTCGATCTCGAGCGGGTAGGTTCCGGCGTCGTAAAACTCCCAGCCCTCCTCGATCGTCTCGTCCTGGTAGGGGATGTGGGCGTTGCCGTCGCCTTCCGGCTCACTGTAGACGAGCGCCTCGCCACTCGACCGGGTGCCCGGCTCGTACAGAAACATCGCCGGCGACCAGTTCGTCCCGTCGTCCTTGTTCAACCGCATGACGACGAGATCGCCCGCGTTGGCGACCACCTCGACGACGGCCGACTGGCCCGGTTCGATGCCGGCGCGAAACGAAGCCCCGCCGTCGGTCGTGATCCGCTCCGGCAGCCGCGGCGGGGGATCGCCTCCGCCGCCACCGTCGTCGTCCGCCGAACCGTCGGTGCGGCCGGCATCGGCCGTCGCGCCGTCCTCCGCATCGCCCCGGGGCTCGCCGCCGTCGTCGTCGCTGTCGGGACCGGCATCGCGCCCGCCGGTCGCATCGGCTTCGTCGTCGCCGCCCGGCGCGGCGTCCGCCGTTTCGTCGACCGGCACCGGTGTACAGCCGGCCACGAGGAGGGCGGCGATGAGGACGAGGACCGTGCGAACGGGTCGGGGCATCTCCGGTGCGGGGTTCGAGGCGCGAAGTTCGTGTCGTCTCCCGGATCGCCCCAATATAACGGATCTTGAGGCTCACCGACAATCCGGCGCAAACCCCTCCAGGCGGCGGGTGAGCTGGCAGAGTTCGTCGCGGGCGGCCGGGGCGGCGACGTCGTCGGGCCAGCGGCGCACGAAGGTCCGAAGATGCTCGACGGCCTTTCGCGGCTCGTCGAGGTGTTCGCTGTACAGTTTGGCGAGGTCGAGACGCACCTGACCGGCGCCGGGGTGGGCGGGCGAGGTGCGCTCGAGAAACTCGCGGTACAGCTTCTCGGCGCGCCGGGGCTCGCCGTCGGCGACGGCCCGGTCCGCCCGCCCTCGGATCTCGCGCGGCGGCGGCTCGCCAGACCTCCGCTCCGGCGCCTCGTCGGCCTCGGCCGGGCGGTCGGGCTCCGCCGCCGGTTCGGATGCCTCGCCGGCTCCCGGCCGATCGGCCCCCTCGTCGGCCGCGGCGGGGGCGGGCTCGGCGTCACTCTCGTCGCCTCCGGGCTCCCGGCCGCGCTGCGCCCGACGTTCGGCCGCCGGATCCGAGCCGTCCGAAGCCCGCTCCCCGCCGGCCCGCTCGCTTCGCTCCGCCCGACGCAGCGCCCGGCGGTGCGCCTGCAGGTCGACGTAGCCACTCAACGTGCGCCGTCGCTCCTCCGAGATCTCGCGCGGCTCGAACGAGGCGGTCACCTCGCGGTCGGCCTCGAGCCGGACCGACTCGCTCCCCTCCGGTTCCACCTCGACTCCGCCCGCCAGGACCCCGACGCGCGGCTCGTCGCGCTCGGCGGAAACGTAAAAGACGGTGCCGACGACCCGCACCTCGCAGCCCGGCGCCCGGACCCGCAACGACTCTCCGCCCCGCGAGCGGTACTCGACGAGCATTCGGCCGCGATCCAGGCTCAGGACCGGGCCGTCGTCGGTGTCGACCTCCCAGTCGGCCTCCGACGAGGCGAAAAGCCGCACCCCCTCCGGCAGCTCCTCCCCGGTCCCCGGCTCGCTGTCTCCCTCGCCGCCGGCTTCGCCCCCCTTCTCGGCCGCCTGCTGCTCGTGTCCGACCTCGCGCAGCTCGGCGAACCCGGCCGTCTGCGCCTCCTCGCCGTCCGGCTCCGAGCCGGCGCCCTCGTCGCGCTCGTCGCCCTCCGCCCGGGCGCGCTCCCCGGCCGATCGCTTCGAGCCCCGCGCGGAATCGTCTCGCTCGTCGGGCTCCGGCTCCGAGGCAACCCGCGGCGCCTCCCCGCTCCCGATCCAGATGCTCGTCACCGCCGCCCCGAGCAGCAGCCCGGCGACCGCCGCGGCCGCCGCCACCGCCACCGAACGCCGAAACGACATCCGACCGCGCGGCCCCCACTCGACGCCCCCGCCCCCCTCCGGCTCCCCGCCCGCCTCGGGGCCACCCGGCGCCTCGATTCGATCGGCGATCGCGTCGAACATCGCGTCCGGATCGGCCGGCTCCGGCACCGGATCGCTCTCCCGGGTGCTCTCGATCAAGATGTCGATCCGGTCGACGAAGTCGCGACACGCCTCGCAGCCGTCCAGGTGGGCCTCGATGCGCGCCTGCTCGCCGCTCTCCAGATCCCCGCGCCGGTAGTCGAACGCCCGGGCGCGGCATTTCTCGCAGGCCTCGTCGCGGTCCTCCGGGCTCATGGCGCCTCCTGTTTGAGCGTCGACTCGAGAAATCGGCGGAGCTTGTTGCGAGTACGCCGCACCCGCGAACCCACCGTGTTGATCGAGGTGCCGGTCATCTCGGCGATCTCGCGGAGCTTCATCTCCTCGACTTCGTGCAGGATGAATGCCTCGCGCGATTCCGGCTTGCACTGCTCGAGTACCGAGTACAACGCTCGCACTTGATCGCGGGCCTCGAGTTTGGCCAGTAGCGGCGCCTCGTTTCGAAGCGGCCGGACGTCCTCCAGGTCGATCGTCTCGCGCTGCTTGCGCATGTGCGAGATCGCGACGTTGCGGGTGACCCGGTACAGCCAGGTCTTGAACTTGCTTCGGTGCTCGAACTCCGAGAGGCTGTCGTAGACCTCGACGAACACCTCCTGGACGACGTCGTCGACCTCCGGGCCGGGCCCGAGAAGCCGCCCGACGTGGTGGCGGACGTACGGCAAAAACTCGTCGTACAGCCGCCGAAACGCCCGCATCTCCCCCTCGCGGGCCGCCTCGACCCACTGGTCTACATTGTCGGCCGGTGCATTCACGCCTTGCGCATCCGCCTCGTCTGTACTCCCCGCGTCACCTCCGGCCCCGCCGTCCGACGCACGCGAGTCCCGCGTCGCCGCCAGCGCCACGAATGCCACCGAAATCAACGCGTATAGCATGGTTTCCGTCGTCTCCGAGAACCGTCGTCACACTCGAACGAAGGGTTCAAAAGCGCACGCCTCCGAAAAAGCCGGGCCAGATCGCCGTCCCGTCGCCTGCAACCGTCGACGGCAGGGCCTCCGGCGGCCGGATCGCCCGGTCGGTCTGCGAGACCAGCGTGTTGAGCGTCGCACCGGCGAACGCCCCCAGCCGCCGACCGAACTCCCAGCCGAGCGCCAGCCGAAGCTGCGTCCACTGGGCGCGCGCCATCTCCTCGTCGCCGGTCGTGATCGCCGTGTTGAAGATCGCCTCGAGGTCGAGATACAGGGGCGTGGCCGCGATCGGAAAGTGTCCACCGAAACCGAACCCCGGCACCACCAGATTCGCCGATCCGAACGGCTGGTAGCCGAACCGGTAGACGTTGTGGAAATGCCGGCTTCCATGCTGGACGCCCACCGACACCAGCCCCGTCTCGTTCATCCAACTCATCAGATAGGCGGGACGCCCCCAGTTGAAGTTCAACAGCCCGATCGAGGTGTCGCTCTTTTTGGCGACGTTGACGAGGCCGAGCTGCAGGCCGTCGACCTGGCGGCCGACATTCAACGTCCCGGCCTGAAAGCCCGCCACCTGCCGCGAGTAGTTGACGGCGCCGAGCTGCATGCCCCGCGTCTTGCCGGTCGTCCAGTTGACACCGCCGCTGACCTGCACGCCGCTGGTGGCGCCGATGGTCAGATTGCCGATCCCCCACGAGAGGGCCGCGCCGCGCAGATCGCCGGTGACGTTGGCGAGGCCGGCGACGGCGATGCCGCTGTGGGCGCCGGCCGCCACGTTCAGCCCGCCGGCGAGCTGCAGGCCATGCACCGGCCCGGCGACCCAGTTGCCGACCGTCGCAACCTGCACGCCGTCGGCGTAGGCCTCCTCGTAGTTGAAGATCGCGCCGATCTCGAAACCGGCCAGCCCGTAGTTGTGGCCGACGACGTTGAACGCGTAGCTCGGGACGGGCTCGGCGGGGCCACTCGGGGGATGGCTGACCAGTGGGACGAGCGTCATCCGAAGCGGGATGCGATCGCCGGTCTCGAAGACGTCGGTCGTCCCGGAGTCGCTCTCGGAGGTTTCCTCGGCGTCGGTCTCGTCGCGCTCGTCGGCCGATGTCCCCTCGGAGTCGTCGGCGGAATCCCGGTCGTCGTCTTCGGAGGGTTCCGTATCGGCCTCCTCCGATTCGGACTGGTCGTCGTCCTCGGCGTCGGAAGGCGTCTCCTCCGGCGAGGGGGGCGACGGCGGCGGGCTGTCGCGCGCCGACAACAGCCAGGTCACGCGGCTGGCGGCATTTCGGATCGCCGTCGATTCGGCGCCCGCCGCCAGTGCCATCGTCGGCTCCTCCGAGCCGTTTGCGCGAGTCCCGACGAGCCTCAGCAGACACAGCCCCTCCTCGTCGGCCTCCCAGCGCACGATCGGTCCCGTCTCCCCGCCGTCGCGGCTCGAGAGTGGCACCCGGACCACCTCCGTTTCGCCGAGCCGGGTACGGAGTGCGTCGGCGAGTCTGTCGCCTTTCCCCTGGTCGCAGTCCTCGGCGACCTCGACGGCCACCTGCTCGGGCGGCTCGGAGGGGTCGGCCGCCGCCCGGCTCGCCGCAAGCAGCACCACCGCTGCCACTCCCGGCCATCCAATCTGTCGAAATCCTCTCGCCATCAATCACGTCGAGCGCGGGTGCGTCGGGCTCCTCGTCACTGCTACGACTTTCCGGACGCTGTTGCAAAAAGGGCCGAGCCTCTGCCGCGGGAAGGCGACGGCAGATGGACCGCCGTCGCCCCCCGCGTCGAGTTCGACGGGCGGTCACTTGCACGTCCCGTCGATACACAGCTCACCGGCGGCGCAATCGTCGGCGCGCCGACACTCCGGCGAGGCCTGGCGCTCCGGCAGGCAAAAACCGCTGTCGCAGACCTCCCCGCTACCGCAGTTGGCGTCACACCGACACGTCTCGCGGCAGTGCCCGTCCCGGCAGGCCTCCCCGGCCCCGCAGTCGCTCGAGGCGGTGCACTCCGGCGTCGGCCGACGGTCGGGCAGACACAGGCCGCCATCGCAGTAGCAGTCGCCCGTGCACTGATCGCCGGAGCCGTCGCAGGCCGGGATGCAGTAGCCGTTGATGCACGCCCCGTCGCCACACTCGCTGCTTCGGACGCACTCGTCGCCCCCGGCCGGATCCGGCAGGCAGTACCCGTCGACGCAGGCTTCGCCGTGGATGCACTCGCCGTCGGACTGGCACGACTCGGTGCACTGGTTGTTCACGCACGATTCACCGCCGGCACAGTCGTCATCGAAGGTACATCCCCGCGGAGCCGTACACGACTCGCCGGAGTCCGAACACGAGTCGCCGGAATCTCCGGAATCCCCGTCGTCGTCTCCACCGACACATTCACCGGCCTCGCAGGTCGCATTCCCCTCGCAGTGCTCGTCGGCCAGACACTCCGGCGACTCTTCGCGCTGCTGGCACTGGCCGTTCACGCAGATCTCGCCGCTCGCACAGTCCCCGCTGAACACGCACTCCCCGTCGCCGGGTTCCGTCCAGACCGGATCGTCGCCCTCGTCGTCCCCCTCGTTCGATTCGTCGTCGTTCGAGTCGTCGCTCGAGTCGTCATCCGAATCGTCGTTCGATTCGTCGTCTGGATCGTATTTGCACCAGCCGTCCTCGGCACACACCTCGTCCGACAGGCAGTCGGCGTCGCTCTCGCACGGCCCGGAGCCGCGCCCGTCGTTGTCGATCGCAAAGACACATCCTCCGATCGCCGTCAGCAGGACGACAAAACCAGCGGTGGCGATTGCAAGAAAATTTGTCCGACAAGTCATGATCTCACCTCGTGGTTAGCGGAAACGTTCCACCTCTTCTGTCTCCACTTTCTTGTGTCGCACGAGGTGCAGATTTTTGTGCATGCAATTTTGCGATCGCCCGCCACCCAAGGGGAAAACCGAGAAATTTCCGTGTCAGTCGTGTCCGTG
>CAZRLK010000076.1:7733-9961 GCA_964600555.1 uncultured Bradymonadales bacterium
TCGGCCAGCGGGGCGACGTGCTCGTCGTGGGAGCGTTCGACCAGCCTTTCGGCGCCGTAGAGACTCTCCAAAAGCTCCCGATGCTCCGAGTCGTTGAGCTTCAAGAACGCCTCCTTGATCGAGGTCTTGACCTCGTCGGGCAACTCGCCGCGCACCGCCACCCCGTGCGTCGGCACCGGGCCCTGCCGCGAGAGCACGCGTACCTGTTTTTGTTGCTCGTCGTCGAGATACTGCTCGTAGGCGTAATCCGACGCGGCCGCCGCCTCGACCCGCCCGTTGACCAGCGCCATCAACGACTGCTGGTAGCCGCCTGCGTAGACGATCTCCGAGAAAAACTCCTGCGGATCCTGCCCCGTCTCCATGCCGCCCTCCTCGACGACCTTCGCGACGGGAAACAGGTACCCCGAGGTCGAGGTCGGCGAGGTGAACGAGACGGATTTGCCTTTCAGGTCGGCTACCGTCTCGATGTCGCTGTCGGCTTTGACGTGCCACTGGGAGTGATAAAAGGGGTTGCCGTGGCGCTCCTCGACGGCGACCAGCTCGGCGCCGGCCTTGCGATGAGCGATCAGGTACGGCCAGCCGCTGAAGTAGGCGACGTCGGCGTTTTCGGACCGAAGCGCCTCGACGACCGCCGCGTAGCTGGTCGGCAAAAACACCTCGGCGTCGATGCCGATCTCGTCGGACATGTACTCGGCCAGCCGCTCGGCGTCCGGCGACAGCGCCTCGGGATTTTCCTGCGGCTGAAAGGCGAAGACGATCTCGTCCGGCGCCTCAGACTCCTGCGTTGCCGTCTCCTCCGACTCGGCCGTCTCCTCGCTCGAACCCTCGCTGTCACAGGCTCCGAGCGCGAAAGTCAGGCCAAAGGCGACGATCAGACAAGTCCATCGCACGTCGATACTCATCACAGTGACTCCTCGATCGAAATGAAAGGACTTCACACGTCTTCGTGAGCCGTATAACGCGCTTGAAAACGATTTTCAATTTCGCTAATGATCGAGCGCAGATATTGCTGTGGTCATCTTTCGTAATTTCGGACCATCGTCATGCCCGACACCATCCTCGTGACCGGCGCGGCCGGCTTCATCGGCTTCCACACCTCTCGTCAGATCGCCCGCCGACCGGACACCCGGATCGTCGGCGTCGACAACTTCGACGATTACTACGATCCCGCCCTCAAGCGCGACCGGGTCGCCCGACTGTGCTCCGAACCGTCGTTCGACTTCGAGCGCCTCGACGTCACCGACCAGCATGCCGTCGACGAGCTGTTCGGCCGCCGCGACTTCGACCGCGTGATCCACCTCGCTGCCCAGCCCGGCGTGCGCGCCTCGTCGAAGTACCCGACGGCCGCCGTCCAGAGCAACATCGATGGTTTTCTCGGGATCCTCGAGGCGTGCCGCCACCATCCGGTCGACCACCTGGTCTTCGCCTCCTCGTCGTCGGTGTACGGCCGCGACGAGGCCGAGCCGCTGAGCGAGGCACAGCCGGTCAACCGGCCGGTCTCGCTGTACGCGGCGACCAAAATCTCGAACGAGGCGATGGCTCACTCCTACGCGCACCTGTACGACATTCCGACCACGGGCCTGCGCTTTTTCACCGTCTACGGCCCCTGGGGTCGGCCCGACATGGCCTACTACCTGTTCGCCGACGCCATCGCCCGCGGCGAGCCGATCGAGGTATACAACGACGGCGAGATGGCCCGCGATTTCACCTACGTCGGCGATGTCGCCGAGGGCATCACGCGGGTGCTCGACGAGCCGCCTCCCCCCACGCCCGACCCCTCCGCGAACGGCTCCGATCCCTCCGGCAGCCCGACCCCGTTCCGCGTGCTCAACGTCGGATGCAACGAACCCGTCGAGCTGATGCGATTCATCTCGATCATCGAAGACGAGATGGGCCGCGAGGCCGACAAACACTTCCGCCCGATGCCCGACGGCGACGTCGAGTCGACCCACGCCGACACCCGGCGCCTGCGCGACGTCGTCGATTTCCAGCCGTCGGTCGATCTCGAGCAGGGACTCGCCCAGTTCGTCGACTGGTATCGCTCC
Organism: uncultured Bradymonadales bacterium; assembly: GCA_964600555.1. GTDB lineage: Bacteria > Myxococcota_A > Bradymonadia > Bradymonadales > Bradymonadaceae > CAJXPB01. The sequence continues at coordinate 9,779 of CAZRLK010000076.1, forward strand.
TACCACGGCCTCGTCACCGCGACCGGGCGCGCCTCCGCTGCCGAATGACGGCTGTGGCGCCGCGATCCCCCCCGAGATGCAGCGTGCCACCCACCCTGCATCTCTACCCGAATCGCGGCGAAATCACAGTGCCACCCACCCTGCATCTCTACCCGAATCGCGGCGAAATCACAGTGCCACCCA
>CAZRLK010000076.1:10061-22059 GCA_964600555.1 uncultured Bradymonadales bacterium
TCTACCCGAATCGCGGCGAAATCACAGTGCCACCCACCCTGCATCTCTACCCGAAATCACGGTGCCACCCACCCTGCATCTCACTGAATATTCGTTAGATCTCAGGCGGGTCGTCACCGATTCGACCGGGAGCCGTCCCGCAGCAAAATCCACGATTGATGCCACACCGATCGCGGCTGCTCGGCCAGATCGACCTCCGGGTCGACCAGCCGCCGCGACGGCCGTCCGTTGACCGACACGAACGCATCGGCCCGCACCTCGACCTCGCCATGCCCGCGCTCCCGAAAATCGCGGGCGATGTGGTGAGCGAGCTCCAGGATCTTTGCCGGGTCCGCCGACGCAAGCTCCACCTGGCGTCTCGTCAGATATCGGTCCGGATGCACGACCCACTCGTCCCCCGTCGACGGATTCCGCACCCGGTAGCTCAAGGACCCGCCCCGCTCGACGAGCTTCACACGCCAGGCGAAATCGAAACCCTCCTGCGTCCAGTTGACGTCGCCCGGATACCACACGAACCGCATCGGCATCGCCACCTGCAGCGCGAACCAGACGGCGAGCCCGCCGACCAGCCACCGGCGGCCCACCGGCGATCCGCCGACTGCGCCTCGATCCTCTCCGCCCGCCGCGTGGCCCGAGCCGAGCCCAATGCCCCGAAGCCACCGCTCCGGGACAAGCCGACGCGGCCAGTCCGGCTCGAAGAAGATCGTCGTGATCCCGATCATGATGACCGGAAACATCCCGATGTTGAACAGCAGGCCGGTCGCAGCGTGGAACCCGACGACCGCGAGATAGGCGAACGGGCGTGTGCGGCGATCGAGCAGCAAGAAGGCGACGCTGAGATCAAAGACCGCCCCCGCCGCGGCCATCGCCTGGGGAAACCACTCGATCGCCAGAAGCGAATCGACCAGCGGCAGATGCGCCCGGGCATTCAGCCAGATCTCGAGGGGCTGGCCCCGGACCAGCCAGTCGTAGTCGAGCTTCGCGACGCCGGCAAAAAAATACACCATCCCGATCTGTGCCCGCAGCACCCAGATCGACCAGGCGGGCAGCGTGGAGGTCTCGTCCGACTCGCCCCGCCGCCAGGCGTCGAGCGATCCGACGCGGCCGAGCGGCATGAACAGCATCAAAAACGCGGCGAACCGGACGAACCAGTAGTGATTCAGGTAGTTGGTCGTGTCGACCAGGCCGACGTAGGTGAAGCCGACCAGAAAGACGGCGACGCTCACCCGGTAAAACGCCCCGAGTGCGATTCCGATACCGGCGAGGGTCAACGCCCCGAACAACACGTACATCCCGGGCCACGGCAGGACCTGCACCCACTCGAAGCCCGGGAAGTGAAAAAAGACCTCACGGGTGTGGAAAAACTGGTCGATCCAGCCGTACCAGAAAAACCGCAGCGCGCTGATCACCGCCATCCCCCCGAAGATGACCCGGAAGACGACCAGCGACGCCGGGTCGACCCGGCGAAACAGGGCCTGTTCGAGGCGCTCGAACATCGTCGGCTCAGTCGCTGTCGACGATCACCTGGGTGGTCGACGCCCCGAGCGTCGTCTTCAGGTCCGCCTCGAGCGTCGCGGTCAACTCGTCGACCGCCGCCTGGGCCTGCTCGACCGCCTCGGGGTCGTTTTCGACCGCCTCGGCGAGCGGCTCCGGAATCTCTTCGATCGCCGCACGGGCGTCGTCGATCCGCTTGCGGACGAGCTGGTGGACGGACTGTTTCCGGAACCTCGTGTAGTCGGCGAGACTCTGGCCATCGGGACCCGCGTACAACATCTCGAGGCCGTCGAGTGTCGCCTCGATCTGCGCGAGCGAGGCATTGGCGTGCGGCGAGGAGACCGAGCCGTCGTCCTCGGCGTCTTCGCCGAGCGGCCCGCCGAGCAGCGTCTGCGACAGACGGTTTTTGCTGACGAAGACCATCTGAGTGACCATTGCGTCGATCGAATCCTGGATCGTCGTCCAGTCCATGTTCTCCGGCGACTCCGAATCGAAAACCCCCGCGAAGTTTCCGCCGTCGCGCGCCCAGGTATCGACATACTCGCCGGTCGCCTCTCGGGCCCGACTCGTCGCCGCGACGAGATAGCTGCAGCGACGCTCACCCGCCGAGTCGTCCCCCTGATAGCTCACCAACGTCTCTTCCCCTTCGGGCGTCCCGAACAACAGATACTCGACGGCCGGATATCCGATCGTCCGGTCGTGATAGCTCTCCTCGGCGAGGCGCTGCTCGTCGATCTCGCCCTCCCCCTCGAGGATCCCCTCGATCGCCTCCCCGTCGGAGGGCTCCCAGTCGCTTCGATAAAAGTTCGTCCCGAACTCCCCGCCTCCCCGGTACGGGCTCATGTTGAACGACCAGGCCTGGATTTGCTTGAGCGGCTCCTGCAGATCGCTCCACGCCTCGCGCGCCGACTCCAGTTGCGACTGCGTGCGCTCTCCGTCGCAAAACTGCTCGACCGACGATTCCAGCGAATCCGCTCGCTCCCCGAGGGCCCCGTGGGTCGGCAGGATCGTCTGGTCGGTCGTATCCTTCAGCATCTGCGCCCGCTCGAAGGTCTCGGGCTGGCCACAGGCGCTGACGATCAGAACGGTCGCCAACGAAGACGCGATTGCCGAAAAGTAACTGTAGTGCGAATTCATCCATACTCCTTGCGAGTGTCGAGAATCGTCCAGTCGTCGAGTCTGGGATCTGTTTGTGTTCCATCGCTCCGCGCGACGCGCCGCCCGTCTACATCTCGAAGCTCACCCCCGCGAAGACGTGCCGAGTCAAGCCGGGTTTGATCCCGCGCGGGGCCCGCGAAGCGATGTACTGTTCGTTCAAAAGATTCTTGCCGGAGACGAACGCCGTCGTCCCCCACGGCTCGTGGGTGTACGAGATTTTGGCATCGAGCAGGAATCGCGAGTCGATCCAGCCGATCGTCCCGGCACGATTGGCCGGGATCGTCTCGACCTTGTCGGTGTACTGGCCGCTCAACCAGTCGCCGTCGACCTGCAGCTCGAAGCCATTCGGATGTTGATACCCGATCCGGCCGGCGAGGCGGTGTTTCGGCGAGTACGGAAGCTCGTTGCCCTCGATCGAGGCCTTCCAGCCCTCCTGAAACCGCGCGTCGACGAACGTGTAGGTCGCCGACAGCGGCATGTCGAAGCCGAGCCCCGCCATCTCGCCGGGGTCGAAGGTCGCTCCCGCCTCGACCCCGCGGTGGATCGTCTGGCCGCCCTGCACCGCTGCCAGCCCGAGCGACTCCTGGCTTTCAGGGTCCGTCGAGACCGCCCCGCCCGACTCCGCCGGCGCGATGATCTGGTTTTTGAAATCGAGCACGAACCCGGCCAGCTCCGCGCTCAACCAGTCCTCCTGGCGCAGGCGCGCCCCGAGCTCGTAGTTCCACGAATACTCCGGCTCCAGCGCCAGCCGCTCGCCCTCTTTGGTGATGGCGTCCTTGGTCCGAGGCGGCGCAAACCCCCGGTGGATCCCGCCGAACAGCGTCACCGGATCGGCGAGTTCGTAGGCGATCCCGCCCCCGGGGATCAGCGCGTCGATGTGCTTGTCGTTCTCCAGCGGCGGCTCGACGTCAGTCGGCTCCCCGTCGACGCGCGTCCGGTAGGTCGTCCGCTCGGTCCAGAGGCTCTCGTAGCGCAGGCCGGGCGAAACCTCGAGGCGCTCGTCGAACAACTTGAAGCGGTTCAGCGCATACGCCGCCACCGCCCGCCCGAGCCGCTCGTCGTCGTCCCGGATCGTCCCCGACGGCGAGGTCTTGTGCTCGCCGTTGATGCGCCGCTCGTCGGTGTGCTCGACGTGAAACCGCACGCCCGTCTGCAGCTCGTTTTCGATCTCGCCGAGCTGCCAGAAGATCGTCGCCCGCGGCTCGACGCCGCCGACCGTAAACTCCCGGTTGCGATTGCCCGTCGAATCCCGGAAAAACACTCCCGACTGATCGTTCGGCCATAGCGAGCGGTTCCCCCGGACGTCCCGCCCTTGCCCGTCGATCACCCGCTGGTACTCACACCCCGGCTCCTGCCCGGTGCAGGTCGGACGCCGATCGAAATCCTGGCGCCGCCAGTTGCGCTGGATGTTGTGGCCGTATAGCCGCGTCTCGACCACGAGATCGGCACTCGGCGTCCACACGTGCGTCGCCTGCGCCCCGTAGCGGCGAATCTTGAAGCGATCGTATTTGGCGTAGTTCGCCGACGGATCGTCTTGATACTGCGGCGTCGTCAGCCCGAGATACGTCGAGTGCGACCACTCGTCGTAAAAGTTGAGCTTCAGACTCAGCGTCTGCGTATCGCCCAGGTCGAACCGAAACTTCGAGGTGACGTCGGTCATCCGCAAATCGAGATCCCGGTGCCCCCCGAACCGCTGGTGCATCCCGTTGAGCCAGTAGCCGACCCCCTGGTCGGTCGTATCCCCCACCGACACCTGGCCCTGGTAGTAATCGTAGGTTCCACCGCGCGCCTCGCCGGTGACCGTGAAATCCTCCGGCGGCTGCGGCGTGATGTAGTTGACGACACCCCCGATCGTCTGCGGGCCATACAGGATCGCCCCGCTGCCTTTGACGACCTCGATGCGCGACATCCGCTCGACCGGCGGCGAATAATACATCTCCGGCTCGCCGTACGGAGCGAGCGCGATCGGGACGCCGTCCTCCATCACGTGGACCTTGCGGCTGCGCGTCGGATTCAGCCCGCGAATCCCGATGTTCTGGCGCAGCCCCATCCCCTCTTCCGGCTGGACGTGCACGCCCGGTACCGAGCGCATCGCCTCGTTGGTGTTGAGCGGGCTCTGGCTCTCGAGCTCCTCCTCGTCGACGACCTCCGCCGAGCCGGGCACCGACTCGACGTCCTTTTCCGCCCGACCGATGACCTCGACCTCCGGAATGTCGACCGGCTCGTCGGCTTGCTCCTCGTCGCCCGTCTGCTCGGAGTCGGACGCCTCGGCGGACGAGTCGTCGCCGGAGTCCCCGGAGGACTCGGCCTCCTCGGAGTCCCCGCCCGACTCCGACGAGTCCGGCGGCGGAAGCTGCACCGCCTCCTCCGAGTCCTGCTCGGTGGCCTCCTCCTGGGCGACGCTCGAGGAGGGGGCCAACAGCATCAACGCCGCGACAAACGGCGCAAGTGGACAAATCGACGAGTTGTGAGTGGGATCGACGGGTCGAATCATGGTCAAAAATATCTGCTTACAGCCATTCAGCGAGCGAAGCGCAGGCGACGCTAATGAAAACGGTTTTCAATTTCAACCTCTGTTCAGCAGTTTCCCCACCCCCCAGCCGACGGCCGTCGCGAGCCCCGTCCCAGCGATGACCAGCACATGCACGAGCATCCCGGCCGCCACGATCGGCGCCGTCGGCGCGCCGGTCGCCTCGAAAGCCGCCGTCCAGCCCGCCTCCATCGTCCCGACCGACCCGATCCCGCCGACCGGCGCGAGATTGCCGACAATCCCACCTCCGGAGCCGACGACGATCTGCGCGAGGCTCAGATCGAGCCCGCAGGCCGCCAGCGTCGCCGCAAACACCCCGAACATCAGTCCCCACATCACCAGCGACGTCGCCACCAGCCACAGCCGCCTCCCCGGCCCCAGGCCCGCGACCGCCTCGGCCGCCTGCGGCACCGCCTCGCGCAGCGGCTCGAGCGCCTCGACCCGCCGCAGAGCCGTCTGCTCGAGCACCCACCGCGCGATACGCAGAGCGACGCGCAGCAACCACGGCAGCCCGACCAGCAGCGCCATCCCGAAACCCCCCAGCCCCCAGACGATCCACCCGCCATCGGCGATCCCCTCGCCCGACAGCCAGACCCCGAGCCCCAGCGCGTACAACGGCACCACGATCCCGAGCTCCACGACCCGGATCGCCGTCAGATACACCGTCCCCCGCGCGAGACTCTCCCCGGTCGCCCGCCTCCACAACACCGGAAAGGCGAGCTCCCCGGAGCGGACCGGAAGCAGCTGCGTCGCAAAGCTGTGGCCGGCGCTCGCCCACAGAAGCTCCAGGCGGTGCGCCGAGAGTCGATCGACGTCGACCAGCCCGGCGAGCCGCACCCACCGTGCCGCCAACACTCCGGCATACAGCCCCGCGGCGGCGACGAGCCACCCGGCGTGTGCGCCGCTGACGACCCGCCACAGCTCGCGGGGAGGGGCGAACCAGACCAGCCCCCCGATCAACAGCACCGAGACCGCCACGGCGACCAGCCACCGTCCACCGGAGATCCCCTCGCGCAACCGCTCGACCGCCAGGCTCACCGCCTCCTCCTTCGCCACGTCACGCCGCCCCAGACCACCAGCGCGACGAGCGTCGCGACCAACCCCAGCTTCTGCCACCAGGGATTGCGGTAGGTAAACCGCACCTCGTGGCGCCCCTCGGGTACGTCGATCGCCATGAAGTTCGGCGCCACGTGATCGATCGCGGCCGGCTCCCCGTCGACGGTCGCCTCCCAGAACGGAAAGTAGTTGACCTTCAACATCAGCCGCTCGCTCCCACCCGCCGCCCGTACCTCGGCGGCATACCAGGCCGGCCCGCGCGAGCTTTCGAGCACCTCGGAGGCGATCGGCTCGTCGCCCGTCTCGCGCTCGAGCCACTCCCGCCAGTCGGTCCGACCCGGCCCTCGCCAGACCACCCGATCGCCGCCGCCGGTGGTGGTCAAGACCGGCCCGTCGGCCTCGCTCGAGGTATCGGTCGGCCCACTCAGCACCGGAAGCACTCGCCGCTCGAAGGCCGGCTCGATCAGATGTCGCACCAGCGGCCGAATCGCGTGGTAGCCCCCCTCGACGGCGATCGGAGTGCGGACGAAATCGAAATACCCCCAGCTCGGCTCGTCCGCCGGCGAATACACGCGGTACGGCCCCCGATCGTGGGTCTTTTCCATCCCGTCGACGAGCGTCTCGTCGAACGGCTCGCGCGTGACGAAAGCCCCGACGTTGAACAGCCTCGCCCAGGCGGCCGACTCGTAGTCGATGTAGTCGGCGTAGTAGGTGCTCAGGGTGGCGTGATAGCCAAGCGCGTACGACTGCAGCTGGCCGCGCCCGCTGAGAGCCGGCAGCAGGTCGCGATAAAAGTGCGGCGCCGTGTTGAGCGGATCGTCGACGGCGAAACGCCGATTCGGCTCCCCGGAGAGATGCTCGACCAGCGCCCTCACGTTCGGGTGGTTGTGATCGAAGGTCCGCAGCGTCTCGCCGAATGCCCGCGCCCGGTCGACGCCGTACACCCCGACCAGCAGGAGACCGGCGGCGATCGGGACGACGGTGCGCGCGGCGCCCTCGGGACACCTCCTATTTATTATCGCGCGCGAGCGTGCCAGAAGCTCACGCCCCGCCCCGGCGGCGAACAGCAGACCGCACAGGTGCACCGCGTTGATGTAGCGCATCACGTTGATGTCGGCGTGCATCGGCAACAGGTCGTACCAGCCGCCGAAGTTCGTCCGGCCCATGAACAGGACGATCGAGACGGCGCCGAGCCCGAGCGCCCACCGGTCGAGCAGCCCGCGCTCGCGGCCGGCCGTCCAGACGACGCCGACGAACGCCAGGACCGTCAACCAGGGGAGGCGGCCGGAGTCGAAGACGTCGCCGCCGAGCAGCCGGTCGAACAGCTCCACGACCGGCCAGCCATTGTAGTATTCGTCGCGCCAGGGCAACCCGCCGATCAGGTCGCCGGTCGCCAGCAGTGGCCCGAGCCAGAAAGCGAGCAGCCCCAGCGCCGGGAGGTACACTCGGGCGGCGCGCCCGAGCCGTGCCCACCGCTCCTCGCTGGAGGAGACCACCAGCCCGAGCGTCGCGATGCCGGCGTACATGCCGCAAAACAGGTGGGCCATCGAGACGGCGACAAACAGCGCCACGGGTACAACCAGCGGCATCACCCGATCGACGACGTGGCGTTTGAACGCCCCGACGGTCAGCGGCAACAGGAACATCCCCCAGATCTGCGTGTACAGCCCCCCGTGGGTCGCCGCCGTAAATCCGAACCCGACGTCGTGGACGTCCCGGATGGCGAGCGTCAACAGCCCGAACAACAGCGCCGCGGTCCGGTCGAGGCCCAGCCAGCGGGCGCCGAGATACCAGGCCGCCGGCATCAGAGCCCAGAGGCCGACGATCGAGGATTTGAAGATCGCGATCCGCGCGGACGTATCGGCCACGAGGGCGCCGATCGTCCCGGAGACCAGCCCCGGCAGTGGCTGGTAGGCCATAAACAGCGGCAGCCCCAGGTTCGACTGGTCCCACCACAGATCCGTGACGCCGGACCGCCACAGATCGGCGATGTGCATCATCAATGCCAGATGCGCCGAGTTGTCATCGCCGTACGGCGCCTGCCCGTCGAACAGATACCCCCGGCTGACCACGACGACGGCGACGGCAACCGCCGCCAGAATGGCGACGACCGTCTTCCGGCCGATCTCGAGCCTGTTGTCGGGGGGATCAATCACGGACGCGCAGGTCGAGATACTCGCTGCACCGGTCGAACCACTGGTCGTTCGGCCGGTCGTCGTCGACCAGGTGCTCGACGGCGTCCGCGGCGATCGAGACGCAGTGATCCATGTTGCAGTGCAAGAACAGCCCCTGGCGGCCGACCGGATACACCCCGTCCATCTCGCGGACCTCCTCCAGGGTCTCTTCCCACTCGTCGTACCAGTTTCGCTCGTAGTGCGGGTACACACGCGGCAGGAACGTCTGGCGAGAGGCGATCGACTCGACCTCCTCCTCCAGGATGCCGGCCTCGGCCATCTGATCCGTCACTTCGTCGAGGCGGTCGATGAAGTCGCACCCGCGACCCCACCGGCCTTCGGGAATCTCCACACACAACACCGCCTGGTCGTCGTTGGCCAGATCCGGCGAGAAGTTTTCCGGCTGGGAGACCCGCCCGAACCAGTAATCCGGCTCGGGGACGTACCAGGTGTCGATCGCGTCGTCGACGAACTCGTCTGGAAACGCCAGGTGCAACAGATACAGCCCGCGGTGATCGAGGTCGGTCTCGTCGACGAGCTCCGGCAGGTAGCCGCTGTAGACGACCGCATCGTAGCCGTCGGGGGCCGCCGACTCGCCATTTGCGTCCGATTCCGGGTCGTAGTAGCGGCCGTACTCGATCTCGACGCCCTCCTGGTCGGCCTGCTCGACGAGCGTCTCCGTCAGCCCGGCCATCCCGGAGCGCGGATACAAAAACGTCTCGTCTTCGAAGCCGAGCGATTTGAGAATCGACTGGAGCGGCTTCGATGTCGAGACGCGCTGTTTGGCGACCGACTGCGAGATGTTGTCGGGGTCGTCGCCCCAGACCTTCTCGACGTACGGGCGGTAGAAACGCTCGTAGGCGCTCTCGCCGACCCGTTCGACGATGAACTGCTCGAAGCCCTTGTCGTCGACCGGGGTCTGCTGGCGAGCCTCTTCCCAGTTCATGAAACGATCGAAGACGCCCGGGCGGGTCAACCAGCCGACGGCCATGTCGATAGCCGCCTCGGCGCCGAGCCCGCGCAGGAAACTAAACGGATCGATCGGATAGGGGATGTGGCGGCCGTTGAGCACCAGCTTGCCGTTGCGCGGCCGCTCTTCCCAGTCCTCCTCGGAGGTCAACTCGCGCAACAGCGGGTGCGACTCCGGGTGGACGCGATGCGAGCCCCGGTCGCAGGCCAGCCCCTGGAAGTCGACCGGCTCGAGTATGCCGCCGGGCTCGTCGTCGGCCTCCCAGATCTCGACCTCGACGCCGCGCCGCGCCAGAAGCAGCGCGGCGCTGAGGCCGGTGATCCCGGCACCGACGACGAGCACCGACTCCGGCGGAGCCTCGTTGTGCATCGGCTCAGGACCCGGCATCGACGTCCCCGCTGGTGTCACCCGTCGCGTCGCCGCTCGTGCCGGCGTCACTGGTACCGGTGTCGCTCGTGCCGGCGTCACCCGAGCCAGAACCACTTCCCGAACCCGAGCCGCTGCCGGAACCCGACCCGGAGCCGCTGCCCGAACCGGAACCACTTCCGGAACCGGAGCCCGAGCCGTCGCCATCCTCGTCGACCGGCCGGCATTCTCCAAAGGTTCCGTCGTCCTGGCATCGCTGCTCCCCTTCCGTTCCATCGTCCAGCGTGCAGGCTTTGGTGTTGCCCGTCGTACACTGCTGGTCGCCACCACATGCGGCGAAGCCACCCACCACCAATCCGAGCAATACGCCTGCTCCAAGTATCCATCCAACGCGTTTCATGACATTCGTCCTGTACAAAAAGGAAAAACGAATCGACTCAACCTTTCGACCAATTCGGGACGGACTCGACTTGCCGCCTTTGCCCGCCAGAATTGATACAGACTTTCAATTTCGTGTCAACCTTATTGATATTGATTTTCAATCCCGTTTCGGCCGGTCGACTTTTGGGCGCCCGGTCAACTGGCGCACACCCGACCATACGGCAGACACGAGCGCCACATCATCCGCTCGTCACTGGTCGCATCGGGGGCGAGTCGCACGCGCAGCTGCAGCGCGCCGGAAGGGCCGAACGCCTCGAGCGCCGAAGCGAGCCCCTCAGAGGTCGGCTTCCGGACGCTGTAGACCCGATCGATGCGCGAGGGCTCGAACGCCAGTCGCCCGCGACCGGCTTCGACGACCACTGCCGGGCCGGACCGGGGCTGGACTCGAAAATCCGACGCGAGGCGGGCTCGACCGGTCCTCGAGGCGATCTCGAAATGACACGCCAGTCCGAGATCCGCCGCGGCGTTGGTCAAACTGCAGACCGCTTCCGGACTCAACCGGCTCGCCCACTTCGACTCCAGATGCTCGAACAGCTTCGGCCTGTCGAGGCGAAATGCCTCGACCAGTCGATCGATCGAGACATAGTCGCTCGGCCGCTGCCAGCACGCCCGAAGTCTCCGCTCGTCGACCGTCGAGCGGTGGATCGTCGTCGGATCCCGACTCGAACGCGGCGCGGTGTGCGGGACCTGTTGCGGATGCTCGAGCACCGGAAGATGTGCGGCGAGCCGTTCGAGGTCCGTGCGGCCCAGCAGGAACTCGACCAGCGACTCCCCGTCCTTCCCGTAGATGACGAGCGGAGCGAATCCATCCTCGGGTTCGAGCTTGAGATAGGCGTGCCTCCAGCCGCCGACCTCGGAGACGAGCACCTCGTCGCCCGAGCGCCAGGTGAACGTTTTTTCGTCGAGGCTCAATGCACTCTCTTTCGCCTCGAATCCGGCGACCGCCATCCCATTTCGGACGCGAATGCCCTGAAACCCGGCCCCCGCAACAGCCGCCACCACTTCCGGCCATTTGGGCTCGAGGCGAATGACGTCGCTCCCGCAACGCCCTGCCACCGCCGTCAGACAAAGCTCGCCGAGGGCGTACGGTCGCTGATCTCGCAACGCCCCTCGATTTGGGTACTCCGGAGACTCCACCATCTCTTGCAGGGTCATGACTTCTCCTCTGTCAGGGCTTCCATCTCGATCGGTACGAGAAAATGAAACTCATTTTCAATTCATTGCGATTGTGAAAATCCGCCGCCTCTCTGTCAAGGTGAAATTGAAAACCTTTTTCATCTACCGGCGGGATCCACTTCTGACAGGCTCGATGGCCGGTCCAGCGGCGAGCAGCTCGAATCGGGCCGTGTCGTTGGGCTCGATCGCGACCCCGGCGAACGTCGAGGGCACGACCGCCAACAAACGCCGGAAATCATGGTGCCACCCATCCTGCATCTCGTACGGCTCACCGGCAGGGCGGGAGGCGGGGGCACTCGCTTGCTTACGCTCGAACGGCGAGAGATCCGGTCTTGAGGTGGCTGAGCGAGCAGTGCGTACCGCCCGGGCCCCCTCGATCGGTGAGGACGAGCCATGAAAGGGCGCGTGGATAGAAAAGGACGCGTCGATCGTGCGCAGCGACCGGAGAGGGCCAGATCTCTCCCCTCGAAGCCATACGAGTCCCGACCCATCGCCACACGGGAGGTTTTCCGAGGCACAAGCCCCGGGGCCGGTCGCGCACCTGGAGATGAAAATGAGCCGACCAGAAGTTCAGCCCGCCCCGGAACCGACGCATCGCCGGCAGGTCGGCGGATAGGTCCCGACCGGAAACTC
>CAZRLK010000077.1:0-22039 GCA_964600555.1 uncultured Bradymonadales bacterium
ACGAGGACGAGTGCCCCGATGAAGCCGGCGTCGAAGCCGAAAACGGCTGCCCGAAGACCACCGAGGACTCCGACGGCGACGGCATCCCCGACAGCGAAGACGAGTGTCCCGAAAAGCCCGAGGACGAGGATGGCTTCGAGGACGACGACGGCTGCCCCGACCCCGACAACGACGGCGACGGCATCCCCGACGACGAGGACGAGTGCCCCGATGAAGCCGGCGTCGAAGCCGAAAACGGCTGCCCGAAAACGACCGAGGACTCCGACGACGACGGCATCCCCGACAGCGAAGACGAGTGTCCGGAAACCCCCGGCGTCGAAGAGCAGGACGGATGTCCCGCCGACGCCGACGGCGACGGCATCCCCGACGAGGAAGACGAGTGCCCCGAGGAGCCGGGCCTGGAGAAAAACGACGGATGTCCCGCCGAGGAGAAAAAGGCGGTCCGCAAAGACGAAAAGATCGAGATCCGCGAGAAGGTCTACTTCGAGTACGACAAGGCGGTGATCAAGGAGGAGTCGTACGGGGTGCTCGACTCCGTGGCGCTGGTGTTGCGGACCAACCCCGACATCGACCGCACCGAAATCCAGGGCCACACCGACGACGTCGGCGGCGCGGAATACAACGAAAACCTGTCCCGGGCGCGGGCGAAGGCCGTCAAACGCTACCTGTCGGAGGAGGGAGATGTCGACGCCGAGCGCCTCGTCGCCAAAGGCTACGGCGCCACCCAGCCGCTCGTGCCGAACAACTCCGACGACAATCGGGCGAAAAACCGGCGAGTGGAATTCAAGATCCTCGACAACCAGGACGGGGGAGACGGCGAGGGCGACGAACAAACCGACGGGGAGAGCGACGAGGGCGACGAACAGGCCGACGAGCAGGACAGCGAGTAAACGGCGGCGCGGCTACCCGAGCCGAGCGACGACCGGCGGCCTCTCGTGCTGGCAGTCCACAGTGCGCCGCCGGCCCGAGCATTCAATCGCGCTCGTAGTCCTTTTCTTTGAGCGTCGAGTCGAGGTTCATGAACCACTGGCGCTCCGCAGAGGGATCGCACGGGTAGGTCTCGTCGCTCGCTTCCTCCGGCTCGGGGGCCTCCATCTTCGAGCCCGACCCTTCGTCACTCTCCTCGTCGGACTTTTGGACCGGATCGCCGAATTCGTTCTCGCAGGTGCCGCCGCTCGGGCAGGTCGCGCCGATCGGACAGTCCGGGTGGCGTTTCATCCAGTACAACATCAGATCCGCTTCCTGCGGCTCCTCGTCCTTGTTGAGGCGCTTGAACCGCGCCTTGACCTTCACGCGAGCCCGCTCGCCGGTCGAATCGACGTCGGCCGAGACGATCCGATAGTCCTTGATGTCGAGCAGCTCGGGTTTGACCAAAAACAGCCGCTCGAGGGCCCGGCCGATGTCGACCCGATCGCGGTCGAGTTGGTGGTGATACAGGCTCGAGGAGCGGAAGTCCTTGAACTGCAGGTCCTCCATCCACTTGCGGCTCAGCTCGTTGACGCTCCGGACGTCGGGGCGCATCGGCTTGTACTCGACGACGTAATAGCCGGCGCCGATCAACACCAGGACGACGATCGAGGCGACGGTGACTTTGCGCATCGGTCCTGCGGGGGCGGGGGAAACGATCAGCGACGCGCTCATGGTGGCAATTGCCTCGGAAGGTGACAACGCTCGCATCCCGTGGTTGATGTTTGAACGATCATTCAGTACACGAAGAGTGTACGATAAAAGTCACGAGCGGAAGTGCCCCGGTGCGGGCGATGTCTGGCGAATCTGGTGCGCGAAGCGAGGACGGGACGATGGATCGAGTACAGAGGTGGTCGTGGTGCGTGACCTTGGCGATCGGGCTCGCCGTGGCGGGATGCGGCGAAGATACGACCTCGTCGGGAGGACTCGAGCGCGGCGGGGCGTGCGGCTCGAATACCGAATGCCGGGACGCGCTGGAGTGTCTCGACGGCGCCTGCGGGCTCGACACCGACGACGACGGGGTCCCCGACCGCGAGGACAACTGCCCGGAGACGCCCAACGGGATGCAGACCGACACCGACGACGACGGCACCGGCGACGCCTGTGACGACGACAAGGACGGCGACGGCGTCCCGAACGAAGACGACAACTGTCCGCTGGTCGCAAACCCCGACCAGGAGAACCGCGACGACGACGAGCGGGGCGACGCCTGCGACGACTCCGACGGCGACGGCATTCCCGACGCCGAGGACAACTGTCCCGACGTGCCCAACTCCGACCAGAACGATCTCGACGACGACGGGATCGGCGATGCCTGCGACGCGGACCGCGACGGCGACGGCATCGAAGAGGATGGCGACGGGAGCGGCACCGAGGGAGACAACCCGTGCGAGTCGATGATGACCGAAGACTGCGACGACAACTGCCCCGACACCCCGAATCCCGACCAAACGGATACCGACGGCGACGGAGTCGGGGACGCCTGCGACCCGGATACGACGCGCCGCGACGGCGAGCCGACCGACCAGGAGTGTACCTATCGCTACCGCCGGCCGAACGGCGAGTTTTCCTCTCAGCTCGACTGGCAGCTCGGCATTCCGACCTCTGCGCCGTATCCCGACAGCGACCAGGTGATGGTGACGCCGGCGGTCGCCGACCTGACCGACGACAACGACGACGGCGCGATCGACGACCGGGATACGCCCGACATCGTCTTTACGAGCTTCGATACGACGAGCAACGATCCGGGGCCCGACAACCTCGAGCGCGGGGTGTTGCGGGCGGCGGCCGGCGACGGCTCGGGGCTGGTCTGGAGTGTCGGCCCCGACGAGCTGGCCAACCACCCGGACGCCCCGTCGCAGAATCTCGGCTTCCAGCCGGCCGGCAACGTCGCCGTCGGCGACATCGACGACGACGACCGCGTCGAGATCGTGGCCGGGGCGTGGTCCGGCGGGCTGGTGGCCCTGGAGCACGACGGCTCGATCAAGTGGATCACGACGGCGACCGACGCCGAGGGCGACCGGGTGCCGGCGGCAATCACGTACTGGTGGGGCGGCCCCTCGATCGCGGATCTCGACGAGGACGGCACCCCCGAGATCGTCATCGGCGCGAGCGTCTTCGGCCACGACGGCGCCCTCGAGTGGCGCGCCGAGGAGGCGACGAGCCTCGATCGCGTCGGCGAGGGGATCAACTGGCCGAACGGCGACGCCAGCCGGACGACCTACACGGGGACGTTGAGTGTGGCGGCCGACCTCGACGGCGGGGGCACCCAGGAGGTCGTCACCGGCATCACCGCCTACCAGTCCGACGGGAGTGTGCTGTGGGAGGCCTCCGATACGTGGGGAGGCGGGGAGCCGCTGCCGGACGGATTCCCGGCGGTCGGGGATTTCGACGGCGACGCCGCCCCGGAGGTCGTCGTCTCGGCGAACGGGACGGTCCGGGTGCACGACGGCGCCAGCGGCGAAGTCGTCTGGGGGCCGGTCGAGATCACCGACGGCGACGGCACCACCGGCGAAGGGCGGATCGGGCCGCCGACCGTCGCCGATTTCAACGGCGACGACGTCCCCGAGGTCGGCGTCGCCGGCGCCAACCAGTATGTCACCCTGGAGGTCGACCTGGCGACGCCCGATGTGAGCTTCTCGCAGGCGAAGATGTGGTCGAAGCAGACCCAGGACGAATCGAGCAACATGACCGGCTCGAGCGTCTTCGATTTCGAGGGCGACGGGCGGGCGGAGGTCGTGTACAACGACGAGCTTCATCTGCGCATCTTCGACGGAGAGACCGGTCAGGTGCTGTTCGAGGAGTCGAACACGTCGTTTACGGGCCTGGAGTATCCGATCATCGCCGACGTCGACGGGGACGGCGCCGCCGAGATCGTCGTCTCGGCGAACGACTTCGAGTGCGGCGACGTGTTGTCGGGATGTCCGGGCAACCGGTTTGCGGGTCTGCGGGTGTACTCGGACGCCGACGACAACTGGGTGGCGACCCGGCGCATCTGGAACCAGCACAGCTACCACGTCACCAACGTCGAGCCCGACGGCACGATCCCGGTCGACGAGCAAGCGAGCTGGGAGACGCACAACACCTATCGGCTGAACAAACTGACGACGGTTCCGCCCCGGGCGGCGCCGGATCTGACGGCGACCGACTCGACGCTCGAGGAGGACGGCTGCTCCGCGACGGTCCAGACCTGGGTGGCCAACCACGGAGCGGTGCGTGTGGGGGCCGGGATCGACGTCAGCGTCTATGCCGTCGCCGGCGAGCAGCGCGAGTTGCTCGGCCACGGCGAGACGCGTCTGCCCCTGGAGCCGGGCGAGGCGGAGCGGGTCGACGTCGAGGTGACGGTGCCGTCCGGTGGCGGGCCGTGGCAAATCGAGGCGGTCGTCGACGATGACGACGGCACGGGGCTCGGAGAAGCGAGCGGGGCCGAAAACGAGTGCGACGAGACGAACAACACGGCGATCCTCGCCGAGGAGTTCAGTTGTTGAGCCGGCTGGCGACGCGTCGGCCGACGAGAGCGAGCGCCGTCGACACCGGTCGGGTTCGCCGAGGCGCCGGAGGGCCGGCGTCCTCGCGAGGTCCCGTCGAGGTCGAGCCGAGCCGCGAGGCGTGGAGGTTTTTTGCGGAATCTCGCGAGTGTGCTAGCGTACCCGCGCCCGACCGAAAGAGGCGACGGATCTTCGAGCACGCACGACGGCGAGGACGCAAGCGATGAAACAGTGCCCGGAATGTGACGAGAATCTGGCCGACGACGCGGTCCATTGCGGCCACTGCGGCGCCAAGGTCGAGGAGGAGGCCGGGGGCGGTGGCGAGAAAAAGACGATGTTCGGGCTCGGGACGATCTCGGACTCGGAGCTCGAGCAGGCGGCCGGCCAGGGGGACGAGGCCGAGGACGACGGCGGGAGCGGGAGTTCCCGGTTGCCCAAGCCCGGCGAGACCGGCGCCGGCGACGACGAGCCGGCGACCGAACAGACGGCGAGCGCTCCCGAGACCGACGACAAGAGCACGCGGCTCGGGCTGGCGACTTCCGGCGACGAAGACGACGATTCGGCGGCGCTGGCCAAGACGGCGGCGATGCCGTCGGTCGAAGACCAGGACGAGCAAAACGGCGAGAGCCGGGAGGCGGACTCGGAGCTCGAGCAGGGGCGTCTGTCGAACCCGGGTTCGGGCGACGAGGGTGCAGTCGAAGCGGCGACGGAGCCGGACGGCGAGGCGTCGATTCGAGACGACGACGGCTCGGCGTTCGCCGGCGTCGGTACCCCGGCAAACAGCGGGACGGGCACCGACCGCAACACGCAGGGCGATGGACGCCCGATGCCGGACGGGCCGGCCGACGAGCCGAGTGCGGGCGCCGATACCACCCCCGATTCGTCGGTCCGCGGACCCGAGGCGGAGACGGCGCCGACCGATCAGAGGCCCGGCGCGGCGGCGGACGCCGACGACTCCGGCGGGCAGGCGCGGCGGGCGAGCGCGCCGGCGGAGGCCGACACCGCCCCGCCCGAAGATCAGGACGCCTCCGGGCTCGCTGCCGACGATCGGTTCGGCGACGACGAGCTTCAGCCCTCCGGCGGGACACCGGCACGCGCGGGCCAGTCCTCGGAGGAGGGGATCGACAAGAAGACGCTTTTCATCGTCGTCGGCATCCTCGCCGCCTCGGGTTTCATGTGCGGCGCCTCCGGCCTGCTGGTGTACTTTTTCCTCACCTGACGCCGATCCTCCCGCACCTCGCCCGCAGTCGTCCCCGCTCCCCGGTCAATCCGCGAGGACGTCGAGCGCCTCCATCCCCCACTCCTCGAGCATGCCCAGCTCCCAGGCCAGGTGCAGGATCGTGTAGCGGCTTCGGATGTCCTTCGAGTGCAGGATCGCCCGGCGGGCCCGGTCGCGATCGACGCCCAGATCGGCGAAGCGCGTCGGGGCTCCGGCGGCGTCGAGTTCGCGCTCGAGCGACGCCCGGCTGCGCAGGGTCCGGCCCGCCTCGCCGAGGATGCTCCCCCAGTTGTCGACCAGCGTCTCGAGACGGGTCCGCAGCTCCTCGGGCGACGGGTAGCCCGGTCTGGCGTGCTCGACGACGGCCCCGTACAGGTGCTCGAAGCGCTCGCGGAGCCTCTCGTCGTAGGTCGACCAGTCGGGCAGGGCCGCCACGCGCGCCTCGATGTCGATGGTCGACGGGTCGAACTCCCGGAGGCGCTCGTACAGCATCGCCGAGACGAGCGTCCCGACGCCGACCTGGCAGCCGTGCAAATCGTGGGGCTGGTCGAACCCGTAGGCCGTCATGTCGATGTAGTGGCTGATCAGATGCTCGCCGCCCGAGGCGGGGCTCGAGCTGCCGGCGACGCTCATCGCAACACCGGACAGCATCAGCGAGTCGACCAGCCCGCCGACCGCCTCGCGATCGCGCTCCGGAAGCCGGGGAGCGACCCCTTCGAGTGCCTCGGCGCCGGCCTCGATGATCTCCATCGCCTCCTCGGAGTGGGGCGTGTCGTTGAGGCGCGCCGAGATCATCCAGTCCGAGTTCGAGACCGGCTTGGACATCAGGTCCCCGAGACCGCTGCAGATCATGCGGGCGGGGGCCTCGGCCATCACGTCGAGATCGGCGACGACGACCCGCGGGGCGGTGCACGGGTGGGTCGTCTTGACGCCGTCGCTCAAGATGGCGGCGATGCCGGAGGTGTAGCCATTCATGCTCGGGGCAGTACCGACCACCCCCATCGGCCGCTCGAGGTTGTGGGCGGCCATCTTGACGGTGTCGTTGATCGTGCCGCTGCCGACGGCGACCCCCGCCGAGCAGCCGTGATCGAGCATGGCGCCCTGGCAGTCGCCGACGAGTTCGTCGGTGCAGACCGGGGCGGCGCCGCCGGGCCCCGGCTCGAGCTCGAATCGCACCCATTCGCGGCCCGCGCGGTCGAACGCCGCCGCCAGACGCTCGCCGGCCGCCTCCCAGGTGTCGGCGTCGGCCGCGAGCAGCCACTTGCCCTCGGGCAGCTCGTCGGCCAGAAGCTGCTCCCCCCGGTCGACCAACCCTCGCCCGACGGTGACCGAGCGGGTGTCGAGCAGCGAGGCGTGGCGGTCGAGATACGATTGGACGAGCTCGTCGGCCATGGGCTATGGATGGAGTGGGAGTCGCGTCGAACACCCGCCCACCGTAACGGGGTGTCGCCGCGTTGTCGATGGCTCGAACCCCCCGGCGATGATCGAACTGCTCGGAGACCTCAACCAGATATTCGACTACCTCTCCGGCCAGGCCGTCTGGTGGGGACTGGTCGTGCTGGCCGCGAGCGCGATCGTCGAATACGTCTTTCCGCCGTTTCCCGGCGATACCATCACCCTCGCCGGGGCCGTGCTGATTCCGCGGGCGGGCTGGCCGATCTGGGGGGTGTTCGGCGCCGTGATGGTCGGAACGGCGATCGGGACCGCGATCGACTGGCGGGTCGGCGTCTGGCTGGCCGACCACGAGACCGGCGACACCTGGCTGCACGGGTGGCTGACCCGCGATCGAGTCGCCTCGAAGATCGAGGCAGTCAAAGACCAGTTCGCGCGGTGGGGGAGCGTGTACCTGATGGCGAATCGCTTCGTGCCGGCCTTCCGGGCGGTCTTTTTCGTCGCCGCCGGCCTGACCCGACTGCCGCTGGGCAAGGTTCTGGCCTTCGGCATGCTGAGCGCCGGGCTGTGGAACGCCGCGATCCTGGCAGTCGGCTACGCGGTCGGCTACAACCTCGGCGAGCTGGCGGCCATCGTCGACTCGTACTCGAGGCTGTTTTTCGCGCTGCTGGCCGCCGCCCTCGCCGTCTGGATGGCGAAGCTGATCTACGGGGCCCTGCGCGAGGAGCCCTTCGGGTGAGGCGAGTTTTCTTTACATGATCGCCGTGTCGGGTACGATGACCCTGCCTTCGCCGATCGGAGAATCGCCCGATATCACGGGGCCGTGCGCCGGATCCGGTTCGCGCGATCGAGGGGCGTCGTCTCGCCCCAAATTTTTTGCGTCCGCCGCCGGCCGGGATTATACACGAGGTGGTGTCGGTGGTGAGGGCATCCGCCGTGGTTTCGCCGGGACCGCTCCCGAGCTCGTCGTTTTCGGTGTCGGGCCCGCGAGCGACAAACCGATTCGTTACGAACCGATTTTCGCGTACCGAGAGGGAACCATTGAGCAGCGACGAACACGACGAGCAGCGCGGCACGACCACGACGACCAGCACCGAAACCGAGCCTGCCGGCGAGTCGACCGACGAGATTTTGACGCCGCAGGAAGAGAAGGTCGTGCGCGCCCGGCACGGGCTCGAGGAAGACGACGACCACGAGCTGAGCTTCGGCCTCGGGGCCAGCGACGAGGCCCGCGAGAAGATGGCGCGGCTCGAGCAGTTTCTTGTCGGTGCCTTCCAGGAACGCCAGACCGGCCGGGTGTATTTTTCGGACGTCGATGCCGAGGTCGCCGAACCGGACGATGCCGAAGCCAAAAACAAGATCGTCGAGGCACTCGACGACGAGGATTGACCCCTCTGTCCGTCGTCGCCGCACGACGGATCTCCCCGGTCCACACTCGAGCGATCGGCCGCCCGCCGCGTTGACGCCGCTCGCCCCTCCCCGCTTTGTCCCATCGCGCTGTTTTTCTCTCCCGGCGTTGTTGCCGCTGCCTGGCTTCTTTCTCACTCGATCACTTGCTCACTTCCTCCTGTGCGCCGGGTTGTGCGCGCGGGCGTCTCTCTGTTAACGTCCCGCCGCGACAACCGATTTCGCTGGCCGATGTCCGGAGGAACGATGTTCGAGAAAGTACTGGTTGCCAACCGCGGCGAGATCGCGGTCCGCGTGATTCGCTCGCTTCGCGAGATGGGGATCGAGACGGTGGCGGTGTATTCCGACCCCGACAAACGCTCTCTGCACGTGCGCATGGCCGACGAGGCATACCACGTCGGACCGGCGCCTTCGAGCGAGAGCTACCTGGTGATCGACAAGATCATCGAGGTCGCCGAGCAGAGCGGCGCCGATGCGATCCATCCCGGCTACGGATTTTTGAGCGAGAATGCCGATTTCGCCCGGGCGCTCGACGAGGCGGACATTCCGTTCATCGGCCCGCGCGCCCACTCGATCGAGACGATGGGCGAGAAGACGGGCGCGCGCACGAAAATGAAACAGGCGGGCGTCCCGGTCGTCCCGGGGACCGAAGACCCGATCGAGGAGGCCGACGAGGCGTTCGAGGTCGCAAAGTCGATGGAGTTTCCGGTGCTGGTCAAGGCGGCGGCCGGCGGCGGGGGCAAGGGGATGCGCCGCGTCGACGATCCCGAGGAGTTTCACGACGCCTTCGAGGGCGCGCGCCGCGAGGCGATCAACTCGTTCGGCAACGGCGACGTCTACATCGAAAAATACGTCGTCGATCCGAAGCACGTCGAAATCCAGGTATTGGTCGACGAGCACGGCCACGGGATCCACCTGTTCGAGCGCGAGTGTTCGATCCAGCGCCGCCACCAGAAGATCATCGAGGAGACGCCCTGTCCGGTGCTCGAGGAGTCGACGCGCCGGGAGATGGGCGAGGTCGCCGTGCGCGCCGCCCAGGCCGTCGATTACGTCGGAGCCGGGACGGTCGAGTTTCTGCTCGACGCCGACCAGAACTTTTATTTTCTCGAGAT
Organism: uncultured Bradymonadales bacterium; assembly: GCA_964600555.1. Taxonomy (GTDB): domain Bacteria; phylum Myxococcota_A; class Bradymonadia; order Bradymonadales; family Bradymonadaceae; genus CAJXPB01. The sequence continues at coordinate 9,585 of CAZRLK010000077.1, forward strand.
GAACACGCGCCTGCAGGTCGAGCACCCGATCACCGAGATGGTCACCGGCGTCGACCTGGTGCGCTGGCAGGTCAAAATCGGCGCCGGCCAAAAGCTGACGCTCGAACAATCCGATCTCGAACAGCACGGCCACGCCGTCGAATGTCGGATTTATGCCGAGGACGCCGACGAGAACTTCCGGCCGACGCCGGGCCCGATCGTGCAGCTCGACGAACCGAGCGGCCCCGGCGTGCGCGTCGACAGCGGCGTGTACGAGGGTTTCGAGATCCCGGTCAACTACGACCCGATGATCTCGAAGCTGTGCACCTGGGGGGAAGACCGCGAGCACGCCATCCAGCGGATGCGCCAGGCCCTCCGGGAGTACGCCATCGCCGGGCTGACGACCAACCTGGCCTTCCACGAGGAGGTCTTGACCCACCCGGACTTCGCCGACGGCAGCTACGACACCGAGTTCATTCCCGACTACATGCAAGGGCGCGAGCAGCCGGACAACCCCCGCCGCGAGGTCGCCGAGCTGGCGGCGGTGCTCTCGGAGCATCGACGCCAGGAGGAGCTTCGGGGAGGCGACGGCGAGGGGGTCGACGCCGCCGACGGCAAGGCCGACGGGGGTAGCCGGTGGAAAAAGTACGCCCGCTACCGGCAACTACGCCACATGTGAGAGTCGATGCCCGGCGGGCTCGCCTCGCTCGCCGAACAACCTCAATTGCACTGATCGCACGATTCGACCCACCAGGAGTCAATCATGCCGGAGTATTTTGTCACGAACGGCGCCGGGGAGGACGAGGAGCGAAGCTGGACGATCGAGACGATCGACGAGGAGACCTACCGGGTGGTCACCCCGGACGGGGACGAGCTCGAAGTCCAGGCCTACGAGCCGGAGGCCGGCAAGCTGAACATGCTGTGCGGCACGGACTCCCACGATCTCGACGTGCACCGAAGCGACGACGACTACGAGGTCGTCGTCGACGGACGCCGGGAGCAATTCGAGATTCTCGACGAACGCCAAAAGCGCATGCGCGAGGCGGGCGTCGGGGGCGGGGGTGCCGACGGCCCGGAGCTGGTCACCCCGATGGCCGGCACGATCGTCGAGGTCACCTCCGACACCGGCACCGCCGTCGAAGAGGGCGAGACGGTCGTGATCGTCGAGGCGATGAAGATGGAAAACGACCTGCAGGCCCACCGCTCGGGCGTCCTCTCCGAGGTGCATGTCGAACCCGGCGAGTCGGTCGAGATCGGGGATGCGCTCGTCAGCATCGCGGACAGCTGAGTTCGGGTGGCCCGGTCAGATGTCTGCGCTCGGAAGTCGGGAGACCGCCGTCCCGACCGGGGCGGGCCGGCCACGGGGGCTGCCGGATGGAATCGGATTCGACCTACAACGCACCACGAGCCGCGATCGATGAGTGACGCCGAGGACATGCCGGAGGGGCTCCGGGAGGAACTCGAGGAGGCGACCGAGGAATGGGAGGCGAACGTCCTCGAGCCGATCCTCGACAAATACGGGGTCCGCAAAGAGGAGTTCACCCTGTCGGACGGGGAGCCGATCAAGAGTCTGTACGGCCCCTGGGATACGGCCGACCGGGACTACCTCGACGAGATCGGCTTTCCGGGCCAGTATCCGTTCACGCGGGGCGTGTACCCGACGATGTATCGGGGGCGGCTGTGGACGATGCGCCAGTACGCCGGCTTCGGGACCGCCCGACAGTCGAACCAGCGGTATCGCTATCTGCTCGAGCAGGGCCAGACCGGCCTGTCGGTCGCCTTCGATCTGCCGACCCAGATGGGCTTCGACTCCGACTCGGACCGGGCGAGCGGAGAGGTCGGCAAGGTCGGCGTCGCGATCGATTCGATCGCCGACATGGAGACTCTGTTCGACGAGATCCCCCTCGATCAGGTCTCGACGTCGATGACGATCAACTCGACGGCCGCGATTCTGCTGGCGCTGTACATCGCGGTCGCCGACCAGCAGGGGGTCGACCGCTCGGAGCTTCGAGGCACGATCCAGAACGACATTCTCAAAGAGTACATCGCCCGGGGGACCTACATTTATCCGCCGCGTCCGAGCATGCGGATCATCACCGACGTGTTCGGCTACTGCCAGAAGAAAGTGCCGAAATGGAATACCGTCAGCATTTCGGGTTATCACATTCGTGAGGCGGGAAGCACGGCCGCCCAGGAGGTCGGCTTCACGCTGGCCAACGGCATCGCGTATGTCGAATCAGCTCTGGAGGCGGGGCTGGAGGTCGACGATTTTGCGAGCCGGCTGTCGTTTTTTTTCAACGTTCACAACAACTTTCTCGAAGAGATCGCAAAGTTTCGGGCGGCCCGGCGCCTGTGGGCCCGGATCGTCAAGGAGCGGTTCGGGGCCGACAACGAAAAGAGCATGCGTCTGAGGTTTCACAGCCAGACGGCCGGCTCGACGCTGACCGCCCAGCAGCCGAAGGTCAACATCATCCGCGTCGCCCTGCAGGCGATGGCGGCGGTGATGGGGGGGACGCAGTCGCTGCACACCAACTCCTGGGACGAGGCGCTGAGCCTGCCGACCGAGGATGCGGTCCGGCTGGCGCTCAGGACCCAGCAGGTGATCGCCCACGAGTCGGGCGTCGCCGATTTCGTCGATCCGCTGGCCGGCAGCTACGTCATCGAACCTCTGACCGACGAGATCGAAGCCAAGGCCCGCGAGTACATCGAGCGCATCGACGAGTACGGCGGGGCGGCGGAGGCGATCGAGCGCGGCTACCAGCAATCGGAAGTCCAGGAGGCGGCCTACCAGGCGCAACTCGCTCAGGAGCGCGGCGACGAGGTGATCGTCGGAGTCAACGAATTCCAGACCGACCAGACCCCGCCCGAAGACATCCTGAAAGTCGACGAGCAGGTCGAGCAAAATCAGATCGAGCGGGTCCGGGAGTTCAAGGCCTCGCGTCCGATCGAGGAGGTCGAGCAGGCGCGCGAGCAGTTGCGCCAGGCGGCCGAGGGGGCCGACAACCTGATGCCCCACATCCTCAACGCGGTCAAATCGAAGGTGACGCTCGGCGAGATCTCGGATACCCTCCGCGAGGTCTTCGGCACCCACTCCGAGAACGTCGTCATCTAGCGAGCGATGCCGGAGACGACGCCGCCCCGATTACGACGTGCCCTCCCCCGCCTCCTCGGCTCGGAGCGGTGGCGGCCCCACTCGCCATGGTTTGGAGCGGCGGCGGCCTCGCCGCCGATACGATCGATGTGTTTCGCGATCAGTCGTTCAGGATCTTCGCGAATTCGTACGGCGTACCAACACAACCAGGATACGATCCATGCCGAAAATCGACGGAGTTCGCTTTCTCGACGGTAATTTCTCGAAGGCACTCGTCCTCGAGGGACCCGACGAGAGTCTCGACGAGTACCTCGCCGAGCAGGGGATCGAGACGGAGCGCTACCCGCGCGGCGTCGCCAAAGAGACGGTCCTCGAGCGACTCGAGGCCGAACAACACGACCTGTTGTTCAAGCGCAGTCAGTTCGAGGTCGACCGCGAGGTGCTGCAGGCCTCGGAGAACCTCGCCGCCGTGATGCTGTGTTGCATCGGCGACGATTCGGTCGACAAACAGGCCTGTGCCGACGAGGGGGTGATGGTGATGAACGACCCGGTCAGCAACGGCTGGTCGGTCGTCGAGATGGTCATCGGCGAGATGGTCTGCATGGCCCGTCGGATCTTCGGGGCCGTCCGGGCGACCGACCGGAGCGTCTGGACGAAAGACAAACACCACCGCTACGAGCTGCGCGGCAAGTCCCTGTCGGTGATCGGGCTGGGGAACATCGGCAAACAGGTCGCTCAGATGGCCGAGCATTTCGGCATGCAGATCAACTTTTACGACAACTACGAAGTCGCCCGGGAGGTCGGCTCGACGCTCGGATGGAACGCCTGCAGCAGCATCCGCGAGGCCTTCGAGCAGGGAGACGTGGTGACCGTGCATGTCTCGGCCGAAGACCACCGGGGCAACGACAACACCGGGCTGCTCAACTACCGCGATCACTTCTCGCGGCTGGCCGCCGAGCGGCCCGAGCGCAGCCCCCGGCTTTTCATCAACGCCGCGCGCGGCTTTCTGTTCGACCCGGAGGATCTCAAACGGGCCGTCGACGAGGAGTACGTCCGCCACGCGCTGGTCGACGTCTACCCCGAGGAGCCGGGCGGCCAGGAGGAGCCGTGGCACAACCCCTACGAGGACAACGAACGCATCTGGGGGACCCCGCACATCGGTGCCGCCACCCAGGAGGCCCAGCCCCGGATCGCCGGGCGGATGGGCAACACGACCTACCTGTTCAACCGCTACGGCGGGATCCGCGACGAGGTCTTCGGCACCGGCAAGGCCATCTCGGTCGATTCTGACAAACCGCCGCACGTGTTGACTGTTGTACACAGTGATGCGCGAGGGACGAAAAAGGCCGTCGACGACTGCATCTACGAGGCGGGGCTGAGCAACATCGGCTCGAGCCACCGGGATTTCGCCCGCTACGGATTCGCCTACGACATCAACGCGATCGACGAGCCGCTCGAGCGCGACCAGTTGCGCGAGCTGGTGAAAACGGCGCGGTCGCTGTCGGAGGACGAGCAGGCGATCCGGGCGATCCGCCAGATCGACGTCGACGCCGGCCCCGAACTGCCCGGGGCGGAATGAGCGGGGGCCGGGAGGTCACAGGCGGAGGGTCGCGACCGAGTAAAAGACCATGACGATGACGCCGACGACGATCGCGTAGCGGACGATCCAGAGGACGACCGCCAGTTGGCGGTCGAACCGCTCGGTCGCCCACTCGTCGTAGCGGTCGGCCAGAAAGTCGAGCCGCTCCTGCAGGCGCCCGGACTGCTCGCCGATCTCGACGTGCTCGACGACTTCGTCGGGGACGACTCCGGCGGCGAGCAGCGCGTCGGTCAGCGAATCGCCCTCTTTGAGCCGGGAGCGGGCCCGCTCGATGTTGCCCAGGATTCTCGGATGGTTCGAGGCCTCGGCGGCGAGCTGGAGGCTGCGGTAGACGTCGAACCCGCTGGCGATCGATTGCTTGAGATACCGGCAAAACCGGGAGACGCCGTACAGGCGGTTCGGCTCGCTCAAGATCGGGACGCGCATCCACAGCCTGGAGAAGAGATCGCGCATCGGAGAGTCGACCGGAAGCTGCAGCCAGACGACGAAGCCGATAAAACAGACCGAGGCGTACAGCCCGGCCTGGATGCCGGCCTCGATCAGCACGTCGGCGAGCATCGCCCAGGTGTTGTCGGCCATCACCAGCTCGACGAGGTTGACCGACAGGATGTTGCCGAGCACGATCACGCCGAGTGCGACCAACAACAGCGGCTCGACGAGCGAGAAGATGAAGCGTTTTTTGCGCTCGTGGCGACGCCCGTACGTCTCGGCGAGTTGATGGAACGTCTCCGGGAGTTTGCCCTGTTTTTCGGCGACGTGGACGAGTTTGCGAGCGCGCGGGTCGAGCAGCCCGTAGCGGGCAAAGGCCTCGCCGAGCCGATTGCCGTGTTCGAGCAGGGCCCGGCGGAGGCGGCCGACCTTGCGGGCGCCCAGATCGTTGCGCTCCATCATCTCGAAGATGCGCGCATAGCCGAGCCCGCTGCCGAGGCCTTCGGCGAACGTCTGGCAGAGGCGCTGGGCCTCCTGGTCGGTCATGTACGTCGAGGTCTCCTGGACGACCGGGTCGTCACCCGGCGAGAGGTCGGGCTCGGGACCGTCGGAACCGGAGGCTGTCGAACCGACCATCGGTTGCTCCCTGTGCGCTCATCTGCGATCGTATGGACGTCACCACGGGCTGGATGTGGATCAGTGTAAGGCAAACGGCCCACCGACGTCACTACCGCAACGACGCACAACGAGTCATTCGTTCGCCCGATGACAGGCGTGGATTCGGGCGATTTTCCGCACACCACGGGGTCCGGTATGAGAGACGAAAAACAACAGGAGATGATCAGCAAGATGAAGGAAGTCCTCCAGGACGAATACCTTCATCTCGAGGTCGACAAATACACCCTCACCGAGGATCTCGACGAGGAGACGTGCACGATCCAGTGCACCCTCCGGCGAGTCGACGACTCGTCGTTCACCGTCGAAGGCCGAGGGGTCGGCGCGATCGACGCCTTTTTCGCCGCCCTGCGCGAGCGACTCGCCGACGACTATCCCTCTTTGAAATCGATTCGCTTCTCGGAGTTCAGCATCGAAGGGCTGCTCTCGAGCGACGCCGGCCCCCGGCAGACGACCAAGGCGGAGGCGGAGGCGACCGTCGGCATCCTCAACAGCGAGGGCAAGGAGTTCGTCTTCCAGTCGACCGCCCCCTCGGTCAGCCGCTCGGGGCTGGAGGCGACGCTGAAGGCGGCCGAGTATTTCGTCAACAGCGAGCGCACCTACGTCAAACTCCACGAGATCCTCGAACATTACCGCTCCGAGGGCCGCACCGACCTGGTCGACAAATACACCGACCTGATGAGTGAAGTCGTCGAAAACACCTCCTACAGCGAGGTCGTCGAGCAGATCCGCCACTCGGTCAACGACGAGCACGACCAGGAGTGAGCGGTCGGTTGACACCCCGTTCGCCACGGGCGTACCGTGGTCACATGACGGCTTGACGCCGTGCGATCCGCCCGGGCGAACGGGGGGATCGAGCAGATACCGACTGGTACGGGACTGTTGGCCAACGGATCGATGCGATGAGTGACGTCGACGCCGACGAACAGGGCACACTCGAACAGCTCAGTGTGGCCGACGAGATGAATCGCCCCTCCCCGGAGTACGGGCCCCCCGAGGAGCGAGAACAGCCGTTGATCCTGGTGGCGGACGACGACGCCGAACTGCGCCGTCTGCTGCGCGAGCACTTCCAGCAGATGGATTGCGATCTGATCGAGACCGCCGACGGCGCCGAGACCCTCGAGCAGATCATGGTCCACAAGCCCGATCTGGTGATCCTCGATGTGATGATGCCGGAGCTCAACGGCTGGGAGATCTGCAAGTACGTCCGGGAGCGCGACGAGTATTTCGACCACGTCGGCATCGTGATGCTGACCGGCATCGGCGAGACGAACAACGAGTTGACCTCGCCGCTTTTCGGCGCCGACGACTACGTCGACAAACCCTTCGATTTCGACGAACTGGAATTCAAGATCCGGAAGGTGCTCTCGGAGCGCCGGCCGAACGACGAGTGATCACAGCTCCTCGAGGATCTGGCGGGCTTTCTCGTGGTGTTCGTTGTCCTCGGGGACGATCGAGGTGATCTTGCGGCACAGCGAGGCGGCTTCCTGCGGGTCGGTTTTGCGCTTGGCGGCCGCCTTGATGTACAGCGACTGGGCGCGATTTTCGAGCCTGCGCCCGAGTTCCCGAACCCGGGCGTTGGAAGCCTCGGCGCGCCTGGCTTTTTGGTAGACTTCGAAGGCGGCGGTGTAGTCGCCGCGCTCGGCCCGCCGCAGGCCCAGCCCCGCCCGGGCCGAGGCGAGATTCTGCGTCAGCTCGTCGCGGAAGTAGGCCGCGTCGGCGACCTTCTCGTCGACGGTCAGCGCACTCTGGAACTGCTCGGTGGCCTTCGCCCACTTCTCTGAGGCCAGGGCTCGCCTCCCCGCCCGGTAGTGGTCCCGAAATTTGCGAATCCCCTCGGCGGCCGCCGCGGCCCGCTCCCCGACCGCCCCGTCGGATTGCTCGGCAGCCCGCTCGAAATGCGCGATGGCCGCCTCGAACTCCTCGCGCTGATACAGCGCAAACCCCTTCGTGAAATTGACGCGGCGCCCCCCCTGCTCGGCCGTCTCCTCGGCCGATTCCTCCTCGGAATCGTCGGCCGCATCGTCGATCAACCACGACTCCTCCTGGTCGCTTCCCTGCCCGTCCGACTGCTCCGCGGCTGCCCCCCGACCCGACTCCTGGCCTCGAGGCTGGCGTTGCCGGCGACGCTTCGTCCGGCGCTTCTGTTCTCGTTCGCGCTCCTCGGCTTCGGCCTCCTTTTTCGCCTCCTCGAGATCGGCCTGCGTCTCGTCGAGGATGCGACGCCTCAACTCCAGCGCCCGCTCGTGGTTCGGATTGGTCTGCAGCACCCGCTGCAGCGTCGCCAGAGCTGCCTGGTGTCGCCCGTCGTCGAACTCCTGGTCGGCCCGGCGATACAGCGAGGAAATCCGCTTTTTTCGCTTCTCGCGACGCACGATCTGGCGCGCATCCTCATAGTAGACGCTCCTCCGGGGAACCGACTCGGCCAGCCTCAGGGCCCGTTCTCGCTCCCCCTGGTCGAGGGCCGCCCGGGCCTCGTCGAGTGCGCGTTGCGCCTCGCGTTCGGTCTCGAGACGCTCGAGCTGCTCGGCGACCCGTTCGAGATCCGGGTCGAGGGACCTGGCACGCTCGAACTTCTCGCGCGCCTTCTCCCAGTCGCGGCGCTTCACGGCATCGACTCCGGCCAGATACGCCGTCCGCGCTCGGCGCGCCTCGGCGTCGGACCGGGAGCCCTCCGGGTTCGAGAGGGTGAGGTACGCGAAGCTGGCCGCCAGCGGCACCAGCGCCACCAGCGCCCCGACGATGATCCGGTTGAGCCAGCGCGTCAGCGCATCCTCCTCGGCGTCGTCGTCGATCGGAGCGGCGGTCGGGTGCTCGTGGGGATGCTCCTCGTCGGGGCGATCGTGGGGCGCGCGGACCAGGCGCCGCTGGCGCTCCTCCGAGCTGGTCCTCTGACCGGGAATCCCGAACTGAAAGGTCGTCTTGCCGACCTCGATGCGGTCGCCGTGAAACAGGTCGGCCTCCCGGATCTTCGTGCCGTTGAGAAAGGTCCCGTTGACCGACTGTAGATCCTTGATCGTGTAGGTCTCGTCGGGATTCTGCACGATCTCGAGGTGCTGCCGACTCATCGCCTGGTCCGGGATCGTGACCGTATTGCTGGTCGCCCGGCCGATCGAATTGCGGAGTTTGTTGAGCAGAAACTCCTGGCCGGCGCTCGGACCGTCGAGGATCGTGATCCGGGGATACAGCGGGTCGTTTTCGAACGGGCTGTCGAAGAGATCGGTCTCCTGGGATTCGAACTCGTCGTCGGGCTCGAGATCCGGCTGGACGACTTCGGCGGTCGGATCCGGGCCCTTGCGAGCGCCGTCGGAGGCGCGGCCGGTCTGTTCCGGGGTCGGAGGATTGTGGGTGAGGGTGCCGGTCGGCGAGCGTGAAGGGGACGAATCCGGGGCCGAGGCGGACGACTCGGACGGCTCATCCCCCTCCCGTCGTTCCGATCCCGGCTGCCCCGGCGGCGGGGAGTCCGCCGACCGATCAGGCTGCGGGTCGGATTCCTCCCGAGCCAGGTGAGGCGCCGCCGCCTCGATCGTGCTCCCGCTCGCCGACTCACTCGAATCACGCTGGCCCGAAGGTTCTCCCTCGAATCCCGGCTCGCTGACGACCGTCGCCTCGTCGTGTTCGAAGCTGCCGGTCGGCGCGTCGCTGTCGGCCCGAAACTCCGGCTCCTCGTGCACCCCCGAGTCGGCCTCGCTCCGCGCCATCTCGTCGGCCACCTCCGACAGCGCCGAACTCGCCTGCACGGCCCGGCCGTCGCCCTCGGACTCGTCGGAAGCCTCCGGCGCCTCGTCGTCCACCGACCCGGAGGAGTCGCCTCCGTCGACCTGCTCCTCCCTGCCCTCGACCTGCGCAACCGGGGGCTCGCCGGCGACCCCATCCGGCCCCGCGGAGGCCTCCTCGGAGCTCGCGTCCGGATCTTCGTCGTCGGGCGGACCCGCCGAGACCTCGGCAATCTCCGTCTCCGGAACGTCGAAGCCCTCCTCGTCGTCGATCGGCTCGGACGCCTCCTCGTGCGGCGGGTTTTCCCCCGCCGACTCCTCCTCGACGACCTCGGGCGAGGTCTCTTCCACCCCGAGACGCCCGGCATCGACCCCCTCGAGCCCGAAGCTCGTCTCGCTCTCGGGCTCCCCGCCTCCCTCCTCCCGATCGTCGACCGGCTCGAGGGTCTCCTCGAGTTGCGCCTCACCGGCGTCGGTCTCCTCGTCGACCGCACCCTCGCTCCCTCCGGACGCCTCGTTCGGATCCGAATCGCCGCCGGACTCCGACGCCTCGACGACCGACGAGGGATCCGGCAGCGAAAAGCCCGAACTCCCCGAATCCTCCGACTCCCCGGACTGTGACTCCGCCACGCTCGAGGTTCCGAGATCGGGCAGGGAAAAGCCCGACTCGTCGCCATCCGCCTCCCCGTCTGCATCCGACGCCCCCGCCGGCTCCGGAGCCTCCGGCTCGCTGCTCGCTTCGGCTAGCCCCCGCTGCTTTGAACTGGAATCTTCCTGGCCGTCTCCCTCCCCCGACTCGGAGGGTGGACTGTCGTCGGCATTCGCCATCGGTTCGGTTGCCGGGTCACACGAGTTCGAGCGGTCGTGGCTCGCTGGTGGGGAGCATACCAGAGACGGCCGTCCTTTTTGAGCAGCGATCGCCGCACCCGACCGGGCCGAGAGCCCGGATCCAGTTAGGTTTTTGACCATGCGATGGTATTGTCGGGGGGCGATGGATTGTTTCCGGAACCGATCCCTGCGGACGAAACTGGTGGGCGTCTTTTTGGCGCCGACCCTGATGATCGTCCTCTTGTACGGGCTACTGGCGTATTTCGCCGCCCGACAGGGCCTGGAAGACGAGCTGGGCAAACGGCTGATGTCGGTCGGCCAGGCAGTCTCGGCGGATCTTTCGGGCGGGTTCGACGCCCGCCTGATCGATCGACTGGACGGAGACAAAGACCGGGTACGCGAGCGCCTTCGCGAACGGCTCGCCAAAACGCGCGAGAAGACCGGCGTCAAACGGCTGTATCTGTTCAATCGCGAGCTCGAAAACCTCGTCGACTCCGAGGGGCCCCGTCCCTTCGGCGAGGAGATCTACAAGCTCGCGGTCGACCGCTACGAAATCGACCGGACGTTCGAGCAGGCCGTGGCGACGACCAGCGTGCTGTTCGAGGGCAACGACGGACGATTGTACAAGAGCGCCTACGTCCCGATCACCTACCGGGAGGAGGTCGTCGCCGGGCTGGCGGTCGAAGCGAGCGCCGAGTATTTCGGGCTGCTGCGGTATTTTGCCAGCGTCCTGACGCTTCTGGGGGCGGTGGGCCTGGCGCTCGTCGTCGCCGCCGGGACCCTCTTTTCGCGAGCCCTGACCCGCCCGCTCAACCGCCTCGTCGAGGCAGCCCGCCGACTCGGCCAGGGACACCTCGACGAGCCGCTCGTCGAACCGTCGAACTCGCCGGACGACGCTCCGCAACGCGACGAAATCGCCTTCCTGGCCCGTAGTTTCGAGGAGATGCGCCGGGACATCCTCGACCGCGACCGCCAGATGAAGATGATGCTCTCCGGCATCGCCCACGAGGTCCGCAATCCGCTGGGCGGCATGGAGCTTTTTTGCGGATTGCTGCGCGAGGATCTCGAACAGGCGGGCGACCGGGAGGCGCTCGAGAAACTCGACCGGATCGAGCGCGAACTCGGCTACCTCGACCGCGTCGTCGACGAGTTCCGCAACTTTGCCGGCGAGACCTCGCTGGAGCGCGAGCGGTTTTTGGCCCGCGAGCTAATCGACGAATTGCACAACCTCACCCGCGGCGACCTCGCCGAGGCGGACTGCGAGCTGGCGGTCGACCTGGAGGCCGATCTGGAGCTGACCGCCGACCGAGAGCAGCTCCGCCGCGTCCTGTTGAACCTCCTGCGAAACGCCTACCAGGCCTGCGAGCCCGGGGGGCGAATCGAGATCGAGGTGGAGGCGCCCGGCGAGGATCGACGGCGCATCGTGGTCCGCGACGACGGTCCGGGCATCCCCGAGGAGGTCCTCGACGAGGTGTTCACCCCGTTTCAGACGACCAAGGAGAAAGGCAGCGGACTGGGGCTGCCCCTCAGCCGCGAGATCGTCGAGGCACACGGCGGCTCGCTGACGATCGCGACCGACCCCGGCGAGGGGACCGAGGTGACGCTCGAGTTGCCGTTCGACGAGACGCTCGAGGAGACGGGGACCGAGATCCCCGACGGGTGGTTGGGCTGAAACGGGGTGGATGACGCACCCCCGCCGTCTCTGTACCATGGAGGCGTGTGAGCGTGGGACGTCTCCGCCGCCGAAACGAACTCATGGCCGACGTACTGATCATCGAGGACAACGAGACGCTGCGCGAGGGGATCGCGGAGGTGGTCGAGCGCATGGAACATACGGCGCTGACGGCCTCGGGCGGCCGCCGGGGCCTGGATTTGTTCGACGAACACCGCCCGGAGCTGGTGGTCACCGACCTGAAGATGGACGAGGTCGACGGGATGGAGGTGCTGCGGGAGGTCGTCGACCGGGACGACGAGGCGATCGTCATGATCGTCACCGCCTTCGGGAGCATCGAAAAGGCCGTCGAGGCGATGAAAGCCGGGGCATTCGACTTTCTGCCGAAACCGTTCCCGCCGGAGCTTTTGCGCACGAAAATCGACAAGGCCTTCGAGGTGCTCGAGCAGCGCCGGGAGAACGAGC
>CAZRLK010000078.1:0-21782 GCA_964600555.1 uncultured Bradymonadales bacterium
GGCGGTGGCCGGTTTCAACCCCGACTCGATTTACACAACATTACGGACGCAACTTAGTACAAAGGTGCCTCGTATACAGTGCTGCGCTTACGCCCATTCTGGTGGGAGTCGGAGGAGTCGCTTACTACCTGTTCCGAGGTAGCTTATTTGATGTGCTGATATGGGTTGTCGGATATGGAGCGCTGCTCGGTGTACCGGTTGGGATGCTTTGGGCGAGCGCATGGTTCGTATATCAAGTTCCTTCCATGTATATCGACGCTGCTAGTTGGAGAGTAGAAGTTCACAGGGAGACGGTATGCGTGTCAGATGGAAGCTTACGGTGCAAATTCTCCACCGAGTCCATCTTGAACGTCTCAGAAACCATTGCCGAGGAAATTCAGGACTTTAGAGGGCCAACCCCCCTGATACTCGTGACACTCACGAATGACCACCGCTTACTAATTCCAACTGATACCAACGGACTTAGCATGCTTTGGGAAGCAACAGATGAAAGGGAAATATGGACCCTCCAACAAATATAGTCCTACTTCCGGCTTAATTAACCGAGATTTAGCAATTCAGCTAACCCTCCCAACTTCCATTCATCGTTCGGCCTTCGCACATCCCCTACGACACTTGCCACTAGAATCTACAGCAGGAGGTTCATCGAAAGCGGGGCGCGGACCTAATGTGTTTATTGCTTTGAAGAATCATGTTCAACACACAGCTCAACCTGAAGCTGATCCGCCTTTTTCGGACATGAAATTCACCTTGTCCGTTGTAGCCCTCTTTTCGTAAGGCCTCGCCGAGCCGCGTCTAACCGGCCACAAAAAAGCCGAGGCGGCATCGATGATGGTGCGGCTCTGGCATTAGCGTTTCAGCCCCCCGTACCCCATTACCCCTCATCTTCTTTGGGTGCATATACGACATCTTCCGTCAGGGAGATGCAGGGTGGGTGGCACCTTCACATCCATCGGACGATCGGACGAACGGACAATCGGACGAATCGGACGAATCGGACGAACGGAGATGGAGGGGGCTCCCGCCTCGGTTGCGAGGGGCCGGCAAGGCTGACGGTTTTTGCTGGATACGGCAGTGCGCTCCAGATGATGAGCGTCAGTTTATCTCGGGGTCCTGTAGCCTGTAGCCTTACGGATACGATGAGTGTCGACTGGAGCCGCATCGAACAGACGACCGACCACCGGCCTTGGCCGCTGCCGGGGCGGCCGTGGGTGATGACGATGAGCTGGCTGGATCTGCTGCTGGCGCACTGGCCGGTCGACCCGGAGCTGGTCGCCCGGACGCTTCCCGACGGGCTCAGTGTCGACACCTGGGAGGGGGCCGCCTGGCTGACGGTCGTTCCTTTCGAGATGGCCAACACGACGGCCCGGGGCACCACCTGGTTTCCCTGGCAGATGCGGTTCGCCGAGCTGAACCTCCGCACCTACGCCACCGCCGGCGGCGACCGGCCCGGGGTCTGGTTTTACAGCCTCGACGCCGCCAGCGCCCTCGCCGTGGCCGGTGCCCGGACGTGTTTCGAACTTCCGTACTACCGGGCCGACATGCGCATCGACCGCGACGACACCTCGGGGGCCATCGACTACGAGAGCCGGCGCACCCACGGCGGGGTGCCCGAGGGGCGATTCGACGCGACCTATCGGCCGACCGGGTCCGCCTCGGTCGCCGAGCCGGGAAGTTTCGACGAATGGCTCGTGCGCCGCTACTGCCTGTACTCGGCCGACGACACGGGTCGGGTGTACCGGGCCGGGGTCCACCACCCGCCCTGGCAGCTCAGCGAGGTGGACGTTGACCTGCGGATCAACACGCTCGACCACGGCTACGACTTCGAGATGGCCGGCGACCCCGCCGCGGCTCATTACGCCGACCGGGTCGATGTGCTGGGTTGGTGGCCAGAGCGGGTTGGGTCGGGGTGATTCGGGGCGTGCGGCTATCGAACGATCGGACGCATCGGACGAACGGACAATCGGACGGATTGGAGATTGGTGGGATGAATCCGGACGGTCGCGGGTAGCGTCGGCGAGCCGCCGACGCCCCCAACATCTCGCGTCAGATCTTTCAGTATCTCAGGGAGATGCAGGGTGGGTGGCACCTTCACATGCACCGACGCCCCCAACATCTCGCGTCAGATCTTTCAGTATCTCAGGGAGATGCAGGGTGGGTGGCACCTTCACATGCATCGGACGGATCGGACGGGACAATCGGACGAACGGACAATCGGACGGATTGGGAGATGCATGGTGGGTGGCACCGTGCATCGGCGGGATCATTCGCGCCGGGCGTGGACGATGCCGACGGCGTCGAGGTCGAAGCCGACCTTCGGGGGCCAGCCCTCGTCGGAGATGCCCCGAATGCGGACGTATCGCGCCTCGTCGAGGCCGACGTCCGCAAGATCGAACGGGTCTCCGCCGGTGATCGCCGGGTCGAGCGGGACGCGCTGCTCGGCATCGTAATCGAGCACGGGGCGCCACCCGGCGCAGCCCGGCCATCGGCCCGGCTCCTCGGGGTCGCTCTCGCACTCGAAGCTCTTCCAGGTCTCCCCGTCGGCGCTGACGGCCACCTCGCCGAGCTCCTGGTAGACGCCCCCCTCGCTGGCGTCGGTGTAGAAGGGGTTCTCGAAGACGATGAAGTCGGCGCCCTCCCCATCGACGATCGCGCGGTCGCCGAACTCGACGACGATCTCGCCCCCCTCGCCGAGGCTGACGACCCGGGTCCCGCCGGAGGTTCCGCCCGCGCCCTGCGGCGGCCCGAGCACGACCTCCGGCAGCTCGTCGCTGCCGTACCCGCCGCCCTCGCCGGCCGAAAACTCGACGACCCCGGTGGCGTACGGCAGGCTCGCTGGCGCGGCGTCTCCCCGCGCGACATCGTCCGGCGCCTCCGAGGAGCCGTCGGGCCCGAGCTCCGGCCCGCGCACACCGGCGTCCGACGGGGCCGGCGAGCCGCCACCTGCGCCACAGGCGATCCCCGAGATGGTTGCGAAGACGACGATCAGGACAGACAGCGGGAGACACGCGCGGCCGGGCCATCCTCGCTCCGGCACGGCGGGCCACCCGTCGACAGAGGCATCCGTCGACATGGTGCGACCTCCGAGTTGGGCTCCGGTCGGGGCGGGACTGAGGCAGGGGGACGGAGACGTCCCGAGGCAGGCTCCAGCCGCCACCTCCGACCCGAGGTGTGGGTGCGTTGCAAACTCGGCGGGTCAGTCTCCTGGCTGACGGCATCGCCACGGTCCCTTCCCGGAGGCAACTCCGGTGGTCGACCGCGCTTGGCGCCGAACACAGTTGCGGGGGCAGCCCCGGTCTCGCACCGGTCTTCCTGCCACACCGAGTCGACTTCCGCGACTAGCAGCCACTCGCGCGTTCTTCAACCGTACTTCCATCGCACCCATCGGCCGATCGGCCGCGGGGATCACGGTGCCACCCACCCTGCATCTCCCACGGTGCCACCCACCCTGCATCTGCGGGGATCACGGTGCCACCCACCCTGCATCTCCCTGATATATCGTAAGATCTGACGCGAAAGTGCATGGTGATACCCACCCTGGCCAAACGGCCGCCCCCGTCTGAAGACGGGGGCTGAGAGTGGGACGAATTCTAAAGCGGGCGGCCCATGGACCGCCCTGTCGAATGCGACATGATCACGGTGCCACCCACCCTGTATTTTCCGATCCGTCCGACCGTCCGTTCGCCCGGTGCATGTGAGGGTGCCATCCACCCTGCATCTCCCTGACATATCGGTAGATTCGGGGGCGTCGGCGGCTCGTCGACGTTCCCACCACCGTTGCTCCGGTTCCTGCGAAGCACCTACAATCGGGCGCCGACGCAGGTGCCTTCCTCCGAGGCGACGGACCGTGACGACGAAACTCGAGGGCGACGACACAGACGAGTTGACCGACGCCCAGCGCCGGGCCGCCCTCGCCCTGGCCGAGCGGGCGATCGAGTACGGCCTCGAGCACAGCGAGCCGATGCCCGTCGGCGGGGAGATCGCGGCGGTGTTCCCCGAGGCCGAGCGGGCGAGTTTCGTGACGCTGCATCTCGACGACGATCTGGTGGGGTGTATCGGCCGCCTCGAGCCGACGCGTCCGCTGCCCGCCGACCTCGTCCGCAACGCCTTTCGGGCGGCCTTCCGGGATCCCCGCTTCCCACCGGTCACGGCCGACGATCTCGAGGATCTGTCGGTCCAGGTCTCGGTGCTCGACCCGCTGGAGCGGGTCCCCGCCGACAGCAACGAGAAGCTGTGGGAGTTCGTCGAGCCCGGCCGCCACGGCGTCTTGTTGACGACCGAGGAGACCCGCGGGACGTTTTTGCCGTCGGTCTGGGAGAAGTGCCCCGACCCGGAGACCTTCCTCGCTCACCTCAAGCACAAGGCCGGGCTCGACCCGTCGAACTGGCCGGCGGATCTCGACGTGTATCGATACACCGTCGACGAGTTCGACCGCGAAAGTCTCTCGTAGGCCCGATCGCAGCCGCCCGTCGCCGAGGCGAGCCTCGGGGCTACAGCCATGCCGAAAACGGCCAACGCCACGCCCGGCGGGCCGGCCGAATTGTTCGATGTCGCACGGTCGAGCGATCGCCGATTTCCCCCGCCGCCGGGCTCCCTTTCACGTCTCGCGCGGATCCCGCTCCTGGCGCACTCGAAAAACCCTCGTCGCCCCGACTCCCCGCATGCCGGCCAAATCGGCGAACGAGCGAGCAACCACCGGGCCGAGTCCGACATTCATGTCGGATCCGGAGGTCTCGTTGCCCGTTGCGGTTTCAGTGAGGTTGCGCGTATTCTGTTGACAGTGAAATTTCTCGGGCCATTCCGCCCCTGAACGGCTGGCAGATGGTTTGCACTCTGGTTTGCACTCCATGGATGTGCGGTTGAGGCCGTCCCCGTATCGTTCCGTATCCGAAGTCCCCTGGAGGTATCGCCATGAAGGTCATCGCAAGGTGGGAAGACGAGACCCGAGAGATCGAGTTGTTGCACGAGAACGGACGTCACCGCGAGCGCGGACGCTGGGAGTACCGCGTCGACGGCGAGGTGAAGATGTACGGGAAGGGCACCCCGAGCCGGGCGCGAGAGGCGGTCTCGACGCGGCGGAAGTTGCAGTATTGAGTGGGGCGTATGGCGTAGGGCGTAGGGAGTATCGAGTATGGCGGGAGGAGTATCGAGTAGAGGGTATCGGGGGACGACGACGTTTTCGGGAGATCTTTACGTACAAATCGAAAAAATCTGACAGTCCGAATCGTTGCAGTCGGTGTCGCCGTCGCAGTCGTTGTCAGTGTTATCCCGACAGCTATCTTCTTCACTCTCGTAATCGTCCGGCTCTTCGCACTCGCCGTCTTCCCCACTGATGGTCCCCCCTTCATCGCAGACGCCCTCACTTCCCTGCTCGCCCTCGTAGGTGCAATCGCATCCCTCGTCGGTGATGCCGTCGCAGTCATTGTCGACCTCGTCACAATGCCCCGGGACATCCTCGCCGTCCTCACTCGGCGCATAATCTTCGGGTCGTTCACACTCGCCGTCGACGATCTGCTGATCCTGGCAGACGCCGTCGTCCTTCCCCTCGTAGTTGCAGGGACATCCGTCCACCGGCGAGTCACCCGCACACGGATCCGCGTCGGGGGATGTGTCCCCGGTATCTCCCGAGGTCGTGTCTTCGCCGACATCCCGTCGCGCATCCGCCCGGCTGTCGGGAGAGGTATCGCGGTCCGTCGACGTCCCGTCCTCCGTCGCGTCTCCCGTCGCATCCCGTTCGGCGTCGATCGGCTCGCTGACGTCGGTCGCATCGGCCACCTCGACGTCGGTATCCGACGAGGTGGGCAGGTCGCGATCGGCCGGCTCGGCCCCGAAGATGCATCCCGAGGCCGAAATCAGTACGACTCCCCCAAACACTGTGGCGAGTTGGCGAAAGAGTCGTCGCTTCATGGGAACCATTCCTCGGAGGAAGGTGAAGTTGGTGGCCCACTACACTGAGATTCAAGATGGTGCCAACGGCACCGGATTGCAAATCACTCTTCGGCCATCTGGCCGGGGCGCACCTGATCGGGTTCGAGCTGGTCGAGGGGCACGAGGGAGGCGCGGCAGTGCTCGTCCCAGCTCAGCAGGTAGCCGCGCCGCTCGGGGAAGTGGTAGCGCATGAACGCCCGGTCGCGCTCCAGGGTCAGGTGGTTCGCCCACAGGACGGGATCGTCGAGTTCCGGTGAGTTGAGCGGCGGCCACCCGACGAAGCCGTTCGGATGGCGGGCACACTTGATGAACAGGCTGTCGCCGAAGACGACCGCCCGGTCGACCCCGGCGCGCTCGACGGCCCGGCGGGGTTCGTTGTGGCGGTCGGCAAGCCAGCCGAGATTCGCCCAGCGGACGGGAACGTACATCACCAACGAGGCGTACACCAGGGCGGCGACCAGTGCCGCCGGCAGGATCTCGGTCCGGACCGGCAGCCATCGGGTCGCCGGTCCCGCACGGCGCGAGGCCCACCGGACGGCGACGCGGAGGCCGACGACGGTCAGCAGCAGGACCGGCAGCAAAAGCTCGAAGTAGTGGACCGGCCCGAACGAGTCGACGCCCGAGTCGGTCATCGGAAAGTGCACGAGCAGAAATCCCGCGAGGGTCGCCCAGAGGACTGTCAGCCACCGGCGTCGAGGCGCCGCGCAAGCGAGCGGGACGAACAAGAGGGCCGACAGCCAGCCCCAGGCGGCGTAGTTGAACCGCACCAGCGCCATCGTCGTCAACGCCAGGGCGTTGCCGGGCCGGGTGAACTCCATGTTCGGCACCTCCCGCCCCTCGACCGCGCCCCCGAGATGCTCGATGCGGTACTGGTAGGAGACCTCGTAGGGGGTGGTGAAGGCGCTGCCGGTCTGCAGGTGGATGATCGTCAAAAACAGGACCGCCAGCGCGGCGGCGGGGAGGGCGAAGGTCACCAGCGGCCGCACGATCGAGGAGCGGTGGCGCACCAGATGCACCAGCCAGGCGATCAGGCACGGCCCGCCGATCCCGACTGCGACGGTCGGCCGCGTGAAAAACGCGCCGGAAAAACAGATCGCGACCAGCGGATCGACCCAGGCCGGCGGCCGCTCCTCGAACGACCGGGCCATCGCCCACATCGTCCAGACGAGCCAGCCGAGGCAGACGGTGTGCGACAGAAGCGTCCCGGCCATCGCCATCGCGAACGGCGAGAGGACGTACAGCGCGGTCGCCGCCCTGGCGGCGTCGGAGTCGATCAACCGGCGGGTCAGCAAAAAGAGGCCGACGGCGGTCACCGCCGAATAGACCGGGTTGGCGGCCCCGGGGATACCGAGCCAGGCGAACGGCCCGAGGAGCGCCGGCCAGCCGAGAAAATACTGCGAGTACACGCGGCCGTCGTCGACGACCATCGCGAAGCGGTCGAAAAACTCGTGGGCCGGGTGGGCGGCGGCCGTCAACTGGCCGTCGCCGAGCAGCCGCGCCATGAACAGGTACGCCTCCTCGTCGTCGGTCAGCCGGGCGCCCTCGAGGACGAACAGGCGGACGAAAAGTGGGATGGCGAACGCCAGGAGGGCGGCGCCGATCATCCACCATCGGTCGGGGACGCGGCGGCAGGCGGAGGTCAGCCGCGACCACCGGTCCCGGCGGCCGAGCAGGCCGGCGAAGCCGAGTGTCAGGCCCGCGACCGAGACGGCCCCCAGCAGCGTATAAAAGAAAAGAAAGTAGGTGTGGACCGGGGTCGGCAGGGCGAACGACCCGAGATCGAGGAGCCAGCCTTTGAACCACTTGCCGACCGAAAACAGGGCCGCGACCGGCAGGAGTGACGCGCAGACGATCCCGAGGACGGGAATCGCCCGTTCGTCGCCACCCGGCTGGTCGGTCGCCATCGTCTACTCCCTGGTCGACGGCCTCATCCGCCGTCGTCGTCCGGTTGCGGAAGCTCTTCGCCGAGCAACTGCCGCACGATCTGGGGGTCGGCCTTGCCGTCGGTCGCCCGCATCACCTGGCCGACGAAAAACCCGAACAGGTTGGTGTTGCCCGAAGCGTACTGGTCGACCTGCTCGGCGTTGTCCTCGATCGCCTCGTCGATCAGCCCGCGGATCGTCTCCTCGTCGGTGATCGCCTCGAGGCCTCGGTCCTCGACGATCTCCTCGGGGTCGCGGCCGGTCTCGAGCATCTCTTCGAGGACCTCGTCGGCGGCATCGGAGGTGATGCGGCCGTCTTCTCGCATCTCGATCAGCGAGGCCGCGGCGTCGGGTTTGAACTCCAGCCCGCGGATGCGCTTGTGGAAGGCCTCGGTGCCGACTTCGCCTTCGATATACGGCAGAAGCTCGTTGACGACCCAGCCGGCGACGGCGTGCGGGGCGTCGTAGGTCTCGAGGATCGACTCGAAAAACGAAGCCAGCACCTCGTCGCCGCTCAGCAGATCGGCGTCGTCGGTCTCGAGTTCGAGATCGTCGAGAAACCGCTCGAGGGCGGCGCGAAGCTGGGGGCTGGTCGCCCGGGCCTCGCCGCGTGGCGTCTCCATCTCCTCGGCGGTCGTCTCGCCGTCAGCCTGGCGGCGCAGGACCTCGCGGCGCTCGCGGCGGGCCCGTTCGGCCTCCTCCTTTTTGCGCGCCTTGCGCTCCTGTTTTTCGGCGGCGCGCTGCTCGGCGCGGCGTTTGCGCTCCTCGGCCTCGCGATCCTCCCAGGTGCCGGCGAGCGGGACGATCTGGTTGAAGACGAGGTTGTCGGGGGAGGCCTCCTCGGGCTCGAGGGCGAAATACCCGTTGCGCTCGAACTGAAACCGGGTGCCGGGGGCGGCGAGTCGGACGCTCGGCTCGATCAGCCCCTGTTCGACGACCAGCGACTCGGGGTTGAGAAACTCCTTGAAGTCCTCGTCACGTGCGATCGGGTTGCGGACCTCGAACAGCCGGTCGTAGAGGCGAAACTCGCAGGGGAGGGCGTGCTCGGCGGAGACCCAGTGGATCGTCCCGTCGACCTCGCGGCCGTCCGGCGCCTCCCCGCCGCGGGTCTCCGGGTCGTACGAGCAGCGAAGCTCGACGATTTCGCCGTCGTCGTCGCGGACGACCTCCTCGCAGGTGATGAAATACCCGTAGCGAAGCCGCACCTCGGCGCCCGGCGACAGCCGGTAGTAGCCTTCCGGCGGGTCCTCGCGGAAGTCGTCACGCTCGATGTACAGCTCGCGGGTGAACGGGAGCATCCGCGAATCGTCTTTCGGGATGTCGTGGGGAAAGTGCGGGGCCTCGATCCAGTCGGTCTCGCCGGCGGGAAAGTCCTCGATGACGACCCTGAGCGGCTCCTGGACGGCCAGCACCCGGGGGGCCCGGGTGTTGAGGGTGTCGCGGATGGCGTTTTCGAACTGGGCGACCTCGATGGTCTGCTCGTTGCGCGAGACGCCGATCTCGTTCCAGAAGTTCCGGATCGCCTCGGGAGGCACGCCGCGGCGGCGCACGCCCGAGAGGGTCGGCATCCGGGGGTCGTCCCAGCCGTCGACGTACTCGTGTTCGACGAGCTGGCGGAGGCGGCGTTTGCTCATGACGGTGTAGCTGATGCCGCCGGCGCCGAACTCGATCTGGCGAGGCTGGTGGTCGACCTCGGTCTCGCGGACGAACCAGTTGTACAGCTCGCGGTTGTTCTCGAATTCCAGCGTACAGAGCGAGTGGGTGATGCCCTCGAAGGCATCCTCCAGGCAGTGGGCGTAATCGTACATCGGGTAGATGCACCAGTCCTCGTCGACGTGGTGGTGGGGCTGGTGGAGGATCCGGTACATGATCGGGTCGCGCATCAGCACGTTGTCGGCCTGCATGTCGATCTTGGCCCGCAGGACGTGCTCGCCCTCGTCGTACTCCCCGGCGCGCATGCCGCGAAACAGCTCGAGGTTCTCCTCGACCGACCGGTCGCGATACGGGCTCTCTCTGCCCGGCGTGTTCCAGTCGCCGCGGTACTCGCGGATCTCGTCGGTCGAGAGGCTGTCGACGTAGGCTTTGCCCTTCTCGATCAAAAGCGCGGCCAGCTCGTACATCCGCTCGAAGTACTCGGAGGCGAAGTACAGATGCTCGCCCCAGTCGGCGCCCAGCCAGGCGACGTCGCGCTTGATCGATTCGACGTATTCTTCTTCCTCGGTCAGCGGGTTGGTGTCGTCGAATCGCAGGTGGAACCGACCGTCGTAGTCGACGGCGATCCCGTGGTTCAGCACGATCGATTTGGCGTGGCCGATGTGCAGGTAGCCGTTGGGCTCGGGGGGAAATCGGGTCACGATCTCGTCGTGTTTGCCGGCGGCGAGATCCTCGTCGATGATCTCGCGGATGAAGTTGTGCTGGTCGGCCACGCCTGATCTCCTCGGTCTCGAGTCGCCTGTCGGGGGCGTCGAACATACCGCCCGCAAACTCACCGACAACCCCTTTTTGTTGGAAGGGCTTCCAGCCCTTCCTCGTTGCCAGACCATCCTGGTCTGGCAACTCGGTCTCTGTGCGACCGCCGGTGCTCGCTTTCGCAGCTTCCGTGAAAACAATTCGTACTGCCAGGTCCTTCGCCGACCCCGACGCCCTCGACACGAGAGTCCTCCCCATGATCCTGCGACGATGCGTCGTCTCGAGCGTTGTCCTCCTGTTCGCCGCGATTTCGTCCGTCGGCTGCACAACCTCCTCGCCCCAGACGAGCGACCCCGACGAGTCCCGCTCGGAGGCCTCGCCCGACCGCACCCGGTCCGAGGACGACCGCCATGTCGACTGCGACGAGCTTCGACGCGAGGCCGACCGAACCTCCGGCAGCTCCGAGGCCAGCACGGATCCGCCCCTGCAAGCGGTCGGTCCGGTGGCCACCGTCGGAGGCGACGACATTCCGGCCTCCGAGTTCAACACCTTCACCCGCAAAAAGATGGCCTCCAAGCGCAACCTCTCCGAGCCCCTCGCCAACCGGCTCAAACTCGAGACCGCCCAACAACTCGTCGAGCGACGCCTGATCGAGCGGAGGCTCGCGGAGGCGTCGGTGCAGGTCGAACGCAAGGAACTCGAGGGGCGCTACGCCGACTTTCAGCAGCGTTTCTCCAGCCGAGAACGTCTCCGGGAGTTCCTCGAGCAACGTCAGATGTCGACCACCGACCTGCGCGCCGAGCTGTGCCGCGACATCCAGCTCAAAAACTACCTCGCCAGCAACTACGAGGCGACGATCGACGAGGAGGCAGTCGCCGAATACTACCAGCAAAACCGCTCCGAGTTCGAGACCCCTGCCCGGGTCGAGGCGAGCCACATTTTGGTCCATCTTCCCGAGGAGGCCTCCGACCAGAAGGTCGCCCGCGCCCGGCGGCGCGCCGAGCAGCTCGCCGAGCGCGCCCGCGACGAGGAGACCGACTTTGCCAGACTCGCCCGCCGAGAGTCGGACGGGCCGTCGGCGCAAAAGGGCGGCCGTCTGGGGTCGTTTACGCGCGAGCGAATGGTCTCCGAGTTCGCCAAGCAGGCCTTTTCGATGGAGCCCGGCGAGATTTCGGATCCGGTCCGCACGAAGTTCGGCTTGCACGTCATCAAAGTCCACGACAGACAGCCCGCCCAGACGCAATCGCTCGAGGAGGCGCGCCCGGAGATCCGGCGAACGCTCCAGCGCCAACACCAGCGCGAATCGCTGCGGACGTTCCTCGAGGAGGCAGAAGAGGAGGTTTCGATCGAGTATCACCTGGAGAATATCGAAGTGAATGCCGAGGCGTCCGCCACCAACAGCTCCGAGGAGACGGAATCCCTCCCGAACCCGCCGGGCGGGGCTCGGTAACCGCCTCGGCCGGCGACCCGACGCCGCTCTCCCGGTTCGGTGCCTCGCCGAGCGGCGCACGGGAGGGGCGACGGGTCGAGGGGCCGAGGGAGGCACGGAGCGTCACGCCGCCTTTGGCCGGGACGGCGCGAGCTCGACCGGCTCCGCCTTCCCGTCGGTCTCCGGCTCGCTCACTTGCTCGACGTAGTCTCGAAGCTCGCCGAGGGCCCGCTCGCGCAACCGACTCACCCAGGATTTCGAGCAGTGGACCACGTCGGCGATCTCGGAGAAGGATTTCCCCTCGAGATCGTGGAGTCGAACGATCGTCCGCTCGATCTCCCCCAGCTCGCCCATCGCCTCGTAGATCAACTCCCGGAGTTGCCTCCGGGTGACCGTCTCGTCCTGCGACTCGCGTTCAGCGAGGTCGAGGCGCTCGAATTCGATCGGCTCCATCATCAGCACTCGAAAGTACGTCCGGTCGGGCCGCCCCCCGCCGGCCGTCCCCTCGGCCTCCGAGTGCGAACGCGCGTCACCGCACGAGCTGCCCCCCGACTCGTTGATCGACATGGCGGTCACATCGTCCCGGCGCTCGACCTTTCGGGTGCGCGGTCCCCACCGGGCGCGTCTCAGCCCGTCGATGACGGCTCCCCGGATCCGCTTGTAGGCGTAGGTCGCAAACTCGGCCTTGCCGCCGGCATCGAAGTTGGCATGCGCCTGCAGCAGGCCCTCGTAGGCACACGAGCGCATGTCCCCGATCGACATCAGCCCGTTGGACTCGTCCCAGATTTGCTCGACCGCCCCTTCGACCAGTCCTTTGTACTGCTCGACGACCTGCTGTTTGCTCATCTCGTCAAACGACCTCGGTTGTTCCATCGCGATTTCTCCCTGTCGACTCGAACGATTCATGGCTCCACTGCACATCTGGCGTCGGCTCCACCTCTGCCGGTTGCACTCCCGGCCCGAGGGCATGACTCCCTTCGGATCACGGCCCTCTCGGCCGGAGGACGAGCCCGCTCACGATCTCGAACTCTGGAGGCTCGGTTCCCGCGTCGAACCGCGCGACGATCCGCTCGACCTCCCGGTACACGCGGCTCGGGGGCGCCTCGGAAGCGAGAAGCTCGCGCAGCTGGCGTCGGCTGCCGCGGGGGAACGGGATCAGGAGTCGCTCGCGCAGCCGCTCGAGGTCGCCGGCCGGGACCTCGATCTCGCCGCTGTCGCTCCAGGCGCAGATCCTGCGCCACAGGCGGTGCTGGGGGGCGTCGATGGCCAACGGGACCGGCGCCAGGGCGACCGCTCTCATGCGCGCCTCCCGGGCCCGGAGCCACGAGCGTCCTCGCTCGAGCAGCTCGTCGGGGAGCGGCCCCCGGCGCAGCGGCAGATCGGCGTCGGCCAGGGCGACCAGGGCAACGACGAGCGCCGAGCGCCGGTGGGCGACCGAACCGTCGGAAGAGACGAGAAGCCAGTGCGGAATCACCCGCCCACCGTGGTGCTGCTCGGCGTACAACCACAGGGACGCCTCTCGGATCGGCGCCCGCCCGTGCCAGCCGCCGGCCGGCCCCTCGCTGCAGTTCGCCTCCAGCCGCCTCGCCAGAGCATCGAGTTTCGTCAGCGCCCCGAGCGGCTCCTCCGGCGCCGTCGGCGTCGCCATCCGGGCCGGCCCCGGCGCCCGCTTACGTGTCTCCCGATCGCCCGGCCGCCCCGGCGAGGCCGGCCCCCCGCCGCCCCCCGGCATCGCACGCGCATCGTCCTCCACCGGCGGCGATCCCTGCCGATCGGCCTCGACGATCGAGCCGGCCGCCGCGAACCCCGCCCCCGACATTTCGGCCTGGTCGAACTTGTGGCGCAGGCGCCGGCGCAGCCCCAGGGTGTCGCTCCAGTCGTCGGGTCTCGGCAGATACACCTCGACCGTCTCGTGGGGGCTGCCGGGACGGACGAACCGGCCGACTCGCTGCTCGACCACGAGTGCGCTGTAGGGAAGATCGGCGAGGACGACACGTCCGCAGTCCTGGAGATTGACGCCCTCCGACAGACAGTCGGTCGCGACGAGCACGCGTAGCTGCTGGTGCGCCGGGAGCGCCTCTCCCCCGTACGACTGCGGGGCGAACCGCCGCAAAAGCTCGTCGAGCGAGCATCGCCCCAGCCCCGTCGCCCGGGCCCGTCCGCCGGTCGCGAGGCCGACCCGTGCGCGGGTCCCGAGTTCGTCGCGCAGGGCGCGCTCGATGCCGGCGGCCGCCCGCCGGTAGCGGGTGAAGATCAACAGCTTCTCGTCGGTCGAGACCGCCAGATCGACGATCGCCGAGGTTGCCCCCAGATGGCGTCCGACCACCTCGCGGGTGCGATCTTTCAGCTCGACGAGCCGCTCGAGGTCGGCGCGCACTGCCTCGCGGTCGCCCCCGCCCGTCTCGTCGTCGCCGGCGGCGGGAAACAAAAACCCGAAGACCTCCTGGCGTTCGGCGGCCGGCTCGGCGAACAGCTCGCGAAACTCCGCGCGATCGAGGCTTCGGCCGTGCCGCCGCGCCTCGAGCCAGCGACGATGATAGGCAGCGAGCCGCTCGAGGGTCTCCAGAAGTGCCTGCGGCCCACTCTCCCAGCGGCGCATCGCGTACTCGACGAACAGCTCGCGCGGCCACCGCCGCGAGCAGGCCTCGAAGCTCAGCTCGCGCAGCGCCGACTCCAGATGCGCCCAAAGCCACGCCTCGCGCTCGCCGGGCTCGTAGCGCAACATCTCGAGTTGCAGCGAGGGACGCTCCCCGAAGGCTCCTTCGCCGGGGGGCACCGTCCGCCGAATCACGAACCGCTCGACCAGCTCGGTGAGGTCGAACTCCCCCGTTTCGGCGCGCTCGAAGGCGTCGGCGAGATCGCAGCCGACGACCGGCCGGAGGTCGTGCTCGGCGACGAACATCGAGCACAGGTAATACAGGTCCCAGATGGAGTTGCAGACCGGCGTGGCCGTCGCCATCACCACCGGGGCCTGTGCCGACAGCTCGGCCAACACCTCCGCGCGATTGGCCGAGGGGTTGCGAAACCGATGGGCCTCGTCGACGAGGATCACGCCGGGGGGTCGACCCTCCTGCGGGCCGACCGACAGATCCTCGCGGCTCATCTCGGTATGCGAGCAGATGCGATGGGCGTCGATGTCGGCCGCCCGCAGTTTGCGGCGCCACTGCTCGCGGAGTCTCGCCGGCACACAGATCTGGATCGGACCGACCTCTCCCGCTCGCCGCCGTCGCTCGCGTCGCAGCGTCTCGACGATGGCGAGGGCGACGCGGGTCTTTCCCAGCCCGACGGCGTCGGCGACGATCACGCCGGCGTATCGACGGGCGATCGCAATGCCCCGTCGCGCCGCGCGGACCTGAAACGGCGCCAGCTCGAGATCGCCGATACTCTGCGTCTCATCGTCCGACTCGACGGCAAACTCAGCGAGCGTCTCGCGCACCCAGGCTCGACTGGTCGTCTCGCTCGTCATGCCACCTCCTTCGCCGTCTCGTCGCGTCCCCGGGTTCGCCAGCGTCGAAGGGTCTCGAGCCCGGCGTCGCCGAGTTCGTACAGATCGGCCGCCCAGCGGTCGAGTCGCCGCCGGTCCGTGCCGTTTGGCGCCGCCCCGCCCCGAAACGCCGACGGAGGCTGCGGGAGCGCGGCGTCTCCCCCGAGCGCGCCGACGAGCCGATCGGGGACGGGGAGCAACCGCATCACCCAGGCGAAATGCCGGCGCCAGCCGCCTCGCGCCCGCTCGCCGAGGGCGTAGGCGAAGGCCCGCATCGGTTCGCTGTTGAACAACGCCACGAGCGTCTCGGCCTGGCCCCGGCACGCCAGCGGCACGAAATAGACGGTATTGAGCGGAACGACGTCGGCCGGAGCCAGGGCCGCCTCGAGTCGCGGCGCCAGGTCTCGCCAGACGACCTTCGGCTCGAGCAACCCAGGCTTGAGCCGAAACAGCTGCCAGGGGGGCTTCTGGGGACGATCGTCGGCCCGTGCCCGCAACTCGCTTTCGTGCCGCTCGAAATACGCCGCGAGTTCGTCGGGGAGATCGTCGCGAAGTTCCAGTTCGTCGTCGTACGCCCACAACAGCCGCCGGTCGGCCTCGATCGTCCAGGCCCGCACGTCCCGGCCGGAGAGACACCGCTGCGTCCAGCTCTGCATCTTCCGGCCGAGCCAGTCGCGCGCCTGCTCGTCGTCGAGCAAAAACACGCCGTTGCGCCCGGTCATCGCCCCGCGTTTCGGCTGAAGCGCGTCGACGCGGCCCAGGGGCGTGGCCGTCTCGCGCATCGCGGCGAAGACCTCCGAGACGGCGGGCGGGACGAAGGTCCACGGCTCGGCGACGTCGTCGCCGAGCGCCAGCACGTCGCCGACCTCGCTGTTCCAGCTCTCGCGATCCGGTCCACGCCAGACCGTCGTCTCGAAGCCTCCGCTCCGGCCTCGCGGCTGGCGAACCGCTCCAGTTCGGCCCGGCCGCCCCCTCCCGGCGGCATGCCCCGTCTGGGCGGACGTCTTGCGCACCTGAAGCACCGACGGATAGACCGTCGCATCGAACATGTCGCGGTCGGCATCGCCGTAATCGCGCACACTCTCGAGCCCCTCGACGGAGAGGCGTCGGCGGAATCCCGCCCCGTGTAGCGAGCGAAACAGTTTCGAGGGGATCAGGGCCGCCAGGCGGCCACCCTCGCGCAACAGCTCGAGCGAGCGCTCGACGAACAGGGCCGCCACGTCGACCTGGGCCCCGAACGGCACCCGTATCCCCAGCTCGTCGGCCCCCTCCCACAGCTCGTTCGAAAACGACGCGTAACGGGATTTCAGCCGCCGGCGCTTCGAGCTGGCGAGTCGGTTGGCGCGGATCCAGGGCGGATTGGTGACGACGATGTCGAATCCCTCTTGGTCGAGGGCCGGGCCGAATCTCGCACGATAGCTGAAACCGACCGGCCGCTCGCGCTCTCGCTCGAGCCGCTCGATTGCCCGGTCGACGACCTCGAGCTCGTCCTCGAGCTGCTCGCGCGAGCGGCGCTGAGCGGCGGTCAACTCGACCTCCTCGCCGAACAGATCCCGCGAGTCCTCGAGCCGGTCGATCGGGTCGAGCTTCTCGCGGAGCTGCTCGCGCCGCGCCTCCAGCAGCCGCCGGTGCATCTGCTGTTCGAGCGACTCCAGTTTTCGCTTCAGCTCGTGTTTGCGGCGTCCGTGCGCCCGGAAGTACGCCCGCTGGGTCGTTCGAATCCGCCGCTCGTGCGTCTCCTCGATCTCGGTTTGCCCCCCAAAGCCGAGTCCGCCGGGTGGAGCGGCATCGTGCTCGAAGGCCGCCACGTCACTCGGCGCGACCAGCGAGTTGCCGCACCCGATGCGGTGGCCGAGGTTCGGCAGGGGCGGAATCTCGTCGATCTCCCAGTCCGGCATCACCGACAGCAGGGCGAGCCACAGGCGCAGCTCGCAGATCCGCACCGCCGTCGGCTGGATGTCGACCCCGAACAGATGATCGCGGATGATCCGCCGACGCCGCTCGTAGGCTCTCTCTTCTCGATCGTCCGGCGCGACCGAATCGTACAGCGCCTCGATCGAGCGCAGGGCCTCGAGCAAGAACGCCCCGGTTCCGACCGCCGGATCGAGCACCCTCAGACCCTCCAGCTCGGAGGCGATTCGTTTCGCTGCCGACTCCTCCCAGTCGCCCTCTCCCGTCGCGAGTGCCTCCCGGACCGCCGACTCCGAGACGTTCGCCTCCCCGGCCACCTGGGCGCCCAGTGCGCCGACCACCACGTCGCCGACGACGTCCCGGGGCGTATAAAAGCTCCCGGAGTCGCGCCGCCTTTCGTCGTACATCAGTCCCTCGAAGACCTTCCCGAGCATCTCCGGATCGACCGCCCGGTGTTCGTCCGCCCGCCCCCCCTCGTCGACCGTGAAGTGAAACCGCTCGAACAGTCCCTCGACGATCTCGGGCCACACCTCCTCCGGCCAGTCCAGCGCCGGATGCCCCCGCTCGGCCGGAATCGGCTCGAACAGCCCGCCGTTCAAAAACGGCAACTTCCCCAGCGCCTGCGCGTCCGAGTCGCGCTCGCCGGGCACGGTATTGAGGGCACCGAAAAACAGCGGCCGCAGGACGTCGCGGTAAAAGCCTCGCTGCCGCGACCGGGCCCGGCGATAATGGCGCAGCACGAACCGGCGATCGCCGTCGAGCGCTCCCCGCTGCTGCAACAAATACAGGAAGACGAGACGCAACAGGGTGGCGAGGGCGATTTCGTGGCGGAGCGTCTCGTCGTCCGGCCCCTGTTGCATCTCGGTGCGAAGCGTCTCGACCGCCCGTCGAAAACCCTCGAAAAATTCCCGGGTGATTCCCTCTTGTTCGAGAACGGAGACGAGATGCCGTCGAATCGCCGCACCCGGGTCGGTGACGTCGGCGTCGGCCCGGTCTTCGAGCCGCATCTGGGTCCACTGCTGCACGCCGACCGGGTCGGGGTGGCGCCGGTCGGTCTCCATGCGCCGCACGAACCGCCTCCCTTCGCACCCCCGGCAGGCAACCGCCACCGAGATCGACCGGTCGCTGACCAGCCACCAGACCAGACACTCCGCCGGATTGTGCTTCTGCGCCTCCAGGATGCCGCGGCGAAGATCCGCGTACCGCTCCACTCCGTCGGCGAGCAGCAGACGGTAGCCGGGACCCGCGGCGAGGACCTCCAGCCGCGCCAGCTTTTCGACCATCGATGCCTCCAGCCCCCAGGCGTCGCAGGCTGCGGGCGGGATCGCCGTTCGACAGCAGTCGAAGCCCAGCCTCCCGGCCAACTCTTCCCAGTTTCCCTGCTCGAGCCATTGCTCGATGCGGCGGGCGGACACCTCGGCGGACGCGTCGGTCGTCTCACCCGTTCGCTGCGAATTCGTCGACGTCTGTGCCATCGGCCTCTCCCGGTCGAAGTCGCGTACACCTGCACGTCTGCCCCTCTATGTACGTTTTCGACAGAGACGGCCGGATCGTTTCGTGCCGATGGCAAAAAAGTCGATGCGCCCCGGGGAGGAGGGCGGGTGCAGACGACCGTGGCGTAAGCTTCAGGCTCCCTCGATCGACCCTCCCGCTCGGTTTACAGTGGGAGTCCGCAGAGATGCTTCGAGTTCCCCCACGCGCCGGTCCACTCCCATGAACGATCTGTTGTTGACGACGAACAACGGCCTCGAAGACATCGTCGCCGAGGAGTTTCGCCATGTGGCCGAACGCGAGGGGCTGGGCTTCGAGGCGATCGACGAGGAGCCGTTCGGGCTCGGCGGACGCGTACTCGTGCGAACCGACGAACCCGCTGCGAGCCTCGTGCCGGCGGCGCGCACCATGCGCTCGATCCATCACGTCCTGCACTACATCTACGAGTGGCGGCTCGGCAACGAGGATCCGCTCGCCGAGATCGAGTCGACGCTCCGGGAGATGGAGTTGCCCGGCATGGAGGCCGCCGAGACGTTTCGAGTCACTTCGCATCGCTACGGCGAGCACGCATTTACGAGCATCGACGTCCAGCGAGCGGCCGGCGCCGGCGTCGATCGCCGCTACGAAGCGAGCGTCGATCTCGAGGAGTTCGACGTCGAAGTCCGGGTCGACGTCCGGGACGAGCGCTGCCTGGTCGGCATCCAGTACACCGACGACGAGCTCAGCAAGCGCTTTCCGCACGTGTACACGCCCCGCGCCTCCCTGAAGACGAACGTCGCCTACGCCATGTTCCAGCTCGCCCACCTCGATGCCCACGAGCCGGAGGTACTGCTCGATCCGTTCTGTGGAGCGGGGACGATCTTGATGGAGGGGGCGGAGCTGGGTTCACAGCTCGAACTCCTCGGCTCGGACATCTCCGAGCGGGCGGTGCGGGGCGCGCGCGACAATGCCGAAGCCGCGGGACTTGCCGATCGCATGACGATCCGTCGGGCCGACGCCCGCGAGCTATACCGCTACTACGACCGCGGCTCGGTCGACCTGATCGTCACCAATCCCCCGTACGGAAAGCGGCTGGGGGCGGGGATGAACTTCTACGAGTTTTACTGCGACGTCCTCGGGCAGTTCATCCGCACGCTCGGCCCGGCGGGCCGCGTCGTCATGCTGGTGTACAAAAGAGGGGTCTTTCGAGGGGCGATCGGCGAGTATCCCCAGTTCGACATCCGCCACGTCCGGATCGTGGAGACGGGGGGGCTGTATCCCGGCATCTTCGTGTTGCAGAAACGGCGCTAGCCGGCCCGATCGTCACCGGGGAGAGTCGACCCCCGGGCGCGTTTCTTCCCGCTCGGGCATCCTCTACACTGGAGAGTCGGGCCGCGAGCTCCGATGGTCGGGGGTTGGCGGCCTTCGTACACTCGGCCAATCGATCGGCTCGTACTTGCCGCCATGGACCTTCTGAGACTCGAGATCTTCGTCGCCATCGCCGAGGCCGGCAGTGCGACGGAAGCCGCCGAACGCGTCCACCTCTCGCAGCCGGCCGTCAGCCGCAACCTCGGCCAGCTCGAAGAGCAGCTCGGCGTCGACCTGTTCGACCGCGTCGGTCGCGGACTCGCGCTCAGCCCCGCCGGCCGAGCCCTGTTGCCGAAGGCCCGGGCGATCCTGGAATCGGTCGACGAGGCGCGCGAGATCACCCGGGAGGCCGCCGAACGGGACTTTTTCGACCTGCGCGTCGGCAGCGTCGACAGCATCGCCACGTATCTGTTCCCCCGTGTGGTCGAACCGCTCGGCGCGGCGTTTCCGGCCCTCGAGATCAAATTTTACACGAAACGCACCAGCAAGCTGCTCGACGACGTGCGGGCCGACCAGCTCGATATCGTGCTCGTCGCCCATTCGGGTCCCCCTCCCGTCGAACACTCCTTCGAGATCGGCCGCTACGACCTCCAGTTTTACGGCCACCGGGAGCATTTCCCGGAGCTGGGAGACGTCGAGACCGAACGCAACCTCCAGGAGTACCCGATCGTCCAGTTGACCCCTCAGCCCGGCCAGCCGACGCTGATCGGCGAAGAGACCAGTTCGTTTGCGCTGGCGGGGAGCCTGGCGACCATCAAGGCGCTGGTGTTGGGAGGATTCGGAGTGGGCTCGCTTTTGCACTTCATGCTCGACGCCGACGAACGCGAACAACTCGTCCGTGCCCGGGTTCCCCACGACCCCGACTGCCGGCTGTACGCGGTTCGCTCACCGCACTGGTCCAGCGAGACCCAGCGGGCGATCACGCAGAGGCTCGTCGAAGGACTCGAAGCGATCTATCCGGACTCGCCCCGGCGCTGACCCGGTCCGGTGCCGGGCTCGTCGCCGTCAGTAATAACGCTCCTCGTCGTCGCTCTCCTGTCTTTCCTTCTTTTCGGATTCGGGGCGCTCGCGAAACGGATCGGGCTGGCCGCCTTCCCGCTGTTCGAGTCGTTCCCGGGAGACTCCGGCCTTCTCGAAGACCTGGTCGGCCACGTAGATCGGTACCTGGTGGCCGACCGCCACCGCCAGGGCATCCGACGAGCGCGCATCGATCTCGTGGGTCTCCTGTCTACCCGCCACATACACCGTTCCGACGAAAACACCGTCTTTGACGGCATCGATGTGGACCTTGACGACCTCCCCGCCGAGCTGATCGACGACGTTGTCGAACAGATCGTGGGTCAGCGGCCGGCTGTAGCGGCGGCGCTCGAGCCGAAGCTTGATGACCATCGCCTGCGAGTCGTCGATGAAGATCGGGACCACCGTCTCCTCACTTTCGTCTCCGAGAAGCACGGCATGGCCGCCGACCGTCGAAACGACCTCCATCACCTTCGCTTCTGCGAAATCCTCGGGGCGGACCGCCTCTCTGGCGCCTTCGTTGGAACGGTCGCCACCCCCACCTCGTTCTGCCGAAGCCTCCACCGTGTCGGTCTTTTCGGTGCCCTCCCCACCCGTCGCGCAGCCTCCGAGAAGCGCCCACGCGAAAAGCCCGACGAGCGCGAGCCTGCGCCTTCCGTATCGTGTGATTCGGTGACCCATCGTGGTCTTGCAGGATGTCCAAGTTGTCAGCGTCTCGCAAGTGCGGCGCGCCCACCGGCCCAAAGCTATCCTCCGAGGCTCGCGCGTCGAACCGACGCGACCGACTCGCCCCGTCCCGGGAGCAAGAAACAAAAAACGCCCGCCGACTCCGCGGGGGAGTCGA
>CAZRLK010000079.1:0-21687 GCA_964600555.1 uncultured Bradymonadales bacterium
ACGATCACCCGATCGGTGCCGCCACGGCCGAAGGTCTCGGGGTGGTACATCTCCTCGGCCTTCGGCGGCGGCACGACGAACTCGCCCGGAGTGGTGGCCCGGACGACGTAGGTGTACTCGTGGACGCCGGCACCGAGCGTCGAGGCGAAGGCCTCGGTGCGCTCGTCGCGCAGGTTCTGGTGCTCGAACCAGGGCCGCTCCCACCACCAGCTTCGGCCACTCCCCGCCTCCTGCGGGTCCTCGGGGATCGGCTCGGTCGTCGCGACCGCCGGGTTGAGTGATTCGAAACCGCCAGCGAGCGGGTCGACCAACGCGACGTGGTGGCGTCGGGCGGGGGCGACCATCCGGAGCCGAACCCTCACCCGGGCGCCGGCCTCGATCTCCCAGCTCCCGTCGTCGGCCCGACGCACGTCGCTGTCGTCGTCGACCGCCTCGTAGGTCCGCTCGACGGCAAACCCCCGCTCGAGCGGCTCCAGATCGAGCGACTCGGGGGCGTAGCGCAGCCCGATCCGGTAGTACATCCGCCCCGTCCCCTCCCGGCCGACGGTCAGCCTCGCGCCCTCGTCGCCGGAGCCGTCGGCGACCTGGCGCACCGCCGAGACCGGCACCTCGACGCGGCGACTCTCGGTGGTGCGCTCCCGGAACCGGTGCTCCCCGACGTACTCGTCGCCCAGCCACATCTCGGCGGCGAAGTCGGGCGATTCCTCCTCGAAGGTCTCGAAGTAGCGGTCGAGCGCGAGCAGCACGAAGACGTTCTCCTGGGTGTTCGACCACCGGCCCTTCGTGCGGCCCGCCATCAGCCCCTCGACGACCTTCGGAATCAGCGAACTGTCGGGATTCGCCCGGATCAACGCCTCGAGGACGACGGCATCGCTCCGGCGATTCGAGTGCATCACGACGTGGCCCTCGTCGCTGTAGTCGGTCGCGAAATGCGCCGTCCCCGCCTCCTCGACCACGCGGTTCGCCAGTTGCCGGCGGAGCTTCTTTTCGGCGTCGGTCGACGCCGGCAACCCGGCGAGCGCCGAGACCAGCCACCCGGCCGCCTCGATCGACAACTCCTCGCCGACGGCCCGTTCGGCGAGGCGTTCGGTCTCTCCCGGCTCCGGCGAGCCCATCTTTTCGAGAACGTACAGCGCATAGGCGCGGACCGTGCGGCGCAGCTTGCCGCTCCACTCCTGCGGGAGCTTCTCGTCGATGTCGCGCAGATAACGCCGCGAGCGCTCCAGCACGCCCTTCGAGACGTCCACCCCCTCGTCGTCGGCGACGGTCAGCGCATGCGCCGCGTGCACCGACGGAAACGGCCGGGTTCGCCCCCGGCCACTCCACATCGCAAATCCCCCGTCCGGGCGCTGCAGGGTCTCCAGCCGCTCGACGTCCCGGCGGACCATCTCGTCGAGCTTGTCGCCCTCCGGCAGCCCCTCGGCGTCGAAGGCCTCGAGGACGTCCCGCAGCGCGGCGACGCTCAACAGCCGGGAGGCGACCTGCTCGGAGCAGTCGTACGGGTAGTCGACGAGATAGACGAACGCGTCGGTCAACTGCTCGAGCGCCGTCGACGAGGTCGTCACCTCGAGGGCGCCGAACGTCCCGATCGCGTCGTCGGGCACCTCGATCCGCCGCGCGATCGGCCCCTCGCCGGCGTCGATCGTGCCGTAGTCGGCGAACGCCTCGGTCGTCGCCGGCGTCCAGACCGGGAAGTCCGCCGCCGCCGCATCCGACCACCCCTCCGAGGCGGCGGCAAA
The DNA here is from genome assembly GCA_964600555.1 of uncultured Bradymonadales bacterium. Lineage (GTDB taxonomy): Bacteria > Myxococcota_A > Bradymonadia > Bradymonadales > Bradymonadaceae > CAJXPB01. The sequence goes on from CAZRLK010000079.1 coordinate 1,740, forward strand.
CTGCAGGCGTGCGCGGCCCGCCGACGAGGTCGCCGCCGGAAACCGCAGCTCCACCCGATCGCCGGCCGGCACCTCGAACTGGTAGCCGCGCGCGCCGCCCATCTCGAGGTTGGTCGCCCGCGCCGCCAGCCGCACCTCGCGCGCATCGCCGGTCTGGTTGCGGATCACGACCGGCAGGTCCGCCTCGTCACCCCAGTTGAGAAACCGCGGCATCGACGGCTCGACCATCAGCGGCAGCCGCGCGGTCACCTGGCTTTCGCCGACCCCGGCCTGCTCGGCCCCCTCGACGGCGACGGCCATCAGCCGATAGCGCGTCAGGTTGTCGGGCAACTCGAAGCTCGCCTCCACCCACCCCTCCTCGTCGGTCTCCAGGGCCGGCGCGAAGTGAGCGAGCGGGCGGAAGTCCTCGCGCAGATCGATCGGCTCGCCACCGCCGCCCCCGGCGCCGCGCGAGGGGGAAGCCTCCTGAGCGAGAGCGGCCATCTCGCGTTTGGTGATCGCGTGGCCGTGATCTCCCTCGGCATCCTCCATCTCGACGTCTCGCAACTGCTCCAGGCTCGACAGCAGCACGCTCGGCCGCAGATGATGGGTCCGCACGCCGGAGGCATGAGTCGGAAACAGCGTCTCGAGCGGATCGCCCAGCTCGTAGTCGGCCGCCGCCAGGATCGCCTCGTCGACGGCCACCAGCGCCACCTGACTTTCCGCCGCCGGATCGCCCGAGGCGTCGCGCACCTCCACCTCGACCTCCAGCTCACTGCCCGGTGCGATCTCCCCGGACGACGGCGTCACCTCGACGTCGAGCTCCTTCGACTCCCGCGAGACCGGAAGCTCCAGATCCCCCGTCGCAAAGGCCGGCCGGTCGGGGAGGTCCTCGGCCGCCTCCCCGGCGTCGCTCTCCCGTGCGGCCGACCCGTTGAGATCGACGCGCAGATTCACGTTCGGGATGTCGTCCTCCTCGATCGGGAGCTCGAGCCGATGCGACGTCCCCTCCATCGAAAACGGGATCGTCTCCTCGACGCCCTCGCGCTGGACCACCGCCAGCCCCTGGCCATCGGCAAAGGGCGCCTGCACCAGCACCTCGGCGGTCTCGCCGGGCTCGTATCTCTCCTTTTGCGGCACGAGCTGCAGTTGCTCGCGCTCGAGCTTCTCGCTTCTCGGCTGCTCGCCGCCCGGCACCCAGACGCGCATCCGGGTTCGATTCGCACGCCCCTTCGCGTCTTCGATCGTCGCCGAGATCCGCCACTGGCCGCCCTTCTCGAGCGCCAGCTCGCAGCTCACCGGCCCGTCGGCCGTCTCGACTTCGCAGCTCGTCGTCTCGCTGACCTCCTCGCTCGATCCCTCCCCGGTGTGGCGCCACTTCAACCGCTCGGCCTGCACCGTGATCGCCTTCCCGGCGACCGCCTCCCCGTCGATGTTCGCGGCGACGACATCGACTTCGAGCGGCTCGTCGGCTCCCACGAACCACCGATCGGTCTTCAGCCCGACGTACAGCTCCGAGGGGTGGACTAAAAACCGCTCCTCGCTCGCGATCGTCTGTCGGTTGACATCCGTGACCGACGCCGACGTCACCAGCGACCGGGGCTCCGGCGGCGAGACGCCCTCCAGGTCGACCGAAATCCCGTGCTTTCCGGTGGCGTCGGTGCGGCCACTGAGCCGGGTCGCCGTCGATTCCTCCTCGCTGCCGGTCCCGAACCACCACGGCTCCCACTCCCCGAAGACGAACTCGCTCCATCCCGGCGGCGCGTAGCTCGCCGAACTCGACTCGACTCGCCAGTCGATCTCGGCGCCGCGCACCGCCCCGCCGGCGTAATACGACGCCTCGCTGCCGACCTGCAGCGTATCGCCGACCCGATGCGGACCCGCCGACTCCCCCTCGACGGCGACCTCGACTGACGGCGTCCGGAACTCCTGGATGCCAAACGTGTGGCGATTCGACAGTACCTCCCCGTCGATCTCGGCGCGGAACTCGATGCGCGCCGACCCCAGGTTGACGTCGCCCGGCACCTCGACCGCCAGATCGAATCCGCCGTGGGCATCCGTCTCGACCCTCCCCGAGGCGAACTCGTTGTTGCGCGAGCCCACCACCCGGTACTCGATCGGAGTCCCCCCCTCGGGAATCGCGAGATCTTCGTCCCGGGCCACCCGCAGCCAGCCCTTCAGCCGCATCGTCTCGCCGGGGCGATACAGATTCCGATCGTCGAAGACGACCCAGCGCGCCTCGGTCGGCGACTGGCGCCTGTGCCAGCTCGATCCGCCGCGAGAGGCGTGCGTCGACTCCGGCACGAAGGCGACATCTCCCTCGTGCTCGGCCACCAGCAGGTCGCTACCCTGTCCGACGTTATCCTCCGGCAGCTCGAATTTCGCCACCCCGTCGCCGTCGGTCGTCCCCGAGCCGCCGCCGCGTTCGAGCGCGACCTCGACTCCCTCGACCGGCTCGCCGTCGGCCAGCGACGTCGCCCAGGCCACCATCTGCTCGTCGTCGACGTAGGCATCCAGGCCGAGGTCGGTCGCCTGCACCCACACCTCGAAGTGCTCGCGGCGGATGCGCTCCGGGCCGTTGTCGGGAAGCTGCGCGTCGACCCCCCGCACCTCGAGCACGAGGTGGCCGTGCCCGCCGTCCAGCCCCTCGGCGAGGTCGACGTCGGTCGTCGCAAACGTGTCGGCGTCGGCCCCCACCTCGACGCGCCGATCGAACAGCTCCTCGCCGGGAAGCTCCCCGTCGCCCCGACGCCCCCGACTCTCGAGAAACGCCGACCAGTCGGACGGCTCGACCGCCAGCGCCCGCACCTCGAGCGCCTCGAAGTTGATCGAGTGGACCGGAAACGCCGGCGGGCCCTCCGGATCGAGCGTCACCTGCGCGCCCCCTCCGCCGTAGACCATCGGACGAGCCGCGCCCGTCTCGATCTCGCGGGCGTCGACCGCCCCGAGCCGCTGCCCGAAGGTATCCTCGATCGACTGGCTCAACTGCAGCCGATAGGTCCGTCGCCCGAGGCTCTCCCCGCGCACGACCAGACGGTCGCCGTGCACCTCGACCTCTTTGCCCGGGAGCTTCGGGTCGATCCTCACCTTCGAGGCGTCGACCGACTCCGGGTCGAGCGGATTGTTGAAGCCGACCGACCACGCCTGGCCCGGCCGACACGTCCCGCCGGGACATCCCGCCCGCTCGACTTCGAGCGACGAGAAGGTCCGAAACCGCTCGAATTGCCCCTCCTGCGTCTCGCGCTCGCCTTCGACCGACGGCGCCCCCTGCTCGAGCCCGATCTGAAATTCGGTATCCGCCCGCAACCGCCGGTCGACCTCGAAGGCGATCCACTGGTTGCGCGGCGCCCGCTCGGCCAGCCGCCGGACCGTCTCGTCGTCGTCGAGGCGATCGCCGGCGACCAGCTTCGGAGCGTACTGCTCGCTGCCGCCCCAGACGACGACGTGCTCGAGGATCGCCCGCCGGTCGACCCGCTGATCGAACTGCATGAACATCAACGGATCGCGCGAGTGCGGACCGCCCGTCGGGTGGACCCGCTCGACCTGCACCGGCGGCGTCGAAAACGTCCAGCTCGGCGCCTCCTCGAGCTCGGCTCCCCCGGTCGACTCCGCCTCCTGTCGGACCGCCACCTCGTAGTCGGTCGCCATCGGAAACCGGCCCCCGTCGGGCTCGAACAGCAGGGTGCGCGTGCCGACCCACCGCCATTCGCCGTCGACCTCCGGTGCGATGCCGACCGGCCGATCGATCTCGTCGAGGCTTCCCGCTGCACCCACCGGAACCATCGGATGCGAAAACGTCACGCTCAGCCGCGGCGCCACCCCGACCTCTCCCTCCGGCGAGCGCCGCTCCACCTCCAGGGGCCCGTCGTCGCTCGGCGACTCGCTGTCCGGACGCTCCCGCTGCTCGGAGGGCGGAAACGGCGTCGTCTCGACCTCGCCGGTCTTCGGCGGCGGCTTCGAGCGCTCGCGAAACGCAAAGGCCGTCTCGTCGTCGGCCTCGGACTCGATCGCCGGCAGACGCGCCAGCAGACGATCGACCTCCGAGTCGGCCAGCGGCTCGCCTTCGATCCGGCGCGCCGCCGACGCCTGCTCATCCCCCGCCTCTCGCTCGGAGACCTCGAAACGCAGTCCCTCGCCGTCGTCCGAGTTGTTCGCGCTCATCTCGTCGCCTCCCGACTCCGTCTCGCTCTGGCTCGACCGCTCGGCGACCCGCTCGCCACCCCCCCGATCGACCTTCGAGTTGCTGCTGCAGCCGACGACCAGCACGACCGCCGCCGCCAGCCACCACCCGGTGTGTCCTCGCTGCTTCACGTCTGCCATCGCGCCTCTCCCGGTCTCCGACTCCTGATGCCGGGCCATCTTAGACACATTCGCCGCCAGCCCGAAAGCCGGGCCAGCTCGACCCGGACCCGACGCAGTCGACTACATCGCCGCCGCCCTCCCTCCACCCCACAGGCAGCCGTTGAACCGTCGAGCCGTTTTGCCGTTTTGCCGTTTCGCCGTTTTTTACTCACTTACTCACTTACTCACTCACCCCCTTCTGGAGTACCATCCCTCCACTCGACGCATCGGCCCGCGCTCGACCGGCTCCACCTCCCCGCCGAACCACTCGGTTCTTCACCCTCACGGCCGACTTTCGGCGGATCCCCCCCCCGCTTGAACCAGATCCACGAATCACTGGCCCAATCCTTGCAACTGGTGTATGTGTCTCGTTGGCCGCGCGCCTCGCGGCCGGTCGTCTGGTCGCCGAGTGATTGCCTCGAAAGGATCGATCGATGCGGTTGTTGTATGGCATTGCAGGAGACGGACTGGGGCACGCCGTCCGGAGTTCCGTCATCATCGAGGAACTCGAAGCTCGAGGGCACGACGTCCGGATCGTCGTCTCCGACGACGCCGCCGATTACGTCTCCCGGAAGTTCCCCGACGTCACCGAAATCTGGGGCCTGTCGGTCGTCACCGACGGCAACCGGGTCAGCCAGGCTCGCACGCTCGCTTCCAACCTCCGCGGCGGCCTGGCTCCCTCCGGCCTCCCGCGCAACATCTACAAACACCTGCAACTGGCCCGCAGCTTCGACCCCGACGTCGTCATCAGCGACCACGAGATGTGGAGCTGGTCGTTCGCCGCCCTCCACGACAAGCCGCTGATCGGGCTCGACAACATCCACCTGCTGAGCCGCTGTGACCATCCCCCCGAGGTGATGAACGGCCTGACCAACCGGTATCTCTTCGAGTGGATGGTCGTCAAAAACCGCGTCCCGAGCGCCGACCACTACCTCGTCTCGACGTTTGCCGAAGCCGAGCCCTGCAAGCCGAACACCGACCTCGTTCCCCCGGTCCTGCGCGACTGCATCCTCGAGGCGGAGCCGACCGACGGCGACCACCTGGTCGTCTACCAGACCTCGTACTCGCAGCTCGACCTCGTCGACATGCTCCGCTCGCTCGATCGCCCCGTGTACGTGTACGGCTGCGACCCGAGCGAGCAACGACGCGAGCGGATCGACAACGTCCATTTCCGCCCGTTCAACGAATCGGAATTCATCGAACGCCTCGCCTCCTGCCACGCCGTCATCGGCTCGGCCGGCTTCACGCTGATGACCGAGGCGCTGCATTTGCACAAGCCGTACCTCGCGATTCCGGTCGAAGGGCAGATCGAGCAGATGCTCAACGCCCGCTACCTCGAACGCCTCGGTTACGGCGACTACGCCGATCCGCCCGATCGCCGCTCGCTCGAACGGTTTCTGGCGCGCATTCCCCAGTTCAAAAACGCCCTCCAGCAATACCGGCCGCGCACCAACGAGCCGACCTTCGAGAAACTCGAAAAGTTGTTGCAACGCTACGCGCCCCATCCGGTCCTCGAGACCGACGACAACCCCGCCATCTCGACCCTGCGTTGAAGGCCTCGCCGCCATTTGTGCGCCGATTGTCCGCCGACGAGCTGGAGTACAGCTTCTCCACCGGAGTAGACGTCATCCCGTCTCGAGGCGCATTTCGCCCGAATTCCCCGGTATCCGCCCGGCATGAATCTTGGATGGTTTAAAAACCGGGCGCCGGTCTGTATCGATCGGCGCGCCCGTTTGTCCGACTGTGTGTTGGTTTGCCCGAAGCCTGGATGCCTGACGCGATGACATCTCCCGTCGCCCTCATCGACGCAACCGGACACGACGAGCACGTCCCCGCCGACCTGCAGGTGGCGGGCCTCGGGCTCGTCGAGCGCACCCTGCGGCTCGCTGCCGTCGCCGGCTGCGAGCACGCCCTCGTCTTGCACCGGCCCGACGGCGACCAGCCGGTGCTCGAGGGCTGCCGACGGTTCGCCCGGGACGACCGCTACGCGATGAGCCTCGAGCCCGTCGCCGCCTCCGACCCCGCCGCCCCCCTCGCCGACCTCGAGGCCCACCTCGACCGGCGGCGCCGCCCGGAGACGACCCTCCTGGCGCTCGCGTCGACTCGAGTCTACGAGCGCGGCCCCGTCCAGCAACTCGTCGACGCCCACCGGCCCGGCACCGGCCTCTCGCTCCCCGCCGAAACCGACACCCCGGCTGCGATCGCCCTCGATGCTTCGACGTCTCTCCGGCTGGTCGACCTGCGCACCGACGCCGAGGCCGCACCCGACCGCCCGCTCCCCGACGAGCTTCTCGACCGCGCCGACCTCGATCGTCTGCCGATCCGTCGACTCGACGAGGTCGACGCCGGCTGGTGGATCGACGTCGAAAGCCCCGACGACGCTTCGCGCGCCGAGGAGCGCATCTGGCAAGGCTGCATCAAATCGATCGACGGACCCGTCTCGCGTCACCTCAACCGCCCCGCCAGCCTCGCCTGCAGCCGCCGCCTCGCTCCGACCGACGTCACCCCCAACCAGATGTCGGCGGTCACCTTCGCCGTCGGACTCGCGGCGACCGCCGCCGTCGCCGCCGGCGGCTACTGGTGGTTTCTCGCCGGCACCCTGCTGTATCAGCTCTCCTCGATCCTCGACGGCGTCGACGGCGAACTCGCTCGCGGCAAATACGAGTTCAGCACCGCCGGCGAATGGATCGACACCCTGGGGGACAACTTCAAAGACATCTTCTTTTATCTCGGCCTCGGCTACGGCGCCTACCAGACCGTCCCCGTCGCCGCCGAATTCGGCGGCCCCGAGCTGTGGCTGTGGCTCGGCACCCTGGCCGCCACCGGCAAGTTCCTGTCGCTCGCTGGCTACGCCACCTGGCTGATCCCCCGCGGCCGCGGCTGCGTCCTGATCTTCGACTGGGGCGACGAGCAGGACTCCGAGCCGGAAGGGCTCGTCCCGACACTGGTCGCAAACCTGGACGTCTTGACCAAAAACGACGTCGTCATCTTCGCCGCCTTCGCGCTGGCCGTCCCCGGCCTGTTGCACTGGTTCCTCGCGGTGATGGCCGTCGGCCACCACTTCGCCGCCGCCGCCATCTTCGCCCGCCTCGCTTCTCCCGAGGTCGAAATCGTCCCGGAGCCGGCGCCCGAACCCGAGCGCGAACCCGTCCAGATCGAGAACTGACAGGCGCATCGCGCCGCCTCCCCCGGAGTGTCTGATGTTCTGGAGCCTCCCCGTCGCCTCCGGCCCCGAGATCGGCCCGGAGACCCCTCTGATCGAGTATCTGCTGGCCGTCGAGTTTCTGGGAATGGAACTCTGGCAGCTCGTCGCCGCGGTCGTGATCGTCCTCCTCGGACTCGCCCTCCAGGGACTTCTGTTCGATCGGCTCGTCGCTCCCCTGCGCGAGGCCTTCGACCGCACCGACACGAACCTCGATTCCCTGTTTTTGACCCGGACGCGCCGGCCGTTCAACTGGCTGGTGCGCCTCCTGGCGGTGTACCTCGGACTCGCGGTCCTCGATCTCGGCCGGGGGGCCGACCGGGCGATCGACCTCGCGGCGACCACCGTCGCGACGCTGCTGGTCGCCTGGTTTCTGTTTCGGGCCTCCGACGTCCTCGTGCACGCCCTCGACGAATTCACCGCCGAGACCGACTCCGAGATCGACGACCAGCTCGTCCCGATCGTCCGCCGGATCCTCCGGTTCGCCCTGGTCACCATCGCCGTGCTCGCCATCATCCAGCAGTGGGGCTACAACGTCGGCAGCCTGCTGGCCGGCCTCGGCATCGGCGGGCTCGCTTTCGCGCTCGCGGCCCGGAACATGCTGTCGAACTGGTTCGGCGCCCTCATGATCTTCACCGACCGACCCTTCAAGATCGGCGACTGGGTCGACACGAACTTCGGCTCCGGCGCCGTCGAGGAGGTCGGCCTGCGCGCCACCCGCATTCGCACCTACGATCGCCGGCAAATCGTCGTCCCCAACTCCGAGATGACCAGCACCGCCGTCACCAACACCTCCGCGCGCGACCGACGCCAGATCCACGCCGAACTCGGGCTCGTCTACGAGACGACCCACGCTCAAATGCAGCGGCTCCTCGACGAAATCCGGACGCTCCTCGACGACCACCCCGAGGTCTGGGACGACGACTGGCGCGCCTTTTTCGTCGATTTCGGCGAGGACGCCCTCGAGATCGAAATCTCGTGTTTTACCCGCACCCCCGATCTCCCCACCTACCGGCGCCTCCGCCAGGAGCTTTTCCTCGAGATCATGCGCATCGTCGAGGAGATCGGCTCCGACTTCGCCTTCCCCACCCGCTCGATTCATCTCGAGCAGAGCCCGCCCGACCCCGAGCCCGTCGATTGACTGACCCCCCGGCTTCGAAACGACGGCCTGAACCGGCATTCATGTTTGAAATATATGTCAACAGCATCTAGCCTCTGGATCGTGATGTTCGACATCTGATCCAGGCTGGCGGGCCTTGTTCCCCGCCCTACTCGGGAGGATTTCAATGGCGTCGATCGACGGTCGCGACCCTGCTCGCAAGGCGTGGAGTTGTGCCTTCGGCCACCTCACATTGGCGCTGGGCCTGCTGTTTTTGTTGAGTTCGGCAGCCTGTGGGGACGCCGCCCAGGATCTCAAAGGCGACGACCAGGAGTCGTCCTCCGAGGACCAGACGGGCGCCCAAAACGCCGAGGATTACCTCGCCCAGCAAGAGACCTACATCATGCCGTGGACGAACCTCGTCGACGAGGAGCTCGCCGAGCAGGCGACGGTCGAGGCGGAGACGATCACCTTTCCGGCCGACGTCGTCGACGAGCTGCCCGATCTCGAACGCCGCGACATCGTCGTCTCCGCCAGTCCCGACGCCCCGTTCATTCGGCGTATCGATGCGATCGACGAGTCCGGCGAGGAGCTCACTCTCGAGACCGAACACGCCCAGTTGACCGAAGCCGTCCTCAAGGGATCGACCGGCACCGGTTCGATCGGCGAGAGACAGCCCCGTGACAGCGACCAACAGCAATCGCCCCTCCGACCCGACGACGGCACCGACACTCGCCGACAGCCCGCCGGATCCGGTCCCAACTACGAGAGCCCCGGCGAGGACAGCTCGTCGACCTCGTCGGCCTCCTCGAAGACCGAAAGCAGCGTCAACTTCCAGGAGGGCTTCACCTCGATCGATGCCAACGCCTACTACAACTTCACCAACCAGTGCGCCATCGGCTACAAGAAGGGGGGCCAGGCCGGCATCGCCTTTCGGGGCGATTTCGACTCGACGCTCGGCCCCCGCGTCCACAACAAACTCATCGTCGAAAACACCGACAGCGGCACCCGGCCGCAAAACAACACCTACCTCGGCACCCGGCGCTGCCAGACCCACGACGACTGCTTCCAGCGCCGACCGTACGGCGATACCGACGAGGACCCGAGCGACAAGGCCCACCTGGACGAACACTGCTACGAGGTCCCCGACGCACGCAAAGAGGGCCACCTCGAGGGCGAAGAGCACCTGTGCGGACTGGAAGTCCCGGAAAACCACAATCTCTCGTATGCCGGCAGCGCCTTTCAGGACTCGAGCGACCTGCTGAACTGTGGCCAGATCCTCGCCAAACTCGACGTCTCGCGCGACTACTCGACGTGCCAACGCCGCTGGGAGGAGTGGTGGAACGGCGGGGCCGATTCCAAGCGCAAATGCACGGTCGTCACCGACGAACACGCCTGGTTTCACGACGGTGAATCGACCTTTCTCGCGCCGTATCCCGTCCAGGTCGACTGGGCGAAGGACAACTGCCAGGGGGGCCTTCAGGCATTCGAGTTCGACATGCGGGCGCAGGCGAGATTCGCGCTGGAGAACAACTTCGCCGTCAAGGGCAAGGGAGAGTTGGACGTCTTCCGGGGCGATTTCGAATTCGACACGCCCGACCTCCCGTCGATCAAGTTTTTCATCGGCTGGTTCCCGGTCTTGATCACGCTGCCGACCAAGCTGACCGGCTCGGTCGCCTTCACCACCGAGGCGGAGGTCGGCGTCGGCGCCAAGGACACCGTCGCCCTGGCCGAGGAGGGAGACGCCAGCTCGCCGATCGATCTGAAACTGGGGGGCCTCACCTACTACGCCTCGCAGTCCGCCGCCCAGGAGTACGGCACCCGCGAGCTGTGGCGCAACGACTCCCCGGAAGCCGGTCTGCGCTGGAACGAGACCGGCCTCGACAGCATGGAGTTTCACGGCCTGGAGGGGGACAACTGGGAGTTTTACCACTCCGGCGAGGCGACCATCTCGATGGAGATCGCCCCGACGCTCGAGGCTCTGTTTTACGATGCCGCCGGGCTGGTCCTCCAGCCGGTCACGGCCTTTTACGAGATGACGATGGGAGCCGACTCGCCGGACTGCGAGGTCGGCCAGCGCGCCGGTTTCAAGGGAAGCATCGGCGTCACCGCCCAGATGCCCTTCGGCTCCGACGAACTGAACGGGTCTCTGTCCGGCGGCTCCGACGAGCCGGAATGCCTCGACAGCACCGGCGAGGGCGAGGCGGAAGTCGAGAATCCGATCCCGACCACCTACGAGTACATGAACACCTGCCAGCCGACCAACGACTGGACCTCGCTGTATTGCCGAAACAACGCCTATTGCGACCCCGGTCCCTCCCAGTGCCCGGTCTGCTGGAACACCTGCCTCCAGCCCGGCAACTGCTCGGCCACCCCCTCCGAGGATTTGCAGTGGGTCAAACTCGAAGCCCCCGACGACCCCGACACCAATCCGACCGGCAAGTACGACCCGGTCGGCATCGAACTCGACCAGCTCGTCGCCGTCAAAAACCCCGACCAGCCCGACCAGGAGATCATCGAGCCGGTCGAGCTCGTCTCGATGAACGACCAGCGCAGCGAGGAGTTCGGCGCCGGCGATGTCGACGCCATCACCGACGGCGATTTCCAGTGTGACGGCGCCGAGTGGGTCGACGACCGTACCTGTCGGGGCTGTTATACCGACGGTTGCTACGACTCCAGCTCCCAGGCCGACTACGAAGCCTCACAGTGTTCGTCGAAGGCCCGCAACTGCAGTCCCGACGGCTCCGAGGAGGGCCGAGCCTGCCACTATTCGTTCCGCTCCGAGAATCTTGTGACCTTCCACGACGGCATCAAAGTCAGGTTCGAGGAGGCGATCCCGCAGGGCGCCGAGATCCGCCTGATCCGCCTCGATCAGACCCAGCCGACGGCCGGGGCGAGCCTCGTCGGCGGCCCGGAAGTCGGCGAGGACAACGAAGCCCCCCTGCCGGCCTGTGCCTCGAGCGGCAAAGTCCAGGTCGCGATCGGCACGAGCGAACATCAGTTCGGCTCCAACTCGAGCGCCGTCGAGTACAACCAGGATCTGCCCGTCCAGTGTGCTTCGGTGATCGAGGGAGCCGCCGTCTGCCCGCCCGGCTCGAATTGACCCCGGCCCGCCGGCCTACAAACGCACTTCGAGCTGCGTGATCGTCTCCTCGCGGTCGGCGTCGAAGTCGATCAGATTCAGCGTGTGCTGCTGGTGGAATCCCCCCGGGCAACTGACCCGGTGGCCGTTCCAGACGTAGTCGACCGGCATCACATCGTGGATGTGCCCGTGCAAAATCGGCGATCGGGGATCGATCGCCTCGACCGACCGCATCAGATCGTCGATCCCGTCGACCGGATCCATCAATCCTCCCACGTCGATCGGCTCCGGGGGATACCAGTCGTCGGAGACGTGGTGGTGGATCAGCGTCAACAGCCGCTTGCCCTCCAGTTCGTGGCGTCGCTCCCAGACGAATTGCGCCACCTCCGGGTAGACCAGCCCGGCGGTCGTCGGCAGCCACTGATCGAGCACGTGCGGGTCGTCCGGATGCCGATTGCTGTCGACTTCGAGCATCACCACCTCGTCGCCGAGCGGCGTAAACCGCGGCTGTTTCGGTGAGACGACCGGATAGAAATCCTCCATGTTGGTCTGCTCGAAATGGGCGTACAGGTTGAACCGGTCGTGGTTGCCCGGCACGACCGTCATCGTCTCGGCGCCCCACCAGCCGGTCACCTCCAGGATCGCCCGCATCTCGACGAACTCCGTCGCCAGCCCGCAGTGCGCCAGATCGCCGGTCAAGATCAGATGGTCGACCTCCAGGGCGTGCAGGCCGAACAGCGTCTTTTTGAGAATGTTCGTGTACCGCTCCTGTCGTGAGCGATACACGTGGCCGAGTTCGTTCGACAGCGCCGAGATCTCCCGCGAGAAACTCCCGACCGATCCGTGATCGCGCACCAGATCCATCAGACGGCCGAACAGTTCCGTCTCGCTCGGCACGTGCGGGTCGGTCAGATGGGCAACGCGCAGAGTCGTCTCCGGCCGCCGCTCGAGCTCGCGGGGCAGCCGCTTGTCGGTGCAATCGACCCAGCGAAAGATGGCTTCGGGCATCGTCTGAAAAGGGTGTGGAAGGTGTGACGTCGAAAACCCCTCTCCCCACCAAACGCTCCAGCTTCTACGGATCATTCCGAGCTTCGCCCCTCGCCGAACGCCCCCGGCGCACTACCAGCCGATCCGCCACTCCCAGTTCGGGTATTTGCGCGCCAGAAAGCGGTCCGACAACAGCGCCCGGGCCGACTCGCAGACGTCGTACACGAGCGCCGCGTCGAGCAATCCGCCGACCGCTGCACCTCGCGCGGCGGCCCATCCCGGATGCCGCTCGATCGCCCGGGCCCGACGCCGCACCATCCGCTCGAGCAGCATGGCGGCGGCGTCGACGTGCGGCCCGGCCGAAAACTGCTCGGCGACCCCGCGCAAAAGCCGCCCGACGATCCGGTCGAGGCTGCGCCGTCCGACCGCATCGACGAGCATCGAGGTCTGGAGGCTGAAATCGGCCAGCGTCCGGCACAACTCCTCGCCTCCCCGCCGTTCGGGGTCGGGGCCCTCGAAGGCGACCGCCAGGATCTCGTAGGGCAGCTCCGGGTGCTCCCGCGGGTCGAACCCGTAATACCAGCAGTATCGAACCGCCGCATCGAGGCTCGCCCCGATCGCGAAGGGGAGATTCAACGAACGCATGAACGGCACCCCGAGCGGCCCGCACCCGCCGGCGACCATGCCCGCCGAGGCGGCGACCATCATCCGCCGGTCGCGCATCCCGCGGACCATCTCGTCGACGAACCCGGCCCCGACCCGCGAGATGTCGTCGAACCCCCCGACCGACACCCCGTGATCGAGGTAGTCGGCGACGACTCGCTGCTCGAGGTCGACCTCCGACAGCCACCGGCCCAGCATCAGGCTCGCTTGCTCGGTCCCGACCTCCAGCGGCTCGTCGATCCGCAGCTGCGAGCCGAGCCAGTCCAGCGGCCGCAACATCCCCTGCACGAACCGCACCGCGCTGACCGCCTCCAGGCGTTTTTCGAGAAAATACCGCGCCCGCAGCGCCGCGTCCTTGTCGGCGACCTCCAGGGTCACCCCCTCGAACTCGAAGGTCAGGTCGCGAAACGCCCGGTCGTAATCGCCGAGCGTCAGATACGACTCCAGCCCCTCCGGCGTCGCCACCGGATGGGCCTCCCAGTCGACGCGCTCGGCGACCCGGTGGACGAGCTTCACGGCCGCCGGGTCGATGTTGAAACTCGCCACGTACAGTCCGGCCAGAAGCTCGTCGACCAGCCCGAGCTCGGGTTTCGATTCGATCTGGCGCAGGGCGTGCAACCGCCGCTGCTCGAAGGTGCCGAACCGAAGCGGGTGATCGTGGATGACGACCAGTTCGGCGAGGCGCTGGGCGCGTCGGGGATTGTCCTCGAGCGCTCGCCAGATCTCGTCGAGCAGCCGGCCTCTCGCCCACAGCCGCGTCGCCGAATCCGAGCGGGCCGTCTCGTCGAGCAGGTGGCCGTACAACCGCTCGAGCCGCCCGTGCTCGGCGTCGTACAGACGTCGCTCGTGGAATCGCCGGTACCGTTCGCTTCGCGCGCTGTCGCCGACCGCCCCCCGCAGCGCCGCCCCGACCGGCCGCTCGAGCCACGGATACCGCAGCAGACCGCCGACCGCCGCCTCGGCCAGAAGCTCCATCCAGTCGCCCTCGCGCTCCGGGCGCGTCTCGGCGACAAAATCGCAGACCTCGATCATTCTCCGACGGCTCGGCGTCGAGTGCGACGGGCGATACCGACGCACCAGATACAGCGCCCCGATCTTCGCCGCCGACTCCCAGTACCGCGAGCCGAGCTGCAGCGCCGCGAGTTGAAACAGACCGGGACGCCTCCGCCCCCGGCCGGTTCCCAGCGCGACAAATCGCTCGACCAGCCGGTACAACCACGCCTCGTCGTCGGGCAGCGGCGAGGAGGCCAGAAGCTGCCGGGCCTCCTCGCGCACCTCCCGCCGGCGGGCGTGGCGCCACAGCGCGATCGCCGCCAGCGCCGCCTTCCGGGGCAGCGTCCGCCGGATCTCGCCGCGCGCCGTCTTCGCCACCTCCAGCAACGCCCGCTCCGCCTCTCCGCCGAGCTGCTCGAAGACCCGCGCGTCGATCAGATCCCACAGCGGGTCGGTCTCGAGGCGCTCCCGGCGCGCAAACAGCCGCGAGTAGCCGAGCCGATACGCCAGCCACGAGGTCAGAAACCGCCGGCGTGTCGCCTCGTCGTCGTAGCTTTGCACCCCGTCGATCAACTGCTCGGCCGGCAACTCCTCGAAATACCCCCACAACTCCTCGAGATCCCCCACCGGAACCGCCTCACCGTCTTCGACCGGATTCGACATGGATCCTCTGAATCACTCCTGAGATGAATTCGGCCCGACCACCTGCGGCGCCTCGCCCTGCCGCCAGCGATATCGATGGCCGGCCTGCAACTGGTAGGTCTCGGTACTGAGCGCGGTGTCCGGCCACCGAATCTCGACGGTCGCCTCGCAACTGTCGCCGAGCCCGACGTGCACCGTCGAATCGTGCTGGATGCCGTAGTGGCCGTGCCCGCCGCCGACCTCCCGGAGGCGCGTCCCCTCGTCGGTCTCGACCTCGATCTGCGCGCCGATCGCCGAGCGGTTCGTCCCCTCGGCGCCGACCGGCTCGATCTGCAGCCAGTTGCCACGCTCGTCGAGCTGATTTTCGAACAGCCGCACGTGCGCATCCTCGGGCGGGTAACAATGATCGGCGTTCTGGGCGTCGCACCGAAACCGCGAGTGGCCGACGGCGACATCGACGTCGCCGTCGCGGTCGAAATCCGCCAGGGCCACCCCGTGGCTGCTCGTGTGATCGATGCCGTCGTCGACCGGGACGCGCTCGAAGGTCCCCTCGTCGGTCTGATGATACAGGACACCCCGGGTGCCTGGATAGTCGGTCGAACCGATGTAGATGTCGGGGCGGCCGTCGTTGTCGAAATCGAACACCCCGGCGGTGATGTCCCCCTCGTTCCAGCCCGCCAGCTCGTGCTCGCGCTCCAGGCCCGTCGCCTCCCGGCCCGGCCGCTCGAATTCGATCGTCTCCCCGTCGCCCCGGTTGTACAGGACCTCGCTCGGGTCGCTCGACGAGCCGACGTACCAGTGGCGGATCTCGGTGGTCAGCAAATCGAGCCGCCCGTCGCGGTCGAGGTCGGCGCAGACGGTCGTCCCCGAGTTGCCCCCGAGGCGGAACGGCTCGCGGTTGATGTCGTGGCGCCACCGCGCGGCCGCCTGATCGCAGTTGATGCCGCTCGGCTCCGGCACCTCGCTGCATCCCTCGGCCTCCGGGTTCGCCTGGCAGTAACACTGCGCGCGCAGGTTGTCCGTCCAGTCCATCCGGTCGTCGTAGGCGTAACCCGACTCCAGGGAGACGTTCTCGTATTGCACGCCGCGGTTCGTCTCGCTCCCCTGCCACAGGTGGTTCGGCGCCCGCCCGTACGACCCCGCCAGAAGCTCCGGCACGCCGTCGCGATTCAGATCGCAGGCGTTCGCACTCCAGGCCCGTGAGTTGCCCTCGGCGGCGTTGAGCTCCTCGAGGTTCGACTTCCAGACGCCCGGCCGCCGTCCCCAGCTTTCGGACTCGACGCCGCGCCGTTCGGTGACCTCCTCGAAGGTCCCGTCGCCCCGCCCCCGATACAGCCGGTCGTGCATCGCGTGCGCCGAGTCCGACGAGTACTGCGCGACCCACAGGTCGAGATTCCCGTCGCGATCGAAGTCGACGAAACTCGCGCCGGCCGGCATGTCTACCTCCCCGCGGCGCCGGATGGCGTTGTCGGCCGGCGCCAGCTCGAAGGTCCCGTCGCCCTGGTTGAGCATGATCTCGGCCGTATCGCCCTCCTCGCCGACCGTCTCCGAGCGGTTGAAGCCGGTGTACGCGTCGAGGTCCCCGTCGTTGTCGACGTCTCCCCAGACGACGACCTCGGCGGGCCGCCCCCGCTCGCCGTCCCCTCCGGAACGCCGCTGCAGCAGGCCCGACTCACGGGTGACGTCCTCGAAACTCCCGTCGCCCGTGTTGCGCAACACCCAGACCGTCCGCCCGTCCTCCTCCCCGAAGTCGTTGGGCGTATTGCCGGTCTCGCGCACCACGAGATCGGGCCATCCGTCCCCCTCGAGATCCGTCACCGACAGCCGCACGCCGGTCGGTGCGATCTCGTCCAGCCCCCAGGCGTCGCTCTCGTCGCGAAATGCCTGCACGCCCTCCGACCACGGCTCGCCCGAGACACACTCCCCGTCGACCTCGAGCTCGCAGACCCCGCGCTCGGAATCGCAGGTGGCTCCTTCGCCGCAGATCGTCCCGCCACAGCTACACTCCCCGGCGTCGGCCTCCCACGTCCCCGCATCGCAACTCTCCGCCGACGCCGCGTCGGCCGCAGCACCGTCGGCCTGCTCCCCGACGTCCAGGCGCAGCGGCGCCTCGTCCCCGCCCTCGCCGCTCGAACGACAACCCCCGAGCACCGCCGCCACCACCATCACCGCCAGCAACCATCTCGATCGATTCGACATCCAGATCCTCCGCAGCCTCGGTCCATCGACCGGGTTCGCGCCGCCTCCCGTCACCTCGGCGACACCTCCCGATGAGCGATCGTTCACTCCGTGGCGCCATGGTGACGGAAATCGACGCAAAAGACCAACACTTCCGCCTCTCCGCATCTCCGCAGTGACTTGCTCACTCACCCGTTGGCATTTCCGAGACCGATTCGCTACGCTCCCGATCGTGTCATCGATGTTTTGGTGCCGAATCTCGCAACCCCTTTCGTCCGCTTCGACGAGAGCCGCCATGTGTACGCGTCCGCCTCACGCCGCCGCTCGCTTCGTCGCCCCCCTGCTCGTGGCGGTCGGACTCGGCGCAGGTGCCTGCAACACCGACGCCCCGGCCGGCGCCGCAGGGAGCTCCGAGGATGCCGGCCGATCCGACGTCGGCACGCTCACCGATACCTCCGGCGACGACGCCGGTGCGGATCCGGGCACCCCGGAGGACTGCCGCTCGAGCGAGGTGTGCGGCGACGACGACGTCTGCCGGGTCGATCGCTCGGGCGAGTCGATCGAGTCGACCTGTGCCTCGCCCGCCGGGCAAGGGGAGGTCGGCGAGGCGTGCGAGGCCGACGCCGAGTGTCGGGCGAACCTGTGTGTGGGGCGACGCTGCACGAAGCCCTGCCACCGCGACGAGGAGTGCGGCGAGGGGTGGACCTGCGAGTCGACGCCGGTCAGCACCGGCAGCGGCGAACCGGAGGCGATCGGGATCTGCCGCCCGAGTGAACCGGCGAGCTGTGTCTCCGACGAGGAGTGCGCCGCCACGGAGGCGTGCATCGGGCGGCGCACCGACTCGGAGGCGGAGTTCGTCTGCGGCAGTCCGAACAACGGCGGCGCCGCGACGCCCTCCGAATGCCAGAGCGACGAAGAGTGCTACCGCAACCTCTGCGCCGACGGCCGCTGCGCCTCCCCGTGCGAGACGAGCGAGGATTGCGACGATTCGGACCTCGCCTGCGAGCCGACCCGGCTGGAGTGGGGCGACGGCAACTCCGACCAGCTTTCGATGTGTCGGAGGCTCCAGCCCTGCGACCGCCCCGACGACTGCGACGCCGAGGACGTCTGCTATGTCGAACGCTCGGAGCGCACCGACGGCGGACGATGCCGGCTGCGCAATCCGGGTGGCGGAGTCGGCGGCGACGCCTGCAAGGACGACGCCGAGTGCGCCGCCAACCTCTGCTACGACGGGCGGTTCCGGGCCTTTTGCACCGTCCCGTGCGAGGGCGACGACGACTGCCCGTCGGGCGACCGCTGTGAGGCGACGTCCCTTTCCGACGGCCAGGGCGACAGCTACGAGACTCGCCTCTGCGTGCCCGAACCCCCCTCCTCGTGCTCCGCGCAGGCCGACTGCGACTCCGACCAGCACTGCGCCATCGTCCCGACGCCCGACGGCCAGAACCTCGAGTCGGTCTGCATCCCCGCAGGGGACGGCGAGGCGACCGGCAGCTCGTGTAGCTCCGACGACGAGTGCAACAGCCGGGTCTGCCTGGAGGGCACCTGCGCGTCGCCGTGCACCGACCGGGCCCGGTGTGCCGGCGATCAGATTTGCCGCGAGAATACCATCGACCGGGGCATGGCGAGTGGCGACTTCCGGGTCTGCGAGACCCTGGCCGAACGGGAGTGCACCGACTCCGGCACCTGCCCCGACGACGTCCGCACCTGCAGCCGTCTCGAGGAAACCGGCTCGAACCGCATCGGCGCCTTCTGCCAGTTCCCCAACGACTCCGCCCCGGGCTCGCTCGGCGACAGTTGCGACGGCCACGACGCCTGCCGCTCGAGCCTGTGTCTCGGCCAGATCACCCAGGACGAGCGATTCATCGACCACTGTTCGGTGGCCTGCCGCCAGGACTCCCAGTGTGCCGACGGCCAGATCTGCACCTCGCTGCTGCTCGAAAACAGCGACGTCGCCGCCTGCACCCGCCCCTGCTCGTCGAACGCCGAGTGCGCCGGCTCGAACGTCTGCCAGGTCAACCTCTCGCGGCTGACCGACCCGAACTCGATCGACACCATCTGCACGAAACCCCGGATGGGCGCCGGCTTCGGCGACACTTGCCAGCAAAACGCCGACTGCCGCTCGGGGCTGTGCCTCAACACCTACGCCTTCAACGCCACCACCTGCACCGGCGACGCCGACTGCTCGGGCGGGCGAAGCTGCGAGTACTACGCCCAGGCCAACGAGCAGCGCTGCGCCGAGATCGAATCGCAGTGCACCCGCGTCTGCGACGACGGCTCGACCTGCAGTCCGGGCGGCGACGGCAACCCCCTGGATTATTGCGGCTCGTCGGTCAGCCTCGAGATCCCGGACGGCAACGGCGGCCGCCACGACGTGCAGGTCTCGGCGTGCGTCCAGCAGCAGTGACCGCCGGCCATCCCGGCAACCAAAAAAGCGCCAGCTCCCCGGCGAACTCTCGTCCGGGGAACTGGCGCTCGGAGCATCGTCGGTGACGTCCCGCCCCGCCTCGTGCGGGAAGGTCGGCCGGCCGTCTCTACAGCAACTCGTCGGCCAGTAGATCGGATTTGTCGGTGCGCTCCCAGGTGAAGTTCGGCCGGCCGAAGTGGCCGTAGGCCGCCGTCTCCTGGTAGATCGGGCGCAGCAGGTCGAGCGACTCGATCAGCTCGGCGGGCTTCAGCGCGAAGTGCCGCCGGATCGCCTGCGAGATCTTGTCCTCGGCGACCCGGTTCGTCCCGTAGGTGTTGACCATGACGCTGACCGGCTCCGCGACGCCGATGGCGTAAG